>CACMRC010000001.1 GCA_902615975.1 uncultured Pelagibacteraceae bacterium
ATGTAGGTAAGGATGTTACAGAATATAAAAAAGGTGACCCAGTTATTTTACACCCATTAATTTCAGGAACGGGCGGTACTTGTTTAGATTGTAGAAGAGGTAATGATATGCATGCTGCTGCCGGAGCATTTCCTGGATTAAGTATTAAAGAAGGAGGATATTCAGAGCTATTAAAAACGAGTGTTAGAAATTTAATTAAGCTTCCAAAAGTTTTAGCACCTAAAGATGTTGCACCTTTTTCAGATGCAGGTCTTACAGCTTATAGAGTTGTTAAAAAAGCTACTAGACATTTATTGCCAGGTCAAAGCTGTACAATAATTGGTGCTGGAGGTTTAGGACATATTGCTATTCAATGTTTGAAAGCAATGTGTGCTGCTGATATTATTATAGTTGAAAAATCTGAAGCAGCTTTAAAACATGCAATGGAACTTGGTGGCGATCACGGAGTTTTAATTGATGGAAACGAAATTGAAAAAGTTCAAGAACTAACTAAGGGAAAAGGTTCAGAAGCTGTTATCGATTTCGTTGGTGAAAAAGGATCTACTGCCATGGGAATTCAAATGACTTCTAATGGCGGTTTTTACTACATTGTTGGATATGGCGAAGAAATTAAATCATTAGCAGTTGATTTAATTATTTCCGAGAAAACAATCGTAGGAAATTTAGTGGGAACGTGGTCTGAGTTGTATGAATTGATGGAGTTAGCTGATAGAGGAAAAGTTAAGCTATCCATGCAAGAATATAAATTGGACGATGCTAATAAAGCGCTCCATGATCTTAACGACGGTAAAGTTAAGGGACGAGCTGTTTTAGTTCCGTAATTAAGTAAAGGAAGAGAGAGGTAATAATGAAACTAATGAAAACTTGCTTGACGGCTATTATATCAAGTTTAATGATATTTAGTCCTATGGCATATGCTGATAAGTGGAGCGATCAGTTTCCACATATCAAAGCTACAGGAGATATTCCTGGTGACTGTTCTTATGAGAAGATGTCTAAGAAAAATTACAAAGGAAAAACTCTTAAAATAAACACACACGCAATTCCAGTAATGGGAGAGCCAACAGCTTTACACGCTGAACAGTTTGAGAAATTAACTGGCGCAAAAGTTGAAGTTACACATACACCAGCAGGTGATTTGTACTCAAAAGCAATGGTTCCTTTCCAAGCTGGACAAGCTCCTTACGATGTTGTGTTTGGATTTTCTAACTTCATCAATGACTGGAAAAGATATTTAGCACCAGTTCCTAAGAAGTATATGAACTCACCTGAGATGAAAGACGTAACCAAATCTCATATGGGTGTATCATCTTGGGATGGAACTATGTATCAATACCCAGTTGATGGTGACAGACATTATCTAAAATATAGAAAAGATGTCATTGATAATCCAGAAATGCAGAAGAAATATAAAGCTGACACAGGTAATGAGTTAAGAGTTCCAAAAACTTGGAAAGAATACGCTCAAATGGCTAAATATTTCAATGATTGGGATTGGGATGGAGATGGTGAAAAAGAATATGGTTCAGCTGAAGTTATGAAAAAAGATGACTTAATGTTTGCAGCTTTTTTCAGCAGATCAGTTGCTTATGCTAAAAACCCTAGAACTCCAGGTGGTTTCTTTTTTGATTTAGAAACTATGAAGCCAAACATCAATAACCCAGGATTTGTTGAAGCATTAACTGATTGGGTTGAAGCTACTAAATATGTTCCTCCAGGAGGAACTAACTTTGGTCTAGGTGATGAAATCGGATCATTTGGTGGTGGACAAACTTTATTTAGTTTCTCTTGGGATGATGCATTTATTGCAGCGATGCAAGATGATAGCCCAATTAAAAATAAAGTTGGTGCAGCTCCACTTCCAGGCGCCGATAAAGTTTGGAACAGAGTATCTAATAGCTGGGAAAACCAATACAACCAAGCTCCTTACATTGTTTGGGGTTGGGCTGTAGGTGTTGCTAAGAAAAGTAAAGTAAAAGATATGGCATTTGATTATCTTTGCTTCTTTTCTAATGGTGCAAACCACCAAGCTGATTTAGCTATTGGAAGATTTGGTGTTAACCCATTTAAAAACTCAGACTTTGACCCTAACATTTATATTAATAGTATGGGTTGGGATCCTGAGATTGCTAATAGTTACACCCAAACACTTTTAGATATGGAAAAAAGTAATAACAGAGTTTTCCCTCTAAGAGTTCCAGGTGTATTTGAATTTACAAGTGCTGTTGCTACGGGAACTTCAAAAGCTTTAGCAGGACAATTATCTCCTCAAGAAGCTTTAGACGAAGTTGCTAAGGAGTGGGAAGCAATTGTAAGCAGAGTAGGTAAAAAAGCAGTGCAAGATGCCTATGCTGTTGGTGTCAAAATGGAAGACAACAAGCTATAATTTTAAAATACTTTATGTGGCCATTAATTTAAATGGCCACATATTACAAAAATAATATAATCCTTTTTATATAAATGAATTTTAAGCATAAATATTTCTTTCTGTTTCCAGGTTTATTTGTGTTGATAGGAATATTAATTTTTCCAATTATTTTCGTAGTTAGATTAAGTTTGTCAGGATGGAATAGTTATAATCCTGGTTTAGATTACATAGGTTTAGAAAATTACATAAGATTATTTACTGACGACCCTAGATTCTGGGAATCATTTTTTAGATTGAGTTTTTTATCAGTTACAACAGTTATTTTACAATACGTGATTGGTTTTGCACTGGCACATATGGTTTGGAAAGATATTAAATTTAAAAGGTTTTTTAGAGTTCTTTTTTTAGTTCCAATGATGACAACCCCGGTGATCATGACAGTTATTTGGAGAACTTTTTTTCATGAGTCTCTTGGACCAGTAAATGATTTGTTATCAGTTTTTGGTGTAGCTCCCAAGTGGTTGACAGACCCAGTTATCGCAAAATTTACAGTAATTATAGTTGAGGTATGGCAATGGACACCTTTTATGTTTCTGCTTTTGTTAGCAGGCTTATTATCATTGCCTAAAGAACCATTTTTGGCCGCTGCGATTGATGGCGCTAGTCCAGTCAGAAAATTTATTTATGTAACATTTCCATTGATGGCCCCTATATCCATTGGAGCAATAATTATAAGGTTAATTGAGGCTTCAAAGATAATGGATACAGTTTACGTTTTAACTTCCGGTGGTCCAGGAACTTCAACCGAAACTTCAAGTTTTTATATTTTTATAAAAGGGCTAAGAGAATTTCAGATGGGTTATGCAGCTTCAATGTCATTCACCTACTTAATAATAATGATCATAAGTTTAACAATAATAGCAAAAGTCCTAACTAAAGTTTTATTGAAAGAGTAGAGTATGAATAAATTATATATTTTTTTAAAATATTTCTTTATTGTTGTTTGGACAGTATTTGTCGTAGCGCCTTTTCTTTGGGCTTTAACAACATCATTTAAAGACTTTCAGTCTGTTAACGGTGGCGTAACATATATTCCATGGGTAGATTTTGAACCTAATTTAGAAGGGTGGAAGGTTTTAATTAAATCGCCAGCCAAAGGAGGTGTGGATATAATTGAACCTTATTTTAATAGTTTGTTTGTAACTTGTACGGCAAGTTTAATTAGCATTATTCTTGGAACATTGTCTGCATATGCACTATCAAGATATACATTCAAGGCAGGTTTTGTAAAAAATAATGATATTACTTTTTTCTTTATTTCCCAAAGAATTATGCCTCCAATTGTTTTATCAATTCCATTTTTCTTATTTTTAAGTTCGATAAATTTATTAGATAGCCTAACGGGGTTAATTGTAGTTTACATTGTTTTATTAATGCCAATAGCAGTTTGGATTATGGTCGACTTTTTTAATAAAGTTCCAAGAGAAATTGACGAGACAGCCTTAATTGATGGTTGTAATCCTTATCAAGCATTTTTAAAAGTGGTGCTACCAAATTCAATACCAGGATTAATTGTAGCTGGAATGTTTTGTATAATTTTTGGATGGATTGATTTTTTCTTTGCTTTTATTTTAACTTTTACAGAAGTTCAATTGTTGCCAGTTAAAATTGTTGCATTAAATTCATCGGTAACTCCTTGGTGGAGTTTATCAGCGTCAGCTTTAGTTTCAGTAGCACCATTAATTATTGTTGCGTTCATAGTTGAACGATATTTATCAAAAGGAAATTTATCAGGAGCTATCAAATAATGGATTTAGTTGCTAACAATTTATCTTATAAACCTGATGATCAATATCATTTAAACGAAGTATCTTTTAATTTTAAAGAAGGAAATCTATATACAATTCTAGGAAGAACGTTATCAGGAAAAACAACTCTACTAAAAACAATAGCTGGTCTTATAACACCAGATAGTGGTGAAATTGAATTTGATGGTAAAAATTTTTTAAAAGTCCCTGTCTGGGATAGAAATGTAGCAATGGTTTATCAACAATTTATAAACTATCCTCATTTAAATGTTTTTGAAAACATAGCCTTTCCTTTGAAACAAAGAAAAATAGATCAAAGTATTATTAATGAAAAAGTAATGGATGCCTTGAAGTCTGTTGGTTTAGTAGGTTATGAAAAAAGAAAGATCCAAGAGCTTTCTGGAGGTCAGCAACAAAGGGTTTCGCTTGCAAGATCTTTAGTCAAAAACGCTAAAATATTATTGCTAGATGAGCCCCTAGTTAACTTAGACTACAAATTGAGAGAGCAACTTAGAGAAGAGTTTAAAAACCTATTTTCTAAGGGTTTAGCAGATGAAACAATTTTAATTTATTCAACTACAGACCCAAGAGAAACTATGGAATTAAATGGTGAAGTTATAGTTTTAGATGAAGGCAAGGTCTTACAAGTTGGTCCAGCAAAAGAAATATTTGAAAACCCCAACTCTTTAAAAGTTGCAGAAATTTCTAATGACCCACCAATGAATATTATCGAAGCTAAAATTTCAGATAATCAGATTAGATTTGAAGGCATAGATGTAGAGGCTCCACAACATTTATCTAAATTAACCGAAGATGGTTTAAAAATCGGATTAAGATCTTCTGATATTGAATTAAACAAAAACGGACACGAATTTGAAGTTGAGCTTGCAGAAATTAGTGGTTCAGAAACATTGCTACATTTAAAAAGAGGAGATACAAAAATTATAGTTTCGATAGAAGAAGTTCTTAACTTTAAGATACACGATAAAGTAAAAATTAATTTTAAAATTGATAGAGCATATGCGTTTCATGCTGATGGGAAATTAGCATCTTCACCTTTTGGGGGTTTGAATGGCTAAAATTGATTTAAGCAACATATCTCACTCATACAATCCAAATGATCCAAATCCAGTTTATGCTTTGAATCCTTTCTCAATGACATGGGAAAATGGAAATAGATATGCAATCTTAGGTCCATCTGGATGTGGAAAAACAACAATGCTTAATATTGTTTCTGGCTTAGTGAGACCTTCTGCTGGAAGAATATTATTTGATAATAAAGATGTTACAGATTTAAAAACAGAAGATAGAAATATTGCTCAAGTTTTTCAATTTCCAGTCATTTACAACACAATGACTGTTTATGAAAATTTGGCATTTCCACTTAAATGTAGAGATTTTTCTAAAAGTAAAACTAACGAAAGAGTTAATTCAGTTGCCGAAACTTTAAATTTAAAATCTTTTTTAAATTCTCCTGCAAGAAAATTAACAGCAGATCAAAAGCAATTAATATCTTTGGGACGAGGTCTTGTAAGAGAGGACGTAGCTGCTGTTTTAATGGATGAACCTTTAACCGTTATTGATCCAGATTTAAAATTTAGATTAAGAAGAAATCTTAAAGAAATTAATGAGGAATACAAAACAACATTAGTTTATGTTACGCACGATCAAAACGAAGCGATGACTTTTGCAGATAATATAATAGTAATGAGTGAAGGAGAGGTGGTTCAAACGGGTTCTCCCAAAGAACTTTTTGAAAGACCTAATACAACATTTGTTGGATACTTTATTGGATCACCGGCTATGAATTTGTTTGAAAGTGAGGCTTCCTCAAATGATAGTGTAAAAATTAATAATACCTTAATTAAAACAAATACAAATTTGTCTAATTTAAAAAATAAAAATATTAAACTAGGGATTAGATCTGAGTTTATTAAAATTGCACAAAATCAAAATGAAAACTTAGTTGAAGTTAATGTTGAAAAGGTTGAGGATCTTGGAAACTATAAATTAATCACTGCCAAAATGGGAGATTTTACAATTAAATCGAAAGTTACGAGAGAGACTGAAATACCAACACAGAATGTTAAACTTCATATACCTGCGGAGAAATGCTGCGTTTATGAAGATAATAAATTAATTTAAAATCAACTATTAATTGAAATTTTCTACCCAAGGTTTTATTGTGACAATCTGTACCTCTTTTTAGAAAGACTCTAATCTTAATCTATGTTTTATTTTCTACAGTTAATTAACTAGAGGAGAATAAAATGATTAAGAACAAAAAATCATTGAAGGGTTCAAAAACTCCTTCAAGAAGAAAGTTCTTCAAAGCAGCAGCGGCAACTGGTGCGGCAGCAGCAACAGCTGTAGCAATGCCTAACGTTGCTTTTGGTGCTCCATTAACTTTAAAGATGCAAGCAGCTTGGCCTTCAGGCGCTAATATCTTTTTTGAAATGGCAGGAGATTATGCAAAAATGGTTAGCGACATGTCTAACGGAGAGTTGAAGATCGATCTTCAACCAGTTGGAGCTGTTGTTAAAACTTCAGAAATTGGTCAAGCGGTAAGTTCCGGAGTAGTAGATATGGGTCACTGGGTGACTGCATACTGGTACGGAAAAAATCCAGCTGCATCACTTTTTGGAACTGGACCTTCATATGGAATGTCATCTCAAGAAGTAATGGGATGGATAGAGTATGGCGGAGGAAGAGCTTTATATGATGAAGCTGTAAAAAGTGTTGGATTTAACTACTACGGTATGTTTCATATGCCAATGCCTGCACAACCTTTTGGTTGGTTCAAAAAGAATGTAACAAAAGTATCTGATGTTAAAGGTATGAAGTATAGAACTGTTGGTCTAGCGACTAACGTTTTAACCGCTATGGGAATGGTTGTAAGACAACTACCAGGTGGTGAGATTCAGCCAGCTATGAAAACTGGTTTAATTGATGCTGCAGAGTTTAACAACCCTACATCAGACTCACAGTTTGGAATGCAAGATGTCTCTCAACATTACCACTTAGGAAGTTTCCACCAATCTCAGGAAATGTTTGAAGTTCCGGTAAACAAAAAGAGATTTGACAGCCTTTCACCTGCTCATCAAGCTATCTTGAAGAACGCTGCTTATGCTGCTAACTCAGATAACTACTTCAAAGCGTTAGTGAGATATTCTGCTGACTTAGCGAAGTTGATGAACGAGCATAAGGTAAATGTCTACCAAACTTCTGACGCTATCTTAGCTGAACAATTAAAAGGTTGGGATAAAATCGTTGCTGAGTTTTCTGGTAAGGACGCTTTCTTTAAGAAAGTAGTAGACTCACAAAAAGCATACGCTAAGAGAACAATGAAGTATCTGTTGATGAATCAACCGAACTACAAATTAGCTTATGAAAATGAGTTTGGACCAATTGAAAAAGTTAAAATCTAATTAACTTTAAAATTATTATAAAAGGGGGTTTAAAACCCCCTTTTTTTTTAGCTTAATTTAATATACTTTTCTATGATGAATTCTTTCATTAAATTTGCAGACACTTTAAGTACTTCAATGGGAAAAGCTTTTTCCTGGTGCATTGTAATTTTAATGGGAGGCACGGTTTATGAAGTTGTGATGGCTTACGTTTTTAATAAGCCAACTTTGTGGAATTTTGATTTTAGTATGCAGATGTATGGCGCAATACTGATGATGTCAGGTGCATACTGTTTGGCTACAGAAGCTCATGTAAGAGGAGATGTAATTTATAGACTATTTAGTCAAAAAACTCAGGCCTGGATTGATTTAATACTTTATTTTATATTCTTTTTCCCTGGTGTAGTTGCTTTAGCTTTTTATGGTTACGAATATGCAGCTTTGGCCTGGAAAATAAAAGAAACTAGCTGGAGTAGTCCCGCGCAGATTCAAATTTATATGGTTAAAACTATGATACCTGCTGCAGGAACTTTGTTGGTAATTCAAGGAATTGCAGAAGTTTTTAGATCTTTAATTTGTATTAGAACAGGACAATGGCCAGCAAGAATGGTTGTTGCTGAAGAAACGGAACAAATGTTAATGAGAACATCGCAGGAGGAAGATAAAAATAATGTTATTTAGTCTCACAAATCCAGAAGTAGCAATTTTAATGATGGGCATATTTCTATTCGCAGTGCTTTTAGGTTTCCCGATAGCTTTCACATTAATGGCAATGGGAATTGGTTTTGGATATTACGCTTATTACGATGCTACTATGATGGAGCATATTTTTGATAACAGAATTTTTCAGTTATTCGTTCAAAATACTTATACAGTTATGGATAATAATGTTCTTACAGCTGTCCCATTATTTTTATTTATGGGATATCTGGTTGAAAGAGCTGGAATAGTTGCAAAACTATTTTTTGCAATAAGATTAGCTGCTCATAGACTTCCTGCATCGATGGCTGTAGCTGCTTTGATTACTTGTACTTTATTTTCTACAGCAACAGGAATCATAGGAGCGGTTGTTACTTTAATGGGATTACTAGCTTGGCCTGCGATGGTAAAAGCTGGTTATGATAAAAAATTTGCTTCAGGAATAATTTGTTCTGGTGGATGTTTGGGTATTTTAATCCCTCCAAGTATTATGTTAATTGTCTATTCAGTAATTGCTCAATTATCACCTTTAAGACTTTTTGCAGCAGCTATTTTTCCGGGACTTTTATTAGCTGGTCTTTATATTGCATATGCGGTTACAAGAGCTTGGTTAAACCCATCGATAGCACCAAGACCACCGAAAGAAGATATCCCACCAACAGGTGAGATTTTAAAAGAGGTGTTAGTTTCTTTTGTTCCTTTATTTGGATTAATTATGTTAGTTTTAGGAACAATATTGGCTGGAATTGCTACACCAGCTGAAGCTGCAGCAGCAGGAGCATTTGGGGCTTTAATTCTATCTTGGTTTTATAAAACGTTAAAATGGCAAAATTTTAAAGAGTCAGTATTTTTAACTGCAAAAACAACTGCAATGATTATGTGGTTGTTCATTGGTTCTTGGACTTTTTCATCTGTATTTTCATATCTGGGTGGACATGAAATATTTGAGCATTTTTTCACATCAATAAATATTTCAACGTGGCAATTTTTAGTAATTACACAAATTATAATTTTTCTTTTAGGTTGGCCTCTAGAATGGACAGAAATTTTAATTATTTTTGTACCTATATTTTTACCTTTGCTTGAAGTTTTTGGTGTTAATCCGTACTTCTTTGCAATGTTAATTGCATTAAATTTACAAACATCTTTTTTAACTCCACCGATGGCAATGTCGGCATATTATTTAAAAGGTGTGCAAAAAACCAATGTTGAGCTTTTAGATATATTTAGAGGAATTATGCCTTTCTTAGCAATTGTTATTTTTGCAATGTTTTTAATGTACATGTTTCCAGCAATAGCCCTATGGTTGCCAGAAACATTATTTGCAAATTAAATGATAGATATTTTTTCCTTAAAGGTTGAAGAAATCGCTTCAAAAATAAAAGATGCTCAACTCACTTCAGTGGAAGTATGTGAGAAGTATATTGAAAGAATAAATAAATTTGAAAAAGATGTTAAGGCTTGGGCACATTTTGATAAAAAACTTTTACTTGAAAAAGCTTCAGAGGCTGATGAATACAGAAGATCAGGAAAACCCACAGGACCTTTGCATGGCATTCCTGTAGCTGTAAAAGATATTGTTGGAACAGTTGATATGCCAACAGAATGTGGAACAGTTATTAGAAAAGGAAAATCTTACTCACAAAATGCAGAAATTATTGATTTGCTTTTAGCGGCTGGTGCAATTGTAATGGGCAAAACTGCGACAGCTGAATTAGCTTATCTTGGTCCTGCTAAAACAACCAATCCATATGATTACTCTAGAACTCCAGGTGGTTCATCGAGCGGGTCTGCTGCTGCTGTTGCATCGTTTATGGCACCTTTATCAATAGGATCGCAAACAGGTGGTTCAGTAATTAGACCTGCATCTTACTGTGGAGTTGTAGGTTACAAACCAACCTACGGATTAATTTCAAGAAATGGAGTGCTTAAAACTTCAGAAAAATTAGATCATATAGGTGTATTTGGAAGAACTGTTGAGGATGTAGCACTCTTTGCAAAAGTTTTAATTAAAAAAGATAAATTTGATAATGCAACCGTTTATTATTCAGCTGATAGTATGCTTGAAGAAACAAAAAAGGGACCACTGTTTGAACCAAAATTTATTTTTTATAAAACAGAACATTGGAAAAATGTTGAAAAAAAATCTAGAGAAGCTTTTGAATATTTTATTAAATCTTTTAAAAAAAATATCGAAATTTTCGATACTCCATCTTATTTTAAAGACATTCATAAGTATCATCAGATAATTCATGAAACAGATTTAGCAAACAATTTTGGATTATATTATAAAAAGTATAAAAAAAAATTATCTAAACCCATGCAAGATGCCATTGTTAAAGGCAATAAACATTCAGCAAAAGAGTATGCAGAAGCCATAGATTTTATGAAAAGAAGTTATGAATCTTATGAAGAAGTATTTGAAGATTATCATGGGGTATTATCACCTTCTAGTCCTGGTGTTGCTCCTAAAAGCTTGAAGAGTACTGGCTCTGCAGAATTCAACAAAGTATGGTCTTATTTAGGAACCCCATGTATTTCTCTTCCACTTTTACAAGGAGAGGGTAAAATGCCATTAGGTGTTCAATTGATTGGTGCAAAATATGATGATCATAGATTTTTAGGTGTTGCTAATTGGCTAGAAAAGGAATGTAATAAATAAATGCAAAAATTTACTGTATTTTTAGGAACTTTACTTGCGACTGCATTTCTAATTGGCTTGGCTACTACTTTAACTAGATCAACTATGATTGGTTTTTTCGATGTTTTGCCAGTTTATATATTGATGGCAATCGCAATCTTCATGATGATTTATGAAGCTTTTTTTGACAAAAAATAATTTTATTTAATCCAAAATTTACTACCTCAGATTGTAATACAATACTTTAAAGCTATTTTAATATAGACTTAAACGTACATTTGTAATTTACTCTGTACAGTTAATTAACAAAGAAGAGGAGATACTAATGATTAAAGAAAAAAAATCATTGAAGGTTTCTAGATCACCTTCAAGACGTAAGTTCTTTAAAACTGCAGCTGCAACTGGTGTTGCTGCTGTTGCTTTATCTGCTCCAGCTGTTGCCAAAGAAAGAGTCGAAGCTTCTATGGTAGCTACTTGGCCTAGAGATTTTCCAGGCCTAGGAACTGGTGCACAAAGACTTGCTCAAAGATTAAGCGATATGAGTGACGGTAGAATTCAAGTTACTTATTATGCTGCTAACGAAAGGGTAAAAGCATTTGACTCATTTGATGAAGTTGCATCTGGTAACTCTCAAATGTATCATGGTGCTGATTACTACTGGGTTAAAAAACACCCTGCATTTGGATATTTTACTGCCGTTCCATTTGGTTTCACATATGCTGAAATGAATGCGTGGTTAAAATTTGCTGGTGGACAAGAGTTGTGGGATGAATTGACTGATGATTTTGGAACACAAAGTTTTGCTGCTGGTAATACTGGAGTGCAAATGGGTGGTTGGTTTAACAAAAAAATTAGATCAGCGAATGACTTTAAAGGTTTAAAAATGCGTATGCCTGGTTTAGGTGGACAAGTACTTGGAAAACTAGGCGGTTCTCCAATTTCACTTCCTGGTGGACAAATTTATGAAAACCTTGTGTCAGGTGCAATTGATGCAACAGAATGGGTAGGACCTTGGAATGATGAAGCTATGAAGTTCCAGGAAGCTGCTAAGTATTATTACTATCCAGGAATGCATGAACCAGGATCTACATTAGCTTGTGGAGTTAACAAATCTTGGTTTACTAGTTTGTCAAAATCAGATCAGTTAATTATTAAAACTGCATGTGATTGGGCTGACACAACTACAATGGCTGAATACAATGCTAAAAATGGAGCTGCACTAGCGCGATTAGTTAACGAAAGTGGAGTTAAACTAGAGAAGTTTAACGATAAAGTTTATGATGCTTTCGCTAAAGGTGCTGCTGAAGTTTTCGACGAAGTTCAACAACATAGTGCTCTTGCTAAGAAAGTACATGCTGCCTTTGTTAAAGGTCGTAAGGAAATTGGTGCTTGGACTAACTTGTCTGATGGGCCATATGTTGCTCAAAGAAATAGAGCATTAGGAGTATAATTTAATTCTAATTAATATTAGAGGGCCCTTTAATGGGCCCTCTTTTTATATATCACTAAAAGATTGTAAATATGGTCGAGAAAAATAACTTGTCTATTTTAATAAGGATATTTAGTTATTCTATCTTAGCTTTAACTTTAGTTTTTTTAATAAATAATGTTTTAACAGTTTGGTTTGAATGGCCAGGAGTTAAAAAACTATTTGCTCATTATGAATTATTTGGATTTAAAAAATTAAATAAGCCTTTAGAGGGGCTTGCAATAAACTTATCATATACTCAATTACTATTTTATTTTGTGTCTTTCATAGGAGTCATATTTTTTGTTCTGAAGTCTATAAAGCAAACATTACAAACAGATTCTGAGATCTTAACAAAAATTACAGCCTACGTTGTAAGATCTTCTTTCTGGGCAGTATTAATTGTTGGAGTAGCAGATTTTTTAATCTCATTTATGGTTGTGGAAAAATTAGTTGAGCCAATTTTTGGAGAGCAAGTTAAAATTAATTTAGTAAAACCTGCTTTCAGAATTACATATATTCACTTTCCTTTAATATTAGCCTCTTTTGTAATTGGTTATTTCACTAGATCTGTAGGGTTTATTTGGTTAGCAGTTTTAGTTGTTGGAAGTGAATTTTTGATAGTTCTTTCAAGATTTATATTTCAGTATGAGCAAGCATTTCAGGGTGATCTTGTTCGTTTTTGGTATGCTGCCCTTTATTTATTTGCAAGCGCATATGCGTTAATTCACGAGGGTCATGTAAGAGTTGACGTTCTTTATACTGGTTTTAGTGAACGTAAAAAAGCATGGACTAATGCAATTGGGTCGTTAATTCTAGGAATTCCTTTATGTTTGATTGTAATTTTTTTAGGCATGGGAGGCAAAGCTAGCATCATTAATGGTCCAGTAATTTCGTTTGAAATTACGCAGCAAGGTTCAAACGGATTATATTTACTTTATTTAATGGCGGTTTATTTAGCTGTTTTTGCTGTAAGTATGTTAACTCAATTTACAAGCTATTTCATGAGTAGCAGTCATAAACTTTTAAAAATTAAATAATGGAACATTTATTTTTAGCTTTACTTGTAATTATAATGATTGGTGCTTTAGCTTCAGGGTTTCCAGTTGCTTTCGCATTACCTGGGTCAGCAATAATTTCAATCGGGCTAGCTGCTTTTTTTGGTTATTTATTTGCTGGAGATAGTAGTGCTTACTTTGCAGTTGATGGCCCTAAAGAATGGTTAACCGCCGGTATTACAAACTTTAGGAGTAACTACTGGGATGTAGAAACTGACACTTTAATTGCAATTCCTTTATTTATTTTCATGGGGATCATGCTGCAAAAATCAAAAATCGCTGAAGATCTTTTAGTTACAATGGGGCAGTTGTTTGGACCTATCCCTGGAGGTTTAGGAATATCTGTAATTTTTGTTGGGGCGTTACTTGCAGCTACCACGGGTATTGTTGGCGCAACAGTAATAGCAATGGGATTAATATCACTACCCACAATGCTTAATAATAAATACGATAAAAGTCTAGCAAGTGGAATTGTTTGTTCATCAGGAACTCTAGGGCAAATTATACCTCCTTCAATTGTATTAATTATTATTGCCGATCAATTGGCAAGTGCAGCTGATGTTGCAAATACTATGCGTCAGACTGATTATAAAATTTTAACTGGTGAATTTAATATGCCAGGAGAATTTAGAGTGGGTTCTACTTCTGCAGGAGATATGTTTTTAGGAGCACTATTGCCTGGTTTAGTATTGGTTGGTTTGTATATGCTATATGTATTTGTGTATGCAAGATTAAATCCCAAAGCAGCTCCTCCCGTTCCATTTAAGGGAAATTTTGACTCAAAATTTTGGATTAAAGTTTTAATAGTAATTATTCCTCCCCTTGCTTTAATTTTTGCAGTTCTAGGTTCTATACTTTTAGGTATTGCAACTGTTAATCAAGCTGGATCCATTGGAGCAATAGGTGCAACTATGATGGCTGGTTATCGTTTACATAAAGGAAAAAAAGATGCTTATTATCCAATTATAATTGCAATTCTGTCTGTCATTCCAATTTATATTTTATCAAAGAATTATAATTTAAATATTAAGGCTATAGAAACTAGAGATCTTACAGCAATTTTTATCACAGGATTTTTTACAATTACTTTTCTAATAGGAATAATTTGGAGTTTTTGGAGAGCATACAAAATTGAGAATGTTTTAAGAGAAGTTGTTACAGAAACATGCGTAACAACTTCAATGGTTTTTATAATTTTATTAGGTGCTGCAATGTTAACCTCTGGTTTTAGAGCTTTTGGAGGTGAAGAGTTAGTAAGAGATTTTCTTCAAGATTTACCAGGGGGATTTTGGACACAGTTTATTGTTGTAATGGCAGTGATTTTTTTATTAGGTTTCTTTCTTGATTTTATAGAAATAGCCGTTGTTGTTGTTCCTATCATTGCTCCAATATTATTAGCTGAACCAGGAGCTAATGTAAGTGCAATTTGGCTTGGTGTAATGATTGGGGTGAATTTACAAACCTCATTTTTAACACCACCATTTGGTTTTGCATTATTTTACTTAAAAGGTGTAGCTTCAAAACTTGTTACTACTTTAAATATCTGGAAAGGTGTTGTTCCATTCATTATTTTACAATTAATAGGTCTTGGAATTGTTGGTTTCTATCCATCATTAGTAAACTATCTACCAGCAAGAACATATTTAACGTCAAACGTCGCTCCACCACCGATGAATCCAAAGTTACAATATTGCTTACAAGAGTACAAATTTGCGATTTACAACACTGAAGAACAAAGAATTACTAATGCAATAAAAGACATGCAGAAATTAACTCCCACAAACCTTCCAATGGATAAATTAGATATTTTTGAAGAGCATTTTGATAATGCGCTTGGGACTTTTGCTATTGTTAAAAAACTTCAAAAAACAGAGGAAGAATATGAATTATTCACAAAAGATTATAGGGACTTGCATTTCAATGTAAGAAAAATTGAGAAAAAAATTAGAAAAATAGACCAGAAAATTAAAAAAACAAAAGCTGAAATTAGAAATTTAGATGATGATAACTTATCAAATAAAAATAAATTAGAATTAAAAATCGAGAATTACGAACTAGAAATTAAAGAACTTCAAGAAAAAGTTCCTGAAAGTTGGAAAGCTAAAAATGGAGAGTTTGAAATACTGCACAAAGCAAAAAACACAAGAACAAAAAGGTATAGAAAAAATGTTGATGAAGCTTATGAAACTCTGGATCAAATAGTAATGTTTATAAATGATAATGAAAAATTAAAAGAACTTTCATCAGAAATAAAAGAATTAAAATATAATATTGATAATAAAAATTACGAAAACTCAATATCAGTAATTGATAATCTTTTTGAAAAACTAGGAGAAATTTCTGGAACCGAAGAATTTGCAAATAAATTAGATGACCTAATATCTATTATAGATAATGATGAGGTGGATGAGCAAAAATTAACTGAAGTAAGTTCAGAAACTTTCAATCTTTTCAATTTAGAAGTTTCATGGAGAGATGATGCTAATAAGAATTTGATGCCTGAATTAATTAAATATAATGATGTTATCAAACATAATATTGGTCTTAGACTTCAAAACAGATTAACTAAAGAACAAGCTAAATTTGTTGCAAGGTGTAATTCAGTTCATAGAGATATATCTTTAAACTTTTAATTAATGGAAAATTATATTTTACCAAAAAAACAGGCTATTGTTGTTTTTTTTGTATTTGCATTTGGTTATTTTTTATCATGTTTGTTGCGTGCAATTACTGCAACGCTTTCCCCCGTATTAACCTCAGAATTTAATTTGTTAGCAGCCGATTTAGGATTGTTAGCTGGGGGTTATTTCTTGGGTTTTGCTTGTATGCAAATACCTCTTGGATATTTATTAGATAAATATGGACCAAAAAAAATTGTCTCTTCTTTTTTATTAATTGCATTAGTTGGAACAGGATCATTTGCTTTAGCTGAAAGTTTTTCTGGATTGTTAGTTTCGCGAATTCTAATTGGCATAGGTGTTAGTGCTTGTTTAATGGCTCCATTAACTGGTTACAGAATATGGTATGCAGAAAATCAACAACAAAGAGCAAACTCATGGATGCTAATGATTGCATCATTAGGTTTTTTGTCATCTACATTGCCTGTGCAACTTTTACTGCCTAGTCTCGGATGGAGATGGATATTTGGCGGCATCGCTATCTTAATTTTAATTAGTATTTTTTTAATGTTACTTTTCATTCCAAAATGGAATTTAACTAAAAATAAAGAGTCAGAAGAGCCAAGCAATACAGGAACCTTATCTGAAGTTTGGAAAAATAGATTTTTTATAAGTGTAATTCCAATGGGTTTATTTAATTATGGGGGCTTAATGGCTATACAAACTTTATGGGCAGGACCATGGATGACTAGAGTTGCTGGTTATACACCACTACAAAGCGCTACAGGATTATTTTGGATCAATGTAACTATGTTAGTATCCTTTTTTTTATGGGGTTATTTTTTACCAAAAATTTCAGTAATAGGATTTAGCGCTAAAAGAATACTTAAATTAGGTTTGCCAATTAGTTTTTCTGTAATGTTAGTGATAATTTTATTAGGGCCAAAAGCAGGGGCTTTTTACATAACTTTATTTATTTTAAGTTCAATTTTTTTATCAGTTACACAGCCAGCTGTGGGCCTTTCTTTTTCAGGTTATTCTGCTGGTAAAGCACTAACTTCATTCAATTTATTAATATTTGCAGGAACATTCATAATGCAATGGCTAATGGGCTTAGTGATAGATATTGTTAAAGGGATGGGTCACACTGAAATATTTGCTTTTAAATCAGCTTTTTCAGTTTTCTTAATCTTAAGTATTATTTCTTATATATTTTTTTTAATATTAAATAGAAAAAAATATGAAAATAAAACGTAGGAATTTTTTTTTGGAATTATTTATTGGTATTGTTGCTATTTACTTAATAGTTTTAATTTTCTTATTCTTTTTTCAAAGAAATTTAATGTATCATCCTGATGAGAATAATTATTCTGGAGATAATTTAGAAGTTAACATTGAAAAAGTTACTATCAAAACAACAGATAATATTAATCTTTTAGGCTGGTTTCATAATAAAAATTTAAATAGTTATAAAACAATTGTTTATTTTCACGGAAATGCAGGGACACTTGAAAACAGAATCCATAAGTTAAATCATTTTAAAGACATGGATGTTAATTTTTTAATTATTGCATGGAGAGGGTTTAGCGGCAATAAAGGAAAACCAAGTGAGGAGGGTCTTTATAAAGATGGTGCTAGTGCAATAAACTGGCTTAAAGAAAAAGGTCTAAAAGAAGAAGATATAATTATTTATGGAGAGTCATTAGGAACTGGCATTGCTACTGAAATTACTCAGAATAAAAATTTTGCAGGATTAATCTTAGAAACGCCCTTCACATCAATGATTGAGGCTGCGAAAAATTTTTATCCATATATTCCAGTAGGTTTAATTTTAAAAGATAAGTATGAAAATAATGAAAAAATTAAAAATATTAATATTCCAGTATTAATAATGCATGGTGAGGCTGATCAAATTGTTCCATTTTGGATGGGTAAAAAAATTTTTAATTTAGCAAGTGAACCTAAATATTCATATTTTACAAAATATGACGATCATATGATGGAATATGATGATAAACTTGTATTAGCTCTTAAATCGTTTGTTGATAGTTTAAATTAAGCCATAATCTAAACAAAGATAATTCAAATTTTTTTTTTAAGTTAATTTATGAAAAAATTTTTCTTATTTTTTATTGTTCTTTTTTCTTTAAATAATTTATCAAATGCCAAAGAAAATTTAGCATCTGTAGACAGCCTTTTTCATATTGATCAAATGAATTCGCACGATGAAAATTTTGCATTATATTTTAAAACTCGTGAAAAAGCTGTTTTAGCTCGAGGAGAAAATTCAAATTATATTAATGATTTTCCAAAAGATCTTTATATTTATAACTACAAGACCAAAGAGTCTTTGCCATTAATTTCCTATGAATGGTTTCCCAAAACAGCAAAATATTTTTTGCAAGAGTATGATTTCCCAGTTTTTCCAGATGATTTTGCATATTATCTTTTAAAAGATAACAAAACTCTGGTGATGATTAGTGCTGTAAAAAGTCTAAAAGCTAATTTTAAATTTGATATTGTTGAAAAAAAGTTAGAGCTTTATCCTATAAATGGAAAATTTGATTTTATTATTTCTTCGATAGCTAAAAATTGTGGACATTATGAATTTAAAGAACACTACAAATGTAGTTTTTATAAACCTTTAATTTCCAGTACCTTAATTAATTAATTTGAGTAAATGCCTCTGCGAATTTTTCGGCCTCAAAAATTTGTAAATCATCTTCTTTTTCACCTAATCCAAGTGCAATAATTGGTAGTTTATATTTTTTAGCAACAGCTAAAAGAATACCTCCTTTTGCTGTGCCATCTAATTTTGTCATAATAAGACCAGTTATTGGAATAATTTTATTAAATTCTTCAACTTGATTAATTACATTTTGGCCAGAAGTTGCATCCAAAACTAAAATAACATCATGTGGAGCATCAGGATCAATTTTTTTAGTAACGTTTGCAATTTTTTTATATTCTTCCATCAAATTTTTTTTATTTTGTAGTCTTCCAGCAGTATCAATTAAAACTTGATTAAAATTATTGTTTAATGCTTCCTCAATAGCCTTGTAAGCGACTGATGCAGGATCAGAGCCTTGAGATGATTTTGTAATTTGAACATCAACTTTGTTTGCCCAATTTTCTAGTTGCTCTATAGCTGCTGCTCTAAAAGTATCTGATGCAGCTAGCATTACTTTATTTCCATTACCCTTTAATATTTTGCTTATTTTTCCAATAGTAGTTGTCTTTCCAACACCATTGACACCTGAAATTAATGTTGCATTTAATTTTTCTTTTTTTTTGAAGAATTCAATATTTTCTAAAGGTTTCATAATTGTAATAATATAATTTTTTAAAATATTATTTATTTCGTCGGTTAAATCTTTATTGGGATCAATTTTTGTTTGAGAAATTATTTCTCTTATTTCTGAAGCAGAAACAATACCAACATCGGATTGAATTAAGTAATCTTCAATTTTGTCTAATGTTTTGTCATCAATCTCTTTTTTTACAACTATATCTCTTAAACCCGTTGTAAAAGCTGAGGCACTTTTTTTAAAACCTGATTTAAATTTTTCAAAAATTCCCATTAAATTTTAAAATTTATCTCCTCAATATCTGAAACTGGTCCTTTCATATGAATACTATTGTTTTTATCAATTGAAATTGTCAATCTACCTGTAGAAAATTCAATATCAACTTTATCATTTACCAGTCCGTTTTGTTTTGCGGCAAAAGCTGTTGCGCAAGCTGCAGTTCCACAAGCCTTGGTAAGCCCAGCTCCTCTTTCCCACACTCTAACTTTTATCAATTCTTTGTTAACAACAGTTGCTAAAGTAACATTACATTTTTCTGGAAATAGAAAGTGGGTTTCAATTTTTGGTCCAATTTTTTCAATTTCAAAATTTTTGTTATTATCAACAAAAAAAACCACATGTGGGTTTCCAACATTTACAGCAGTTCCACCAGAAAATTCGTTATTATATTTGTCATTAATTTTAATCCCTAAATTATTCGTATTTAATTCTTTAGACAATGGAATCTCATCCCATTTTGTTTTTGCAACACCTATTTCTGTTGAAACCATTTTTTCTCCAACAATAATTGATTTTAATTTGCCAGATAAAGTTGTTAAGACAATTTCTTTTTTGTTATTTTCTTTGCCTAATAAATCAGCAATACATCTTGTACCATTTCCACACGCACCAGACATTCCTCCATCTGAATTATAAAATTCTAGTGAAGCATCTGAAATATCATTTTTTTTAATCAATATTAGTTGGTCACACCCAATAAATTTTCTGTCACAAATCTTTATTATTTGCTCTTTCGTCAAATTTGTAATTGTTTGTCTATTATCTATGATGACAAAATCATTACCTAAACCGTCCATTTTAAAAGCTTTAATATCCATAAATAGATATTTAACTTATTTATTGACTTTTTGAACCTCTATTATAGGTTGTTGTCGTTTCCGCAAAAACATTAACTTTGCGGTGTCTTTGGAAACAAAGAGATCGACACTAGTCAGCGAGGGTTCGCCCACTAGTGCGTTAATGCTATGCGTAATAAATATGTTTGAAAATTTAACAAATAAATTTGAAGAAATTTTTTCTTCTCTGAAAAAGGCACCTTCACTTGATGAAGCTCAAGTAGATGAAGGTTTAAGAGGCATTAGGCAAGCCTTACTTGAAGCAGATGTCTCGTTGGATGTTGCAAAAGATTTTATTGAAAAAGTTAAGCCAAAAGCATTAGGCCAAGAGATAATAAGGTCTACCTCTCCTGGGGATATGGTTGTTAAAATTGTTTACGATGAGCTTGTAGACTTACTAGGTGCAACAAATAATGAGATAAACTTAAACGCAGTACCGCCTGTGCCAATGATGTTAGTTGGGTTACAAGGTTCTGGAAAAACAACAACAACAGCAAAATTAGCAAAATTTTTAGAAACTAATAAAAAGAAAAAAGTAATGATGGTCAGTCTAGATATTTACAGACCAGCTGCACAAGAACAACTTAGATCTTTAGGAGAACAAAATAATATTTTAACTTTACCTATTATAGAAGGTCAGCAACCTGCTGATATTTGTAGAAGAGCAATAAGTGCTGCTAATTTAAATGGAGCTGAAATAATTTTATTTGATACTGCTGGTAGAACTCAAATCGACTTACAAATGATGAGTGAGATTAAGCAAATTGAAGCTGTCATTAATCCAACAGAAACCTTCTTAGTTGCAGACTCTTTAACAGGTCAAGTTGCAGCCTCAGTGGCAAAAGAATTTAAAAATACAGTTAATTTATCTGGAATTATTTTAACTAGGGCTGATGGTGATGCAAGAGGTGGAGCCGCAGTGAGTATGAAATATGTTTCAAACGTTCCAATTAAATTTTTAGGGATAGGAGAAAAAATAGATAATCTTGAAGTATTCCATCCAGACAGAATTGCAAACAGAATACTTGGTATGGGAGATATCGTATCCCTTGTAGAAAAGGCGGCTCAAGATTTAGGAGAGGAAAATCTTAAAAAAGCAGAGGAAAATTTAAAAAAAGGTCAATTTTCTATGGAAGATTATTTATCTCAATTAAGACAAATGAAAAAAATGGGTGGTATTGAGGGAATTATGTCTTTTATGCCAGGAGTTTCTAAAATTAAATCCCAAATGGACTCAGCGGGAATTGATGAAAGTATAATTACTAAAAATGAAGCTGTTATTTTATCAATGACAAAAAAAGAAAGAGAGAACCCAAAAATAATAGATGGTTCTAGAAAAAAAAGAATTGCTAATGGCTCTGGCACAGATCCGGCCACTATCAATAAATTGCTTAAGCAATTTAAAATGATGTCTGAAATGATGAAAAAGATGTCAAAAGGAAATCTGAAAGGTATGTCTGATAAAGGTATACCGCCAGAGCTATTTAACCAATTAAAGTAAAAAGGAGAAGAAATGTTAAAATTAAGATTATCAAGAGGTGGAACAAAAAAACGTCCTGTTTATAAAGTTGTTGTTGCCGACAGTCGTTTTGCAAGAGATGGAAGATTTATAGAAAAGGTTGGTTTCTTTAATCCTCTATTACCAAAAGAGAAAAAAGAAAGAGTGGGCCTAGAAGCTGAGAGAATTAAATATTGGCTTGGTCAAGGAGCCCAACCAACAACTAGAGTGGCAAGAATTTTAGGTGAGAACGAACTAATGCCTATGCCTGCAAATGGAAATAATCCAAATAAAGCAGTGCCAAAAAAAGAGAGAAATAAAAAAGAAGAGGATAATAAAGAAGCTCCAAAAGCAGAAGCAGCTCCAGCAGAAGCTCCTAAAACAGAAGCAGCTCCAGCAGAAGCTCCTAAAACAGAAGCAGCTCCAGCAGAAGCAGCTCCAAAGGAAAAAACTCCAGCAGAAGCAGCTCCCAAGGAAAAAGCTCCAGCAGAAGCAGCTCCCAAGGAAAAAGCTCCAGCAGAGGAAAAAAAATAATTTAAAGATTATTTATGTGGCAAGCTCAAGTGTTTACACTTTATCCAGAGGTTTTTCCTGGTCCTTTATCTAAAGGACTTTATGGAAAAGCTTTATCAAATAATTTATGGAAACTTAAAGTTGTAAACATAAGAGATGCAGCAGATGACAAACATAAAACAGTAGATGACACACCTTATGGGGGTGGTTCAGGGATGTTGTTAAAAGCAGATGTTCTTGCAAAGTCTTTAGATGAAAACAAAAATGAGAATGAGAGAATTTTATACTTATCACCAAAAGGAAAAAAATTTGATCAAAATTTAGCAAAAGAGCTAGCTAATGAAAAATCTCTGTCTTTAATTTGTGGTCATTTTGAAGGTGTGGATGAAAGAATACTTTCAACAAGAAATATTGAGGAAATTAGTATTGGAGATTATGTTTTGTCAGGCGGAGAGTCAGCGGCATATGTAGTTATAGATAGTATTTTAAGATTGCTGCCAGGTGTATTAGGAAATGAAAACTCTAAATTAGATGAAACCTTTGAAAATGGTCTTCTAGAGTACCCTCAGTATACAAAACCTCAAATTTGGGAGGAAAAAGCTGTGCCAGACGTACTATTATCAGGTGATCATAATAAAATTAAACACTGGCGTTTATCTCAATCTGAGGCTATAACACGCGTCCGAAGACCAGATTTATGGGAAAAATATAAGAAGAATTAAATTGATAAATATTAACATGAAAACAATTGAAGAAATAAACCAGTATAACGTTAACAAAATTCTTTCAGAGAAAAAAATTCCAGAATTTTATCCTGGAGATGTTGTTAAGGTTGGTGTGAGAATTACCGAGGGTAAAAAAGATAGAATTCAATATTTTGAGGGAGTATGTATTGCTAAAAAAAGCAGAGACCTAAACTCATCTTTTACAGTTAGAAAAATTTCCTTTGGAGAAGGTGTTGAGAGAACTTTCCCTTTATTTGGAACTTTAATTGATTCAATTAAGGTTATTAGATCAGGTAAAGTAAGAAGAGCAAAACTTTACTATCTAAGAGACAGAACTGGTAAATCAGCAAGGATTGCTGAAAAAATTAGAAAAAAAATTGGTATTGATATCGAGGCAAAACCAGAAACAGTTACAGAGGAAAATGTAGCTCCTGCAGTAGAAGCACCAAAAGAAGAAGCTCCTAAAGCAGAAGCAGCACCTAAAGAAGAGGCGGCTCCATCAGCAGTGGCTCCTAAAGAAGAACAAAAATCAGAAAGCTCTACAGAAAAAAAATAATTTTTTTTTCAATGTCTACAACATTATACGATAAAATTTGGAACGATCATCTAGTTGATCAACAAGATGATGGCACATCTTTACTTTTTGTAGATAGACATTTAATTCATGAGGTGACAAGCCCCCAAGCTTTTGAAGGATTAAGAAATTCTAATAGAAAAGTTAGACACCCAAATTTAACTTTAGCAGTTGCAGATCATAATGTTCCAACAACTGACAGATCAAAGGGTATTTCAGATGAAGAGTCAAAAATTCAAGTAGATACTTTAGAAGTAAATTGTAAAGAATTTGGTGTTCAGTTATTTGGTATGGATGATAAGAGGCAAGGTATCGTTCATATTATAGGACCTGAGCAGGGTTTTACTCAACCAGGTACAGTTATTGTTTGTGGAGACAGTCATACCGCAACGCATGGAGCATTTGGTGCTTTAGCATTTGGAATAGGAACTTCAGAAGTTGAGCATGTTTTAGCGACCCAAACACTAGTTCAAAAGAAAGCTAAAAATTTTAGAATTAATGTTAATGGTGAGCTTCCTTTTGGAGTTACTTCTAAAGATGTAATACTTCAAATAATTGGAAAAATAGGTACAGCAGGTGGAACAGGATCCGTTGTGGAATATGCTGGAGATTTAATAAGATCTTTAAGTGTTGAGCAAAGAATGACTATTTGCAATATGACAATTGAAGGTGGTGCAAGAGCAGGATTAATTGCACCAGATGAAAAAATTTTTGAATATTTAAAAGGAAAACCAATGTCTCCAAAAGGTGAAAATTGGGATAAAGCTTTGAACTATTGGGAAGCTTTAAGAACAGACTCTGATGCTAGTTTTGATAAAGAAATTAGCCTTAATGCAAATGAAATTTTACCTATGATTACATGGGGTACGTCACCACAAGATGTAATAACAATTGATGGAAAAGTTCCAAATCCAAAGAATGAGACTGATGAAGATAAAAAAAATTCAATTGAAAGATCTTTAAAGTATATGGGTTTAAAACCTGACATGGCAGCCAAAGATATAAAAATAGATAAAGTATTTATTGGTAGTTGTACTAATGGCAGAATAGAAGATTTGAGAGAAGCAGCAAAGATCTTAAAAGATAAAAAAGTATCATCGCATGTTAATGCTATAGTAGTTCCGGGCTCAGGCTTAGTTAAAGAACAAGCAGAACAAGAAGGACTAGATAAAATTTTTGTTAGCTCAGGGTTTGAATGGAGAGAACCAGGTTGCTCTATGTGTTTAGCGATGAATGCTGATAAATTAAAACCAGAAGAAAGATGCGCCTCTACATCAAATAGAAATTTTGAGGGAAGACAAGGTAGAGGTGGTAGAACCCATCTAGTTAGTCCAGGAATGGCTGCAGCAGCTGCAATTTCAGGTAATTTAGATGATGTCAGAAAGTATCAAAATTAAATGCAAAAATTTAATAAATTAAAAAGTATCCCAGCTTATTTACCAATTGTAAATATTGATACAGACATGATAATTCCAAAACAGTTTTTAAAAACTATCAAAAGAACTGGCCTCGGAAAAAATTTGTTTTTTGAAATGAGATACGATGATCAAGGCAAAGAAATAAATGATTTTGTGTTAAACAAAGATCCATTTAATCAATCTAAAATTTTAATTGCTGGAAAAAACTTTGGATGTGGTTCGTCAAGAGAACATGCTCCTTGGGCTTTATTAGATTTTGGAATTACTTGTGTAATAAGTTCAAGTTATGCAGATATTTTTTTTAGTAATTGTTTTAAAAATGGAATTTTGCCTATAATCCTTGAAGAAGAAAAAATAAAAGAGCTATCTGAATATGCAAATAGACAAGAAGAAATTTCTATTGATTTGCAAGAGGAAAAAATAGTTTATGGAAATAATGAGCTAAAATTTGAAGTTGATCCATTTAAGAAAAAATGTTTGTTAGAAGGACTTGATGATATCGCTTTATCGCTAAAAAAATCAGAAAAAATAGAAAAGTTTGAAACAAATTTAAAAAACGAAAAGCCTTGGGTATTTAATGATTAAATTAAAAAAAAGAAAAATACTTTTACTTCCTGGTGATGGTATTGGTCCAGAGGTAATAGCTGAGGTAAAAAAAATTATTAATTGGTTTAATGATAAAAAATCTTTAGATTTTGAAATTGATCAGGAGCTAGTTGGTGGTTGTTCTTATGATAAACATGGAACACCAATCACTGATGAGGTTTTTTACAAAGCACTAGAAAGTGAAGTAATTATGCTTGGAGCAGTTGGTGGTCCTACATGGGATAACCTAGAATTTTCCAAAAAACCAGAAAGAGCATTATTAAAACTTAGAAAAGAATTAAAGCTTTTTGCTAACTTAAGGCCTGCAATTTGTTTTAAACAATTAGTAGATGCTTCAACCCTAAAGCCAGAGGTAGTTTCAGGACTAGATATAATGATAGTAAGAGAGTTAACGGGTGGAATATATTTTGGTGAACCTAGAGGAATTAAGCCAATTGAAAATGGTGAAAGAAAAGGAATTAATACACACACTTATACGACTAGCGAAATTACTAGAGTAGCTAGGATTGCTTTTGATTTAGCTAGAAAAAGATCAAACAAGGTTACTTCATGTGAAAAATCAAATGTGATGGAAGCGGGACAACTGTGGAAAGAAGAAGTCCAAGAACTTCATGAAAAAGAATACAAAGATGTAGAATTAAGTCATATGTTAGCAGACAATTGTGCTATGCAGCTTTTAAGAAACCCAAAACAATTTGATGTAATTGTAACAGATAATTTGTTTGGAGATATGTTGTCGGACCAAGCTTCAATGTTAACGGGATCTTTAGGTCTTTTGCCATCAGCATCTTTAGGCGCAAAAAATAAAGATGGTGAGATGAGAGCGATGTACGAGCCTATACATGGGTCAGCTCCAGATATAGCTGGTAAAGGGATAGCAAATCCAATTGCTTCTATTTTGAGCTTTGCTATGGCACTAAGATATTCTTTAGATCTTGATAAAGAAGCAGATATTTTAGAAAAAGCAGTTCAAGATGTTTTAAATGATGGGTTAAGAACCAAAGATATAATGTCAGAGGGTATGAAAGAGACTTCGACGTCAGTAATGGGTGATGCGATAATTTCAAAATTGCAATAAAAGTAGAATTATTCTAAGCTTTAAATATGCCAAGTTACACCGCACCAGTAAAAGACATGATGTTTCTCTTTGAAAAATTAAGAGATAATAAAAATTATAATGAGCTTGAAAAATATAATGAGGTGAGTGCAGATCTTGTTAAAGATATTTTAGAAGAAGCAGCTAAAATAAATCAAAATTTAATTTTACCTCTTGCTAAAGCAGGTGATGAAAATCCAGCAATTTTAGAAAATGGTGTTGTCAGAACACCACCGGGTTACAAAGAAGCATATCAGAAATACATTGAAGATGGTTGGACGTCATTGTCTTGTGACCCCAAATATGGAGGCCAAGGAATGCCAAAAACAGTAAGCGCGTTCTTTGATGAAATGCTTTCCTCAGCCAGTTTGTCATTTAAATTATATAGTGAACTTAGTATTGGTGCCTATAATTGTATTAATCATCATGCTTCAGATGAAATTAAAGATAAATATTTACCAAAGATCGTCGAAGGTAAATGGAGTGGCACTATGTGTTTAACAGAACCAGTCTGTGGTACAGACTTAGGTTTGTTAAAAACCAAAGCTGTAAAACAATCTGATGACACCTATAAAATTAGTGGTCAAAAGATTTTTATAACTTCTGGTGATCATGACTTAACTGAAAATATTATTCATTTAGTTTTAGCAAGATCAACAGACTCTCCTGCGGGCACTAAAGGAATTAGTTTATTTTTAGTACCAAAATTTATTGTAAATGAAGATGGTAGTGTTGGTCAAAGAAATGGAATTTCAACAGGATCTATAGAGAGTAAAATGGGAATAAAGGGTTCAGCAACATGTGTGTTAAATTTTGATGAAGCAACTGGTTATATGATTGGTAACAAAGATAAAGGTCTTAGTGCTATGTTTACCATGATGAACCTTGAGAGAATAGTGGTAGGCATTCAAGGTTTAGGAATTTCTGAAATTGCGTATCAGAACTCACTTGCTTATGCAAAAGAGAGAAAGCAAGGAAAAACAAATAATTCAAAATCTACAAATGGTGCAGACTTTATAATAGATCATGCGGATATTAGAAGATCTTTACTTAATATGAAGTCAATTATTGAAGGAGAAAGAGCTCTATGTTTTTGGTTATCACAACAAACTGAGGTGAGTCTTTATCATCCTGATGAAAAGATTAAACAAGAAGCTTTGGATTATGTTTCATTGATGACACCAGTTGTTAAGTCATTATTTACAGATTTAGCTATGGAAATTACGAACGACGCGATGCAAATACATGGTGGATATGGGTACACTAAAGACCAAGGAATAGAGCAATTATATAGAGATAATCGTATTACCCCAATCTATGAAGGAACAAATTCTGTTCAGGCAGCAGATTTAGTATTTAGAAAATTATCAAATAAAAATGGTGATGTTATAAATAAGTTTTTAGATATGATTAAATCTGAATGTGATAGTAAAAATGAAAAAGTAAAAATATTTTCAAAAGAATTAAATCATTATTTAGATATTTTATCTAAGTTTACCGACTGGATTAAGGATAAACATAAAATCGAAAAAGACGATGTTAGTGCTGCAGCAAATGATTATTTGAGAAGTCTGGGATATGTTTCAATTGCTTATGCTTGGATCAAAATTTTAGATGTAAGTTTTAGTGATTTTGAAAAAAATAAAGAATTTTACAGTGATAAAATAAATACAGCAAAATTTTATTTTGATAAGGTATTGCCGAGAGCTGAGTATCATTACAAATCTGCTATTTCTGGAAGTTCTAATATAATGAATTTTAAGTTTAACTAATAATGAATCATTACGAGACAAATTTAGATAAAAATAAAGCTAACTACGTACCACTTACCCCATTAACGTTTCTTAAAAGAGCAAGGGAAATTTATCCAAATTATGAAGCTATAATTTATGAAGATAGGAAATATACTTGGAATGATGTTTACAAAAGAGCTGTAAAATTTGCTAGTGCACTGTCAAAAATTGGAATTAAAAAGGGAGACACTGTTTCATTCTTAGCCTTTAATACACCAGAGATTTTTGAAGGACATTACTCAGTACCTATGGCAGGTGCAGTATTAAATACAATTAATATAAGATTAGATGCAAATACAATTTCATATATTTTAGATCACAGTGATGCAAAGGTACTAGTAGTTGATAGACAATTACATGGAGAAGTCAAGAAAGCATTAAAAACTTTAAATAAAAAAATTATAATAATTGATATAGATGATAAAAATGCTGATCAATCGAAATTAGAAAAAATTGGCGATTTAGAATATGAAAGTTTTTTAAATACAGGTGATGAAAATTTCGATTGGCAAATGCCAGAGGATGAATGGCAAGCAATATCATTAAGCTATACATCAGGTACTACAGGAAATCCCAAAGGAGTAGTTTATCATCATAGAGGCGCATATTTAATGTCTACAGGAAGTTCGGTAGCTTGGAACATGCCTAATAGATTAAATTTTTTAACAGTGGTTCCAATGTTTCATTGTAATGGTTGGTGTTATCCATGGACAGTTCCAATGTTAAACGGAAGGACAATTTGTTTAAGAAATATTGATATAAAAAAAATTTTTGAATTAATCGATAAATATGAAGTAACTCATTTTGGGGGTGCCCCAATAGTATTAAATATGATTACAGAAGCTCCTGAAAGTGACAAAAAAAAATTAAAACAAAAAGTTTATGTTTTGACTGCTGGAGCGCCACCACCAAGTATAATTTTCAAAAAAATGAGAGCATTAGGTTTTGAGGTTATGCATGTATACGGTTTAACTGAAACTTATGGACATGTTACTCAGTGTGCGTGGAATGATGAATGGAACAATTTCGATGAGGAAAAACAAAATGAAATTAAGGCTAGGCAAGGTGTGAGATATCCAAATACTGAAGGTGTCGTTGTTTTGGATCCAGAAACAATGAAAGAAGTTCCTAAAGATGGAAAAACAATTGGTGAAATTATGATTAGAGGGAATGTCGTAATGAAAGGTTACTTTAAAGACAAAGATGCTACTGATAAAGCTATGAAAGATGGATGGTTTCATAGTGGTGATTTAGCTGTAATGCATCCTGATGGTTATGTAAAAATACAAGATAGATCAAAAGATATAATTATTTCTGGAGGAGAAAATATTTCTTCAATTGAAATAGAAAATACACTTTCTAAACACCCATCAGTTTCTATTGCTGCAGTTGTTGCAAAACCAGATGAAAAATGGGGAGAAGTTCCTTGTGCATTTATTGAAATGGTTAAAGATAAGCCGGTATCAGAAAAAGAATTAATTGATTTTTGTAAAGAAACTTTAGCGGGATTTAAAGTTCCTAAAAAGGTTGTGTTCTGTGATTTGCCAAAAACTTCGACAGGAAAAATACAAAAGTTTGAATTAAGAAAACAAGTTTAGGTAATTTTTGAATTTTCAATTGGAAAATAAAAATGTTTATGCGTCTGATGCAGGACAGGGTATTGATGAAAATAAAGAAACAATAGTATTTCTTCATGGAAGTGGTCTTTCGCATATTGTTTGGTCTCTAACTGAACAGTTTTTTTCAAATAATAATTTTAACGTATTATCTATTGATTTACCTGGGCACGGTAATTCTGATGGCCCTTGCTTAGATAGTATTGAAAAAATAGCTGATTGGTTGGAGCAGGTTTTTAATAAACTTAATTTAAATAATTTAATTTTAATTGGTCATTCCCAAGGTTGCTTGGAGATACTTGAATATGCTCACAAATATAAAAATAGATTAAAAAAGTTAGTTTTTATCGGAGGGTCAAATAAGATGCCAGTTCATCCAGATTTAATTGATCTAGCAAAAAATGGGGACTCCGATGCTGTTAAATTAATGATGAAGTGGGGTTATGAAGGTTCAAAAAGATTTATTGGTGGTAACCCAGTAGAAAAAATAATACAATCACCTCGAGACATAAGAGACATACTGGCGGTGGACCTTGTTGCATGTAACAATTACAAAAATGGTTCTGATGCTGCTAAATTAATAGAATTTCCATCAATGTTTATTTTTGGTTCTCTAGATAAGATGGTAAATCTAGAAGCTGGAAAAAAATTTTCTAGTCTAATTAATAACTCATCTACGCACATAATCGAGGGTTGCGGCCATATGATTATGATTGAAAAAGCATTTGAAATGAGAGACAAAGTTTTAGAATTTTTGAAAAAATGAAGAACTTTTTAATTGCAAAATCAAGAAGACTTAGAGGTACACCATATACTTCTCGAATTGAGAAACAGGGTGTTACAGCTTATACAATTTATAACCATATGTTGCTTCCAGCTGCCTTTGGTTCAATTGAAGATTCTTATCATCATTTAAAAGAGCATGTTCAAATTTGGGATGTAGCAGCTGAAAGACAGGTAGAAATCTCAGGAAAAGATTCTGCAAAATTAGTTCAGCTAATGACTTGTAGAGATTTATCAAAATCTAAAGATGGAAGATGTTATTATTGTCCAATAATAGATGATAATGCTGGATTAATTAATGATCCAGTTGTTTTAAGAATTAATGAAAATAAATGGTGGATTTCTATTGCAGATACGGACGTAATATTATTTGCAAAAGGATTAGCAATTGGAAATAAATTTGATGTTAAAATCGTAGAGCCAAAAGTTGATATCATGGCTGTACAAGGTCCAAAATCATTTCAATTGATGGAAAAAGTATTTGGAGAACAGATCACAAAATTAAAATTTTTTGGTTTTGATTATTTTGAATTTGGAGGTGCAAAACACCTTATCGCACAATCTGGATGGTCTAAACAAGGAGGTTATGAAGTATATGTTCAAAATACTGAAGCAGGCTTAAAACTATATGATCATTTATTTGAAATTGGAAAAGAATTTAATATTAAACCAGGGTGCCCTAATTTAATAGAACGAATCGAAAGTGGACTGTTATCTCATGGCAATGATATGGATAACGGAGATAATCCTTATGAATGTGGTTTTGATAAATATGTAAACATAGATACTGATATTATTTTTTTAGGAAAAGAAAAATTAAAGAAAATAAAATCTGAAGGTATAAAAAGAAAATTAATGGGTGTTAAGTTAGATTTGGACAAAATAAGTTTAACAGGATCTTTAGATCTAGCTGATGATAATAATAAAATCATTGGGGAATTAAGGTCAGCCTGTTATTCTCCTCATTTTAAAAAAGTAATTGGTATTGCTATGATGAAAAAATCGCATTGGAATATAGACCAGAACGTAAAAGCAAGCATAAATGGTGATATTTGCAGTGGTAAAGTTTGCGATTTACCTTTTATTTAGTATAACAACTTTAAAATGAACATAGCTATAGTAGGTGCAACAGGAAATGTTGGAAGGAAAACTCTTGAGGTATTTGATAAAAAAAACTTCAAGTTTGATAATCTATATTTGGTTGCCTCAGAAAAAAGTGAAGGAAAAAAAATCTCTTTTAGAGATAAAGAGTATGTTATTGAAAATTTAGAGACATATGATTTTTCAAAAGCAGATATAACTTTTTTTGCGGCAGGAGGAAAAATTGCTGAAAAATTTGCAGAAAAGGCTGCCAAGCACACAATTGTAATAGATAATTCAAGTTTTTTTAGGATGGATCCTGATGTTCCATTGATCGTTCCACAAGTGAATGCAGCAGAAATTAAAAATATGAAAAAAAATATTATTGCCAATCCAAATTGTTCTACAGCACAACTTGTTATAGCACTTAAACCACTACATAATTTATTTAAAATTAAAAGAGTTGTAGTTTCAACTTACCAATCTGTTTCAGGTGGTGGCAAAAGTCCAATGGACGAATTAATTGATCAAACTAAACAATATTTAAATGGAAAAAAAATAGAGTCAAAAAATTTTACTAAACAAATCGCTTTTAATATTATTCCACATATCGATGTTTTTGCTGATGATGGATATACAAAAGAAGAATTAAAAATGACAAATGAAACAAAAAAAATCTTAGATGACTCAATTGAACTGACAGCTACATGTGTAAGAATTCCTGTTTTAGTATCTCATTCGGAGTCTGTAAATATAGAATTTGAAAAACCATATACTTTAGAAAAAGTGAGAGATGTTTTAAGTAAAGCAGATGGTTGTGAGGTTATTGATAAAAGAGAAAATGGAGGTTATAGCACACCATTTGAAGCAGCTGGGAGTGATGAGACATATATATCTAGAATTAGGGAAGACAAAACTAAAAAAAATTCGTTAAATTTGTGGATTGTATCAGACAACCTATTGAGAGGTGCTGCACTTAATTCTGTTGAAATTGCTGAAACAATTATTAATTCAAAATAAAATATGGAAAACAGACCTTTATCACCACACATACAGATTTATAAATGGCATATTTCTTCATTAGTATCTATTTCACACAGAATTACAGGAATAATAAATTTTTTTGCAATCACATTAATTTGTATTTGGTTTGCATTAATGCTTCTAGGAGAAAGCAATTATCAAATTATTAAAAATTTTTTAGAAACTTTTTTAGGTAAATTTATTTTAATTGGAATAACCTGGTCATTTAGTTTTCAAATGTTAAGTGAAGTAAGACACTTGATTATGGATTTAGGTTATGGATTTGAATTACAAACAACAAAAATTACAGGTTTGTTAGTTATTTTTGGTTCGATTGTTTTAACCATCTTAATTTATTTAATAGGCAGAGGATTAATATAATGCTTCCAGTAACAAAAAAATGGTTATTCTTAAAAATTAGTTCCGCAATCTTATTACCTTTAATGCTTTGGTTTATTATAAATTTAGTAAAAATCTATGATAAAAGTTATCTTGAAATAGTGAATTTTTTAACAACACAACCATCTAAATTCCTAATTGGATTATTTTTAGTAATTGCTTATTTTTTTTCAGCTTTGACTATAAGTGAGGTTTTTGAAGACTATATTAACGATAAAAAAACCAAAAATGCCGCAAACAAATTACTAAATTTTTTTGCTATAACAATTCCGGTAATTACAATAATTGTAATTTTTAACTTAAATACATGAAAGCATATAATATTATAGACCATGAGTACGATGTTGTTGTACTTGGTGCAGGTGGATCAGGTTTAAGAGCGGCAGTAGGGCTTAGTGAAGCTGGCTTAAAAACAGCTTGTATCTCAAAAGTATTTCCTACCAGAAGTCATACATCAGCTGCACAAGGTGGAATATCAGCAGCATTAGGAAATATGGGAGAAGATGATTGGAGATGGCACATGTATGATACTGTCAAAGGTGCAGATTGGTTAGGTGATCAAGATAGTATTGAATACCTTTGTAAAGAAGCACCTAAAGCGGTTTTAGAATTGGAGAAATATGGAGTTCCATTTAGTAGAACTGAAGAGGGAAAAATTTATCAAAGACCATTTGGTGGAATGACAAAAAATTATGGAAATGGAATAGTCCAAAGAACTTGCGCGGCAGCTGATAGAACAGGACATGCTATTTTACACACATTATATGGACAAGCTTTAAAGCATAATACAGAATTTTTTATAGAATATTTTGCATTAGATTTGTTGATGAAGAATGGAGAATGCAAAGGTCTAATTGCTTGGAATTTAAATGATGGCACAATTCATAGATTTAGAGCGCATACAGTAATTATTGCTACTGGTGGTTATGGAAAAGTTTATTATTCAGCAACATCAGCACATACTTGCACTGGTGATGGCAATGCAATGGTTTTAAGAGCTGGATTACCGCTTCAGGATATGGAGTTTGTTCAATTTCACCCAACAGGAATTTATGGCCACGGTACCTTAATAACAGAAGGTGCGCGAGGAGAAGGAGGTTATCTTACAAATTCTAAAGGTGAAAGATTTATGGAAAGGTATGCTCCAAATGCAAAAGATCTAGCATCAAGAGATGTTGTTAGTAGATCTATGTCTATTGAGATTAATGAGGGAAGAGGTGTTGGAAAAGATCAAGATCATGTTCATTTGAACCTAAGTCACTTAGATAAAGATATTATTGAAAGCAGGCTTCCTGGAATTACTGATGCAGCAAGATTATTTGCAAATGTAGATGTAACTAAAGAACCAATTCCTGTTGTACCAACAGTTCATTATAATATGGGTGGGATTCCAACAAACTATAAAGCAGAAGTATTAACTGTAAATGGCTCAGAAAAAACTGTTCCAGGTTTAATGGCTATAGGAGAAGCGGCATGTGTCTCTGTTCACGGAGCAAATAGACTTGGTTCTAACTCTTTAATTGATTTAGTAGTATTTGGAAGAGCAGCAGCAAAAAGAGCAGCTGAGTTAGTTAAACCAGGAACACCACATGAAGAAATTCCTGAGTCAGAAACACAAAAATGTTTAGATAGATTTGATAAACTTAGAAATGCACAAGGAAATAATAGTACTGCAGAACTTAGACTTTCAATGCAAAAAACTATGCAGTCGAAATGTGCAGTTTTTAGAACAGAAAAAAATCTTAAAGAAGGTGTTGATGAGATTAAAAAAACTTATGATGGTATGGACTCAATTTCAGTTAAAGACAGGTCTTTAGTATTTAATACTGATTTAGTTGAAACATTAGAATTTGATAATTTAATAAGACAAGCAGTAACTACTGTAGAGTCTGCATATCATAGAAAAGAGAGCAGAGGTGCTCATGCGAGAGATGATTATCCAAAAAGAGATGACGAAAAATTTATGCAACATACTCTTGCTTGGTGTGATGGAAAAAATACAAAGATTAGTTACAGAGCAGTACACAAATCAACTTTAACAAATGAAGTTCAATATTTTCCACCACAAGAGCGAGTATATTAATGGTTCAGCTAAGTTTACCTAAAAATTCAGAGGTTAAAAAAGGCAAATATTTTAAAGACAAAACTGGATCTAAAAATTTAAGAAAAGTAAATATTTATAGATGGGATCCATCGACAGAAGAAAATCCTAGAATTGATACATACGAAGTTGATATAGATAATTGTCCATCTAAGGTGCTGGATATTCTAAATAAAATTAAAAACGAAATTGATCCTACATTGGCCTATAGAAGATCTTGTGCTCATGGTGTTTGTGGTTCTTGTGCTATGAATATGGGAGGAAAAAACGGACTTGCTTGTACAACTCCTCATGCAGAGATAGATGGTGACATTGATATTTATCCTCTACCTCATTTAAAAGTTAAAAGAGATTTGATTGGCGATTTAGATGGCTTATATAAACAATATCAATCTATTGAACCTTGGTTAAAAAATAAATCAACAAAACAGACAACAGAAATTTATCAGTCTAAAGAAGATAGAGCAAAACTTGATGGTGCTTACGAATGCATTATGTGTGCTTGTTGTTCTACATCTTGCCCAAGCTATTGGTGGAATGGAGATAAATATTTAGGTCCAGCAGTTCTCCTACAGGCTTATCGATGGATTATTGATAGTAGAGATGAAGAGAGAAAAGCTAGATTAAAAAAAGTTTCTGATGAATTAAAATTATATAGATGCCATACAATATTAAATTGTACAAATGCATGTCCTAAGGGCTTGAATCCAGCAAAAGCTATAGCTGAAATAAAAAAAATGTTAGCAACAGCTAATGTTTAAATAGACTATTCGATATTTTTGATCTAAAACACCGTATTCATGAAATTAATAGAACACTTTGTAAACGGTAAAATAATTCCGGGATCTTCAGATAAAAAAGGAAAAGTTTTTAACCCAGCAACCGGGGAACAAGAGTCAGAGGTAAGACTTGCTTCAAAATCTGATCTAGACAATGCTGTTGAGGTAGCAAAAAAAGCATTTGAAACTTGGTCTTTAAAACCTCCTCTGCAAAGAGCTAGAATAATATTTAAATTTAAAGAATTAATTGAAAAAAATTCTGATGAATTAACGAAGTTAATAGTTTCAGAACATGGAAAAGTCTATGAAGATGCAAGAGGCTCTTTAACTAGAGGACTTGAGGTGGTAGAATTTGCTTGTGGAATACCACATTTATTAAAAGGTGAGTTTTCAGAAAATGTTGGAACCAATGTTGATAGTTGGTCAATCAGACAACCATTAGGAGTTGTTGCAGGTATTACACCTTTTAATTTTCCTGCTATGGTACCAATGTGGATGTTTCCAATAGCAATAGCTTGTGGAAACACTTTTATTCTTAAACCATCAGAAAAAGATCCTTCTTGCGCAATAAGATTGGCGGAACTACTTACTGAGGCCGGTCTTCCAGAAGGAGTATTTAATGTAATAAATGGAGATAAAGAAGCTGTTGATGCAATTTTGGAAAACAAAGATATCAAAGCTGTTAGTTTCGTAGGATCTACTCCTATTGCAAAATATATTTATGAAAATTCAGCTAAAAATGAAAAAAGAGTTCAAGCTTTGGGTGGAGCAAAAAACCATTTAGTTGTAATGCCAGATTGTGATTTAGATGGTGCAGTAAACGGTTTAATGGGTGCTGCTTATGGTTCAGCTGGAGAAAGATGCATGGCTCAATCAGTTGCGGTTGCGGTTGGAGACATCGGTGATGAACTTGTATCAAGATTATCAAAAAAAGCTGAAGCTTTAAAAGTTGGTCCTGGAATGGATAAAGCATCAGAAATGGGACCTTTAGTTACAAAAGAACATTTAGAAAAAGTTACAAGCTACGTTGATTTAGGCGTTGAGGAAGGCGCAAAGCTAGTGGTTGATGGTAGAGGTTTAAAACTCCAAGGCTATGAAAATGGTTTCTATATAGGTGGATGTTTATTTGATCATGTAAATAAAGATATGAGAATTTACAAAGAAGAAATATTTGGTCCAGTCTTATCAGTTGTTCGAGTAAAAACCTTTGAAGAAGCTGCAAAATTAATTAACGACCATGAGTACGGAAATGGAGTTAGTATTTATACAAGAGACGGTGATGCAGGCAGAACTTTTGCAAGTAAAATTCAAGTAGGTATGGTTGGTATTAACGTGCCGATCCCAGTTCCAATGGCATTTCATAGTTTTGGTGGTTGGAAAAGATCATTATTTGGAGATAGCGGAATGCATGGTATGGAAGGAATAAAATTTTACACTAAACTTAAAACAGTAACATCTAGATGGCCTTCAGGTGTCCGATCAAATGCAGAATTTGTTATGCCAACAATGAAATAAAGGAAATAAATGACAAAAATATCTTTAATTGGTGCAGGCCAAATAGGTGGAACTCTTGCACATTTAATAGGAACAAAAGAATTAGTTGATGAAGTAGTTTTATTTGACGTAGCTAGCGGTATTGCAAAAGGAAAAGCATTAGATATTGCACAATCTTCATCTGTAGATGGTTTCAATGTTAGGTTTTCAGGAACTGATAACTATGAGGATATAAAAGATTCAGATGTAATAATAATTACAGCAGGTGTTCCAAGAAAACCTGGAATGAGCCGAGATGACCTTCTTGGAATAAATTTAAAAATTATTAAACAAGTTGCTGAAGGGGTAAAGAAAAATGCTCCTAACGCTTTTGTGATCTGCATCACCAATCCTTTAGATGTCATGGTTATGGCATTTCAAAAATTTTCAGGTTTGTCATCAAATAAAGTTGTTGGTATGGCAGGTATTTTAGATAGTTCGAGATTTAAATTATTTTTATCATTAGAACTAAATGTGCCAGTAAGAGAAATTGAGGCAATGGTTATGGGTGGTCATGGTGACACCATGGTTCCTATGCCAAGATTTACAAAAATTTCAGGTAAACCATTGTTAGATCTTGTAAACAATGGAAAGATTTCTTCAGAAAGAATTGAGGAAATTAATCAAAGAACGCGAGATGGTGGTGCAGAAATAGTAAAATATTTAGAAAAAGGATCAGCTTTTTATGCACCAGCAGCTTCAGGTGTTCAAATGGCAGAAGCGTATTTAAATGATCAGAAAAAATTATTACCCTGCGCTGTACAATTAAATGGAGAATATGGTGTGAAAAATGTTTATGCAGGTGTTCCTGTTGTCATTGGAAAAGATGGTGTAGAAAAAATTGAAGAGATTGATTTAGATGAAAAAGAAAAAAAAGAATTTATGCATTCAATAGATGCTGTAAAAGCTTTATGGGAAGCTGCATCTAAAATAGATCCTGATTTATCTAAATAATAATGAATATTCACGAGCATCAAGCTAAACAAATATTAAAAAAATATGGAGCTGTAGTTCCCGAAGGAGTATTTGCGCTTAATGTTGATGAACTTATTCAAAAAGCAAAAGTACTCAAAACTGAGAAATATGTGCTTAAAGCACAAATCCATGCTGGAGGTAGAGGAAAAGCTGGTGGTGTAAAAATTTTAAACTCTATTGAGGAACTAACGGTAGCAGCTAAAGAATTACTTGGAAAAACACTAGTTACTCATCAAACTGGCCCTGAAGGTAGAGAGGTAAAAAGATTATACGTAGAAGAATCATCAAATATAGATAAAGAATTTTACTTATCGTGCCTGGTTGATAGGTCAAGTTCTAAAATTGCATTTATATCAAGTGACCAAGGAGGAATGGATATTGAAGAAGTTGCAAGCAGTTCACCTGAAAAAATTATTACCACAAAAGTTGATATGGGTGATGAAATTTCTGAGTCAGATTGTGAAAAAATAATTAATATTTTTAATTTAAATGAAGACGCAAAAAAACAAGCAATAACATTAATTAAATCAATATATAAAATGTTTGTAGCTACTGATGCAAACATGGTTGAAGTAAATCCATTAATTTTGACAAAAGAGGAAAAAATTGTTTGTTTAGATGCAAAAGTTAATTTCGACTCTAACGCTTTATTCAGGCATCCAGAAATTGTTGAATTAAGAGATTTAAATGAGGAAGATCCTACCGAGATAGAAGCTAGCAAGCATGATCTTGCGTATATCAAGCTAGATGGAAGTATTGGCTGTATGGTGAATGGGGCAGGATTAGCAATGGCAACAATGGATATAATTAAATTGTATGGTAAAGAGCCAGCAAATTTTTTAGATGTAGGCGGTGGTGCATCAAAAGAAAAAGTATCTGCCGCATTAAAGATAATTCTTTCAGATAAAAATGTTAAAGGTATTTTAATTAATATTTTTGGAGGAATAATGAGATGTGATGTTCTTGCCCAAGGAGTAGTTGATGCAGCTAAAGAAATTAATATTAGTGTACCTTTAGTTGTAAGATTGGCAGGTACAAATTTCAAGGAAGGAAAAGAAATTCTTGATAATTCTGGATTAAAATTAATTTCTGCAGAAAATTTAGATGATGCTGCTAAGAAAATTGTTGAGGCGATAAAATAAAATGTCGGTTTTGGTAAATAAAAATACTAAAGTAATTTGTCAGGGATTCACAGGAAAACACGGTGAATTTCATTCTAAACAAGCGATAGAATATGGAACTAATTTAGTTGGTGGTGTTACTCCAAATAAAGGAGGTCAAATACATTTAGATAGACCAGTATTTAATACAGTAGCCGAAGCTAAGGAAGAGGTTGGAGCAGATGCTACAATGATTTATGTACCTGCTAAATTTGCAGCAGCAGCAATCATTGAAGCTATTGATGCATCAATTGAACTTATTGTTTGTATAACTGAAGGAATTCCAGTTCAGGATATGCTTAAGGTCAGACAAAAATTAAGTGCATCTAGTAGCAGATTAATAGGACCTAATTGTCCAGGAATAATCACACCAGATGAATGTAAAATTGGGATTATGCCGGGAAGTATTCACAAAAGAGGAAGTGTTGGAATTGTATCAAGGTCAGGAACATTGACTTATGAAGCAGTAGCCCAAACAACTGAAAATGGACTTGGTCAATCAACTTGTATTGGTATTGGTGGTGATCCTATTAATGGAACAAATTTTATAGATTGTTTAGATTTATTTTTAAATGATGATGAAACAGAATCTATTTTAATGATAGGTGAAATTGGAGGAACAGCCGAAGAAGAAGCGGCTGACTTTATAAAAAATCATAAGATTAAAAAACCAATAGTTGGATTTATTGCTGGAATTACTGCTCCTCCAGGGAGGAGAATGGGGCATGCTGGTGCCATTATATCAGGTGGCAAGGGTGGAGCTGAAGATAAAATTAAAAAAATGGAAGAATGTGGTATTACAGTTGCTAAATCACCATCAATTATTGGAAAAACTTTATTTGATAAACTGTCTAATTGAAAAAAAATATTAGAGGGATATATTAAATTAAAAAGATGTCTTCATCAAAAAATCTTGATTTTGAAAAAACTTCATTTTTAAATAAATCTAATAGTGCATTTATAGAAGAAATGTATTTAAAGTTTGTTAATAAAGATGCTGATCTTCCAGAAAGTTGGGCAAATTATTTTGAAGGAATTGGCGAAGAATTAAATGTAATAGCAAAAGAAATTAATGGTCCATCATGGGGACCAACTAAAAAAAAGATTGATATTGATGAATTACAAAAAAAAATAGAAGAACAAGATAAAAATGATTTTGATAATGTCAAATTAGACACTTCAGAAAAATTTAATTTTCAATTACTTGCTGACTCAAATAAGGATTCAATAAGTGCTGTAGCATTAATTAGAGCATATAGACTAAGAGGACATTTGTTAGCAGATCTTGATCCTTTAGAAATGAGAGAGTCAGAGTATTTAGACGAACTTCATCCAGATTTTTATGGTTTTAAAAAAGAAAATTACGATAAGAAAATTTTTCTAAATGGTGTAATTAATCGTAAGCATGCAAATATAAGAGAAATACTTAAGTTTATGAAGAAGACCTATTGTGGAAAAATAGGTTATGAGTTCATGCATATTTCAAACCCACTTGAAAGAAAGTGGTTTAGAGACAGAATAGAGCAAGATAAAAATGCACTTCAATTTACAAAAAACGGTAAAGAAGCAATTTTAAATAAATTAGTACAGGCAGAAGGATTTGAAAAATTTTTAGCTACCAAGTATGTGGGAACAAAAAGGTTTGGTTTAGATGGTGGTGAAAGTTTAATACCTGCTCTTGAACAAATAATAAAAATTGGTGGTCAAAATAATATTAAAGAGGTTAAAATAGGGATGTCCCATAGAGGCAGACTTAATGTTTTGGCAAATGTTTTACAAAAATCTTACAAAAGAATTTTTAATGAATTTGCAGGTGAGTTTAGTTCTGATACTGAAGATGGCGCTGGCGATGTAAAATATCATCTTGGAGCATCATCAGATAGGGAATTTGATGGAAACTCAGTGCATGTAAGTTTAACAGATAATCCTTCCCATTTAGAAGCTGTTAACCCAGTTGTTTTAGGGCAGACGAGAGCTAAACAATTTTTCCATAAAGATAGAGAGAGAAATAAAGTTATACCTATTCTTATTCATGGGGATGCAGCTTTTGCAGGCCAAGGAGTTGTGGCAGAATGTTTTGCAATGTCTGGACTGCCAGGACACAACACTGGAGGAACAATTCATATTATTGTTAATAATCAGATAGGATTTACTACCAGTCCGAGATTTGCTAGATCTTCACCTTATCCATCTGATGTTGCAAAAATGGTAGAGGCTCCAATTCTTCATGTTAATGGTGATGATCCAGAAGCAGTTGTTTATGCAACCAGAATAGCAACAGAATTTCGATTAAAATTTAATAGAGACGTTGTAGTAGATTTAATTTGTTATAGAAGATTTGGACACAATGAGGGAGATGAGCCTTCATTTACTCAACCTTTAATGTATAAAAAAATTAGATCTCATCCCAGTGTTTACAAAATTTATGGAAATAAATTAGTAAACGAAAAATCTATTACTGAAGAATTATTAAATCAAAATGTTAAATCGTTTAAAGATTTACTAGATGAACAATATAAAAGTGCAAAAGATTATAAACCTAAAATAGAATGGTTTGAAGGAACATGGTCAAGATATAAACCTGAAAGAGGTAAAGATAAAAGGGGCATAACAGGTTTTGATGAAAATAAATTAAAAATAATTTCAGATAAAATAAATAGTATTCCTGAGGAAAAAAATATTCATAAGACTATCTCTAAAATATTTAATGCTAGAAAAGAAAGTATAGAAAAAGGTACTGGAATCGATTGGTCTTCAGCTGAATCTTTAGCGTTTGGATCTTTGCTGGAAGAGGGATATCCAGTCAGACTTGTAGGACAAGACTCTGGAAGAGGAACATTTAGTCAACGACATTCTGTTTTAAGAAATCAAATAGATAATTCTAGGTACATTCCTCTTAATAATATTTCTAAAAATCAAAAGCACTTTGAGGTAGTAGATAGTTTTTTATCTGAACTTGCAGTTTTAGGTTTTGAATATGGTTATAGTTTAGTAGAGCCAAACACTCTTACTCTTTGGGAAGCGCAATTTGGTGATTTTGCTAATGGAGCCCAAGTAGTAATTGATCAATTTATTGCATCTGGTGAGAGAAAATGGAATAGAGCATCTGGTATAGTAATGTTGTTACCTCACGGATATGAAGGACAAGGACCAGAACATTCTTCAGCAAGATTAGAAAGATTTTTACAACTATGCTCAAACGATAATATGCAAGTAATGAACTGCACAACCCCAGCAAATTATTTTCATGCTTTAAGAAGACAAATGCATAGGAGTTTTAGAAAGCCACTAATCATAATGACACCAAAATCATTATTAAGAAATAAGTATTGTGTTTCAAATTTAGAAGATTTTAACAAAAAAAATACTTTCCATAGAGTATTGTGGGATCATGCTATAGATCCTAATTCTAAAGGATTTATTAAACTAAAAGAAAGTTCTAAAATAAGAAAAGTAATTCTTTGTTCTGGAAAAGTATATTTTGATTTGTTAGACGCCAGAGAAAAGCTTAAAAGAGACGATGTAGTGATGTATAGAATTGAACAATTGTATCCATTTCCAGCAAAAGCTTTGGTTAAGGAGTTAAAACCATACTCTAAAAATGCCGAATTCTTTTGGTGTCAAGAAGAACCAAAAAATATGGGTGCTTGGTTTTCAGTTAGAGATTATATCCAATGGACATTAGACACTTTAAAGGCTAATAATAATAAAATTTCTTATATAGGAAGAAGCCCAGACGCAACTCCTGCAACAGGATATGCCAAAAGGCATAATTCTCAACAACAAGAAATAATTAATAAGGTATTTGATTAATTTTAATGAGTGAAAAAATAGTAGTCCCAGTTCTAGGTGAAAGTATAACAGAAGCGACTGTTGCAAAATGGTTGAAAAACGCAGGTGATACAGTCGAAGCAGATGAACCAATTGTAGAACTTGAGACAGACAAAGTAAACTTAGAAGTACCATCTCCAATTTCTGGTGTGTTAACAGAGATAAATTCACAAGATGGATCAGTCGTTGAAGTAGGAGCATTATTAGGTTCTGTATCAGCCGAAGGTGGAACAGTGGTTAAATCTGCGCCGAAAATCAGTGAAGAAATTAAGAAAGAGGAAATTTTTCCTGCAGAGAGCAATGTAATAAAATTAGATGCAAATAAAAAAGAACCAAAAGTATTTGAAGAAAAACCCAAAGAGAAACCTTTGGTTTTAACTGAGGAAGTTAAACCAGATGTTGCTCCACAAAGAAGTGTTAATACAACCTTGTCTCCAGCAGTGAGAAAAATAGTAATTGAAAATAATATTGATATTAATTCAATTCAAGGTTCAGGGAAAGATGGGAGAGTTTTAAAAGGAGATTTAATAAGTTTGATGGGTGCAAATCCAAAACCATCTGAAAGAAAAATTCAATATGGTGAAGAAGAACGAATAAAAATGACTAGGTTGAGACAGACTATTGCAAAAAGATTAAAGCAAGCTCAAGAGAATGCTGCTCTTTTAACAACATTTAACGAAGTTGATATGAGTAGTGTAATGGAAATGAGGAAAGAAAATCAAGAGGATTTCCAATTTCGTTATGGAATAAAATTAGGATTTATGTCTTTCTTTGTAAAAGCATGTGTAGTTGCTTTAAAAAATTTCCCTGCAGTTAATGCTGAAATTGATGGTGACGAGATAATATATAAAAATTATTACAACATTAGTTTTGCTGTTGGAACAGATAAAGGCTTGGTTGTTCCAGTTTTAAGAAATGCAGATGAATTATCCTTTGCTGATATTGAGAAAAATATTAAAGAAATTTCAGAAAAAGCGCGAGATGGAAAGCTAACGATTGAAGATCTCCAGGGAGGAACATTTACAATAAGTAATGGAGGTGTGTATGGGTCCATGCTTTCAACACCAATACTAAATTTACCTCAGTCTGGTGTGTTGGGAATGCATAATATAGTAGAAAGACCTATTGTTGTAGATGGTGAAATCAAAATAAGACCAATTATGTATTTAGCATTATCATATGATCATAGAATTATTGATGGAAAAGAATCTGTATCTTTCCTTAAAATGATTAAAGAAAATTTAGAAGACCCTAGAAGGTTGTTTTTAGATATTTAATGTCAGAAAAATTTCAAGCTGTAGTTATTGGAGGTGGACCAGGTGGTTATGTGTGCGCAATCAGACTTGCTCAATTAGGATTAAAAACTGCATGTATAGAGTCTAGAGGGTCTTTGGGAGGTACTTGTTTAAATGTTGGTTGTATCCCATCAAAAAGCTTACTTAATCTGTCTGAAGAATTTCACAAAGTAAAAAGTTTAGCAAACAAAGGTATTGAAGTTGGTGAAGTAAAATTAAATTTAGACAAAATGATGAAAAGCAAAGATAAAGCTGTAACCGTTCTTACAAAAGGTGTTGAGTTTCTTTTGAAAAAAAACAAAGTTACTTACTTTAAAGGACACGGAAGTTTTAAATCTAAAAATGAAATTTTAATAAAAGATGATAAAAATAAAGAAACCATCATCCAAACAGAAAAAACAGTTATTGCAACAGGATCAGTTCCAGTTTCATTACCAGGAATAGAAATAGATGAGAAAACAATTGTCTCATCAACAGGTGCTTTAAAGTTAGAAAAGGTGCCTAAGAAAATGGTTGTAGTAGGAGGAGGCTATATAGGATTGGAGATGGGATCTGTATGGTCAAGACTTGGAGCAGAGGTGCAAGTTGTTGAATTTCTAGATCATATTACCCCTGGAATGGATAAAGAAATCTCTTCTGAATTTATGAAAATTTTAAAAAAACAGGGTATGAAATTTAATATGCAAAATAAAGTTGAAACAATTAAAAAAAATGCAGCAGGTGCAGTGGTTTCAACAATAGATAAAGATGGTAATAAAAATAATTTTGAGTGTGATGTTGTTTTAATCTCTGTTGGCAGAAAACCTAATACTGATGGTTTAAATTTAGAGTCTGTAGGAGTAGATCTTGATGAAAGAAATAGAATTAAAACTGATAAAATTTTTAAGACTAACGTTGAAAATATTTATGCAATAGGTGATGTAATTGTTGGTCCAATGCTTGCACATAAAGCGGAGGACGAAGGTATAGCAGTTGCAGAAAACATAGTTGGTCAATCAGGACATGTAAATTACGATACAATCCCAGGAGTAGTTTATACAACACCAGAAGTAGCATCAATCGGTAAAACTGAGGAACAATTAAAAGAATTAAATAAAAAATATAAAGTAGGGAAATTTTCTTTTATGGCCAATTCAAGAGCCAAGGCCATAGATGATGCAGAAGGTTTTGTTAAAATTTTAGCTGATGAGCAAACAGATAAAGTATTAGGTGCACATATAATTGGACCTCATGCAGGAGAATTAATTGCAGAGATTGGTGTTGCAATGGAATTTGGTGCAAGTGCAGAAGATATCGCCCGAACTTGTCATGCTCATCCAACGTTTTCTGAAGCAGTTAAAGAAGCTGCTTTATCAGTAGATAAAAGAGCAATACACTCTTAATTTTTTTTCATATTATAAAAATATGAAATATCCGATTCTCGTACCAAATATTTTTAATTATCCATTTACATATGAAAGTAATTTAACTCTTAAAGTTGGAGATTATGTAATGGTACCTTTTGGAAAATCAAAAATTACTGGTGTTGTTTGGGACGAATTTGAAAAAAATAATAATAAAAATTTTAAGACTAAAAAGATAATCAAGAAATTAGACGTTACTCCATTAAAAAAAAATACAATTAATTTTTTAAATTGGTTTGCAGAATATAATCTTATCCCAAAAGGTATGGCATTAAAGTTAGTGCTCTTAAGTAGTGATGCGGTAGAGAACAAAGAAACTCAACTTTATCAAATATTTGAAAGCAAAATTAAGCAAAACTTAATCAAGCTGTCTAGTGATCAAAATAAATCTCTAAAAAAAATGAATGTTTCAAATAAAAAATTTAGAGTTCATGTTTTACAAGGCACAACTGGATCAGGAAAAACTTTAGTTTATTTTGAAGCATTAAAACCACTGATAGAGAAGAGTTTTCAAGGATTAATTTTATTACCAGAAATAGGTTTAACTAGTCAGTTTGAACAAAAATTTTTAGAATATTTTGGTTTTAAGCCCGCAGTTTGGCACTCAGGTATTTCAAAAAAAAAGAAAGAATTAATTTGGAGTGGCGTTTCCAATGGTAAAATAAAAATAATTATTGGTGCAAGGTCTTCATTATTTTTACCATTTAAAAAATTAGGAATGATAATTGTTGATGAGGAACATGATCAATCATTTAAACAAGATGAAGGCATAACCTACAATGCTCGTGATATGGCAATTTCTAGAGCATCTTTTGAAAACATTCCAATAAATTTGATTACTGCTGTTCCTTCAATAGAAACTTTTGAAAATATTAAAAAGGGTAAATACGAGGTTTCTAGATTAAATGAAAGATATCAAAATGCAGCTTTACCTAATTATGAAATTATTAATTTAAATAATACCAAACTTGAAAAACAATCATGGCTATCAAATAAAATTATTGAAAAAGTTAATTTACATTTGGAAAAAAAAGATCAAGTTTTGTTTTTTTTAAACAGAAGAGGTTTTTCTCCAAATGCTTTATGTAATAAGTGTTTTACAAGTTTTACATGTCCAAATTGTAGTATCAATTTAGTTTATCATAAAAATAAAAATAACTTATTATGTCATTATTGTGGATACAAATCGGATCTTAAAAGGGACTGTACAAAAGAGGGAAATTGTGAATTTATTTTCAGCGGACCTGGTGTTGAGAGAATTTCAGAAGAAGTAAAAAGAAAATTCCCTGGAAAAAAAATAGAGATTTTTTCAAGTGACACAATGAATAAAAAAGATTCTAAAGAAAAAATAGACAAAATTATTAATAATGAAACGCATATTTTAGTTGGAACTCAATTAATTTCAAAAGGTTTTCATTTTCCAAGTTTAAATTGCATTGTAGTTGTTGATATCGATCTTTCATCTCAAGGACATGATCTAAGAGGTGCAGAAAAAAATTTACAGCTCTATCATCAACTTTCAGGACGTGCAGGAAGAACAGGAAAACCAGCAACGGTATATTTTCAAACTTATGAAAATAATACTAAGATGATTTCAGAAATTACAAGTAAAAATCCAGATATTTTTTTAGAAAGAGAACTAGAGATAAGAAAAAAAAATAAACTACCTCCATTTCAAAGGTTTATTTCTTTAATCTTAACAGGAGATAATGAAATTAAATTAGAAAAAGAAGCTATTAATTTTAAAAATTTCATTGAAAATAAAATTGAAGGAAAAATATTAGGGCCTGTGAATGCCCCATTATTTAGATTAAAGAGAAAATTTAGAATTAGATTTTTAATCAGAGGCTTAAAATCCATGAAACTACAAAGCTCTCTTGCAAAAATTATTCCAAAATATAAATTTTCTTCTGGAATAAAACTTTCAGTTGATGTTGATCCAATTAACTTCAATTAACCGCAAAAAAGAGGCCTTTTTTACGAATCCGCTACTTGAAGACATAAGGGTCATATGCTATTTAGGGCGTGATTTTTAAATAATCTTCAACATTATAGAGGAACCAAGTTGAGTAAAGACACCGGATTTTCAATAACTTCAGCTGAAAGGTATTCTCTTGCGCTTTTTGAACTTTCAGAGGAAAACAATCTTTTAAGTCAGATCGAAGATCAGTCTTCATCTATTCTTAATTTAATTGAGCAAAGTGAAGATTTTTCTAATTTGATTAAAGATCCAACTACAAGCCAAGAAGATTTATTAAAAGTAATCAATACAATCTCTGAATATAATAAATTTGAGTCTTTATTTAAAAATTTTTTAAGTTTCTTAATTCAAAAAAGACGTTTCTTTTTTATTGAGCGTATCCTTAAAAGCTTTATTGAGATTTGTTCAAGAAAAAGAGGTGAACTGAAGGCAGAATTAAAATCAGCAAAAGAATTATCTAATGAAGAAATTGCAAAAATTACAGAGGAGTTAACAAAAAACTTTAGCTCAAAAATAAAATTAAACTACAAACACGACGAAAGTTTAATAGGAGGTTTGGTAGTACAAGTAGGAAGTACTATGGTCGATACCTCAATTAAAAATAAATTACAACAAATCGAAAATAGAATGATAGAGGCATAAATGGAAATAAATCCTTCAGAAGTTACAAAAATATTAAAAGAACAAATTAAAAATTTTGGTGATAAAGCAGAAGTCACAGAAGTTGGTCAAGTTTTATCAGTTGGAGACGGTATTGCTAGGATTTATGGTTTGGATAATGTTCAAGCTGGTGAAATGGTAGAGTTTGCAGATGGTTCAAAAGGTATGGCTCTAAACTTAGAAAGTGAAAACGTTGGTGTCGTAATTTTTGGTGATGACAGAAATGTAAAAGAAGGGGATGTAGTTAAAAGAACAGGTAATATTGTTGATACTCCAGTTGGAAAAGAATTATTAGGAAGAGTAGTGGATGGTTTAGGAAATCCTATTGATGGAAAAGGACCATTAGATAAAGGAATTAAAAAAAGCAGGGTTGAAGTAAAAGCTCCTGGTATTATTCCACGACAATCAGTAAGTGAACCAATGCAAACTGGTCTTAAATCAATTGACAGTCTAGTTCCGATTGGAAGAGGGCAAAGGGAATTAATTATCGGTGATAGACAAACTGGTAAAACAGCAGTTGCAGTAGATGCAATTATTAATCAAAAAAAAATCAATGAATCTGGTGATGAAAAACAAAAACTGTATTGTATATACGTTGCGGTTGGACAAAAAAGATCAACAGTAAGACAAATTCAAAAAACATTAGAAGAAGCTGGAGCTATGGAGTACACAACAATCGTTGCTGCTACTGCATCGGACTCTGCTCCTTTACAATTTTTAGCACCATACACAGGTTGTGCTATGGGAGAGTATTTTAGAGATAATGGAATGCATGCGTTAATAATTTATGATGATTTGTCTAAACAAGCAGTTGCTTATAGACAAATGTCATTGCTATTAAGAAGACCTCCAGGACGTGAGGCTTATCCTGGAGATGTATTTTATCTTCATAGTAGATTACTTGAAAGAGCAGCTAAATTAAGTGACGAACATGGAGGTGGATCACTTACTGCACTGCCAATTATTGAAACACAAGGTGGAGACGTATCCGCGTTTATTCCAACTAACGTTATTTCAATTACAGACGGACAAATTTTCCTTGAAACAGAACTATTTAACCAAGGTATAAGACCTGCAATTAACGTAGGTTTATCAGTATCTAGGGTTGGTTCATCAGCTCAAACAAAAGCGATGAAAAAAGTTTCTGGTTCAATGAAACTAGAGTTAGCACAATACAGAGAAATGGCAGCTTTTGCTCAATTCGGATCTGATTTAGATGCATCTACTCAGCAGCTTTTGAATAGAGGCTCTAAACTAACTGAACTTTTAAAACAAAAACAATATTCACCGATGACTGTTGCAGAACAAGTTATTTCAGTATTTTGTGGAGTGAAAGGTTATCTTGATGATATTGATTTAAAAGACGTTGCTGAATTTGAGAGCAAGATTATTGAAAAATGTAAATCAGATAAGCCTGAAATTATCGAGTCAATTTTAACTTCAGGAAAACTTGAGGAAGATAAAGAAAAATTACTTGTTGAGGTAATCACTCAATTAAAAGGAAATTTTAAATCTTAATAACTTATGGCAAGTTTAGACGACCTAAAAAAAAGAATAGCTAGTGTAAAGTCTACACAAAAAATTACTAAAGCTATGAAAATGGTTGCAGCAGCTAAATTAAGAAGAGCTCAAGAAAGCGCTGAGAAGGGAAGACCTTATTCTGAAAAAATGAATAATGTTATTTTAAATTTATCAAATGGTATATCTGATAGAGAAAATGCACCAAAGTTATTGTCAGGGACTGGTCAAGAAAAAACTCATCTTTGTGTGGTTATGACTTCTGATAGAGGTTTATGTGGCGGATTTAATTCTAATATTATTAAAAAAGCTAAAAGTTATTTTGCAAAAATTTTAGATGAAGGTAAAGAACTTAAAATTATTACAGTAGGCTCAAAAGGAAACGACCAATTAAAAAGAGTTTATGGTGATAAAATAATTGAAAATATTTCTTTCAAAGAGTCTAAAAATGCAAATTATTTTGATGCTGACAAAGTTGGGAAAATGGTAATTGAAAAATTTGAGGCAGGTGAATTTGATGTTTGTACAATTTTTTATAACCAATTTAAAAATGTAATTACTCAAATTCCTCAAGCACAGCAAATTATCCCTTTAAATAATGAAGGAGAAGAAAATAGTTCAGAAGAAAGTTACGAATTTGAACCAGATGAAGATGAAATTTTAAGCAATTTATTGCCAAAGAATATTTCTACGCAAATATTTAAAGCAATGTTAGAGAATTCAGCTAGCGAACAAGGGTCTAGAATGAGTGCAATGGATAATGCGACCCGAAACGCAGGTGAAATGGTTGACAAACTTACTATCGAATATAATAGAAGTCGTCAGGCAGCAATTACAAAAGAACTAATAGAAATCATATCAGGAGCAGAAAGTTTATAATTATGAGCAAAGGAATAATCACACAAGTTATTGGAGCAGTAGTAGACGTAAAATTTGATGGTGAACTACCAGAAATTTTAACAGCATTGGAATGTAAAAATGGCGACAACAGACTAGTTTTAGAAGTAGCACAACACTTAGGTGAAACCACTGTTAGAACAATTGCTATGGATGCTACTGAAGGACTAAAAAGAGGTGATGAAGTTACCAACACAAATGCTCCTATTCAAGTTCCGGTTGGACCTGAAACTCTCGGAAGAATTATTAATGTAATTGGTGAACCAATTGACGAAAGAGGTGAAGTTAAAACCAAAGAAAGTTGGCCAATTCATAGAGCTGCACCTGAATTTAATGACCAATCAACAGAGACTGAAATCCTTGTAACAGGTATCAAAGTAATTGATTTGCTTGCACCGTATGCAAAAGGTGGAAAGATTGGATTATTTGGTGGAGCAGGAGTAGGAAAAACAGTTTTAATTATGGAATTAATTAACAACGTTGCAAAAGCTCATGGTGGTTTTTCAGTTTTCGCAGGAGTTGGAGAGAGAACTAGAGAAGGAAATGACCTTTATCATGAAATGATTGAGTCTGGAGTAATTAAAAAAGAAGGAGCTGGTTCAAAAGCTGCTTTAGTTTATGGACAGATGAACGAACCTCCTGGAGCAAGAGCAAGAGTTGCACTTACAGGGTTAACTGTAGCTGAATACTTTAGAGATCAGGAAGGTCAGGACGTACTTTTCTTTGTAGATAACATTTTTAGATTTACTCAGGCAGGTTCAGAGGTTTCAGCTTTGTTAGGAAGAATTCCATCTGCTGTTGGATATCAACCGACATTAGCTACTGACATGGGTAACCTACAAGAAAGAATTACGACTACAAACAAAGGGTCAATTACATCTGTACAAGCAATTTATGTACCTGCTGATGATTTAACAGACCCCGCTCCAGCAACATCGTTTGCTCACTTGGATGCAACGACTGTACTTTCAAGACAAATTGCAGAAATTGGTATTTATCCTGCAGTAGATCCACTTGATTCTACATCAAGAATTTTAGATCCAAGAATTGTTGGAGATGAACATTATAGAGTAGCAAGAGATGTTCAACGAATTCTACAATCATATAAATCACTACAAGATATTATAGCTATTCTTGGTATGGATGAGTTATCAGAAGAAGATAAATTAGTTGTAGCAAGAGCTAGAAAAATCCAGAGATTTTTATCTCAACCATTCTTCGTTGCAGAAGTATTTACTGGCTCTCCAGGAAAACTTGTTGATCTTGATTCAACAATCAAAGGTTTTGATGCAATCTGTAAAGGTGAGTATGACCACTTACCTGAAGCTGCTTTTTATATGGTTGGAACAATTGAAGAAGCTATAGAAAAAGCTAAGAAAATGGAACAAGAAGCTGCTGCTTAATGAGCGAAGAGTTTAAAGTTGAAATAGTAAATCCTGAAAAATCTTTTTTAGTAAAAGACGATGTTTCAGAAGTTGTAGTCCCTGCTTTTGAGGGAGAGATGGGAATATTGAAGGATCATATTTCTATTATTTCCTTTTTGAAACCTGGGATAATTAAGATTTTATCAAAATCAGGTGATGAAAATTACTATGTTGAAGATGGTATTGTTGAGTTCAAAAATAACAATCTATCTATTTTAACAAGTACAATTTTTAATCTTGCTGATATGGATAAATCAAAGCAACAAGATTTACTTAAACAAGCAGAAGAAGAGGCTAATAAAACTGATATAAACGATCAATCTAAGTATTTAGCAGATCAAAAAGTTGAAGTTTTAAAAACTCTAAATTAATTTTTTTACTTTTTCTTTAAGCTCTTTGTAAACATGATGTTTAAAATCAACCACTACATCAGTGATTAAATCTAAGTCAATCCACTTCCAATCCAAAAACTCTGGATTAGATGTATTTATGTTTATTTCATTATCATTTCCAATAAATCTCATTAAAAACCATTTTTGCTTTTGACCTTTGTATTTACCTTTCCAAATGATACCTAGTAATCTATCAGGTAAATCATAGGTTAATGTACCATCAAGCTCTTTTATAAGTTCTACGCTTTTGATACTTGTTTCTTCTTCTAGTTCTCTAAATGCAGCTTTTAAATTATCCTCTCCCTCATCAACACCACCCTGAGGCATTTGCCAAAAATTTTTAGGATTATCTATTCTTTTTGCTACGAATACTTTATTTTGTTTATTCAATAATACAATTCCGACCCCACTTCTCAGTGGTAAATCTTTAAAATTTTTATTCATATTATCCGTTAAGTAACTTAATAGCGTAGTTTAATTGATTATCAGTATCAGTTTTTATTCTAAAATCATCACCTTCTTCATTTACTTCAATATCTGGTTTAACACCTACTTCAGAAATAGATTTTCCAGAGGGAAGATAGTATTTTGCAACAGTTAATCTGATAGCCCCACGATTTTTTAGAGGAATAATTGATTGGACAGAACCTTTGCCAAAGCTATTTTCACCAATAATAATTGCTCTTTTGTGATCTTTTAAAGCTCCAGCAACAATTTCAGATGCAGATGCTGAACCATAATTAATTAAAACCAATAATGTTTTTCCGTCAGTAATATCTCCTTTTTTTGCAAACCATTTTCTATTTTCAGATTTTTTTCTGCTTTTTGTTGAAACTATTTCCCCATTTTCTAGAAAAAAATCTGAGATTTTTATTGCTTGAGATAAAAGACCTCCAGGATTATTTCTTAAATCTAAAATAAATGAATTTAAGTTTTTATTTTTTTTAAGTTTTTTAATTTGTTTTTCTATTTGATCACTGCTGTTATCATTAAATGAAGTAAGCCTGATGTATCCTATACTTTCATCTATAATTTCAGATTTAACAGATTGAACCTGAATAACTTCTCTTATTATATTAAATGTTAAAGCCTTTTTTTCACCTCTTCGTCTTACTGTTAACTCTATTCCAGAACCCACAGGTCCTCTCATTAAATCAACAGCTTCACTTAATGATTTTCCTTGGACCTGAACATCATTTATTTTTACTATGTAATCACCAGCTTTTAATCCAGCTCTAGATGCAGGTGTATCATCTATTGGTGAAATTACTTTTACCACACCAGCCTCCATGCTAACCTCAATTCCTAATCCACCAAATTCACCACTGGTTTCTGTTTGCATTTCATCAAATATTTTAGGCGACATATAGGATGAATAAGGATCTAAAGATTGTAAAAGTCCATTGATTGCAGAGTCCATACTTTTAGATTGGTTGAACTCATCAACATATTCTTTATTAATTTTTTCTAAAACCTCACCGAAGAGATCAATTTTTTTATAAATATCAATTTCAGCTGAAAGAACTGTTTTATTTAAGCAAAAAATAGAGAAAAAAATTAATAATAAAAATTTAAATTTTTTCATATCATCACTTTTTCTTTTGGAATTAGCTCTGACCAAATTTTCTCTAATTCATAAAATTTTCTTTTTTCTGGGTGAAAAATATGAATAATTAAATCAATTCCATCAACAAGTTTCCATTCTCCACTTTCTTTACCTTCAATTCTTGAGTCTTTTACACCATTATTTTTAAGTTTTTCTAAAACTTGTTCTGACAAGGATTGGATATGTCTAGATGAAGTTCCACTTGCTATGATCATGTAGTCAGCTATAGAACTTTTGTCTTTAAGATCAATAGTTACAATGTCTTGAGCTTTATTGAGATCTAGTGTGTTGATTACAATTTCTTTTAAATCTGAAATTTTGTCCATTAATTGATTTTAGATTATCAAATTTTTCTTAATTGAGAAGATGAAATGTTGACTTTATTAAACTCAATAAACTCCAAATTGGTCTTGCTAAGTTGCTTAAATGTCTTTGATTTTAAAGAATTTTTTTTATACCCATGTCTGTCAAAAACTAGAATATTACATTTTTGTGAAATTAATTTAGATTTATGCCATTTATGAAAATTAATAAGGTTGTCGGCACCCATCAAAAAATAAATTTCAATGCTTTTATCTTTTTTTAAATGATTGATTAAATTTATGGTTTTATTTGATTTAATAATTTTTTCATAAAATTTAACCTTAATAAATGAATTTATACCAATTATTTTTTTACAAAATTTAATTCTGTGAGAAACAGGTGTCTTGCTCTCTATTTTAAATGGATTTTTTTTTGTAATTGCCCATATAACTTTTTTGAGCTTAAATCTTTTTTTTGCTTCCTTAGAAATTGCTAAATGTCCTTTGTGAGCAGGATCAAACGATCCACCTAATACACCAATTTTTATTTTTGTGTTATTCAATTTAATTTCTTATTTTACCATTACTAGTGATTTCATATTTATATGAAATCAATTGATTTAAACCTACAGGACCTCTTGGTGGTAGTGTGTTAGTAGAAATTCCAACTTCTCCACCAAATCCAAATTCACCACCATCAGCAAATTGAGTTGAAGTATTATGCATAGCAATTGAGCTTTTAATATTTTTTAAGAAATATTTTGCTGTTTTTTTATTTTTTGTGATGATGGAGTCAGTGTGCATAGTTCCATATTTGTTAATATGTTTAATTGCCTCTTCAGAATTTTTTACAACTTTAACAGATACAATTGATGCTAAATATTCAGTTGACCAATCTTTTTCTTTTGCAGGATATATTTGACCTTTGTAATAACTCTTCAAAATCTTATCACCAATTATTTTACAACCACTATTCTCAAGTGGCTGCAAAATAGGATTGCTAAATTTTTTCACTATATTTTTATGAATAAGAATAGTTTCAGTCGCACCACAAATACTTGTATTTCTTAATTTAGCGTTATAGACAACTTCTTTAGCAATTTTTAATTCTGCATCTTTATCTATATAAGTATGACAAAGCCCCTCTAAGTGCCCAATTATAGGTACTTTGGATAATTCTAAAACTTTTTTAACTAGATTTTTTCCACCACGAGGTATGATTACATCAATATATTTTTTCATCTTAGAAAGCATAATATCTACGAGTTTTCTTTGTTTTGAGTCGATAAATTGAATAAAGTTTTCATTAACTTTATTTTTTTTAAGTGCTTTTCTAAACAACTTAGCTAAAGCTTTATTTGAATTTATGGCCTCAGAGCCTCCTTTCAAAATCACTACATTTCCTGATTTAAAACAAAGACTAGCAACATCCGAAGTTACATTTGGCCTACTTTCATAAATAACACCAATAACTCCAATTGGTATTGATACTCTTTTTATATTCAAACCATTTGGTCTTTTCCATTTGTCTAAAGTGTTGTCTATAGGGTCCCTTAATTTAGCTATTTTTAAAATAGAATTTATAATTCCATTTAATTTATTTTCATTTAAATGAAGTCTTTTGATTAAGTTCTCTTTTAACCCTCTTTTTCTTGCGTAATTAATATCTTTTGAATTTTGATTAATAATAAATTTTTTTTCATTCTTAATTAATTTCGCGTAATCATTTAAGACTTTATTTTTTACTTCAGTTGTAACTTTATACTCACTAGCTTTTCGAGCTCTTATTCCAATTAAATTCATATATTTAATCATTTAAATTTCCACCATATCATCTTTATGAATAACTTCTGATTTTGCAACATAGCCTAATAATTTTTCAATTTCATTCGATTGATGACCCATAATTTTAGTCACCTCATCAGAAGTAAAGGAACTTAACCCTCTAGCACATTCGTTATTTTTTTTATCTAATACTTTAATATGATCACCTTTGTTAAATCTTCCCGAAACTTTTTTAATTCCTGCTGCTAACAAACTTTTTCCAGATTTTAATGCCTTTTTAGCACCATCATCAATTATTAAAGCTCCTTTAGGTGCTACAGAACTTATTATCCATTTTTTTCTAGCATCTAACTTTGAAATTTTTGGACTAAACCAGGTGCAGTTATTTTTTTCAATTATTTTTGAGATAGGATTTGAATATAGTCCATTTGCAATAACCATACTAGTACCAGCAAGCTGACATATTTTTGCTGCTTCAATTTTTGTATGCATACCACCACTTCCATATTCATTTACGCCTTTAATATAAATTTTTTTTAGATCTTTATTTAGGTAATTAATTTTCTTTATTAGTTTAGCATCCTTAAAAATTTTAGGATTTTTTGTATACAAACCATCAACATCAGATAATAAAATTAAGGTATCTGCGTTTGTAATTTGCGCGACCCTAGATGCCAATCTATCATTATCTCCATATTTTATTTCACTCGTTGCAATAGTATCATTTTCATTGACAACAGGAATAAAACCAAGTTCAAAAAGATTATCAAAAGTTCGTTTTGCATTGAGAGATCTTCTTCTTTCCTCAGTATCTTCTAATGTAAGCAAAATCTGAGAAATATTTAATTTATATTTTGCAAAAGTTTCAGAAAACAAATTCATTAGCTCTATTTGACCAATAGAAGCAATAGCTTGACTCTTATCTAATTTGATATTTTTTTTGTTATAATTTATTTTCTTGCAACCCAAGGCTATAGCGCCAGAGCTAACAATAACCACCTTTTGATTTTTATCTCTTAATTTTTTAATATCTTTTGCAAAACTAGATAACCATTGTCTCCTAATTTTTTTATTTTGATCAACTAGAAGAGATGATCCAATTTTGACAACAATTATTTTGGAGTTTTTAAGATACATAAGACAAAAGTTTTGCTTTAATTTTTGATACAGATTCTTTTTCCAGAGTTGTCATTGTCATAATCTCACAATTTTTACCTTTTGAAAAATGATCTATAACTTCATTTGCTGTTATTTCATCAATCAAATCAATTTTATTAAGCACAATTAGTTCTTTTTTTTCTAATAACTTTGCACTGTAACTTTTTAATTCATTTTTCACCTGATTATAAGACTCATTCAGATCTAAGTTGGTGACATCGATTAAGTGTAGTAAAGACTTACATCTCTCTATATGTTTTAAAAACTGTATTCCTAAGCCTATACCTTCATGAGCTCCTTCAACTAATCCTGGAATATCTGCAATGGTAATTTCTTTATCATCGTAAGAAGCCACGCCAAGGTTTGGATTAATAGTTGTAAATTTGTAATTTGCAATTTTTGGATTTGCGTTTGTTAGAGCTGCTAACAAACTTGATTTTCCTGCATTTGGCAATCCAATAATACCGATATCAGCAATTGTTTTTAATTGAAGCCATATTGTAAATTCTTCTCCGATAGTGCCTTTAGTAAATTTTCTTGGAGCTCTATTTGTAGAACTTTTAAATCTTGTGTTTCCTAAACCTCCTTTTCCACCAGCAGCTGCAACATATTCTTCACCTTTTTTATTAAAATCGAAAAGAAGAGTCTTGTTATCTTCTTCAAATACCTGTGTACCTAGAGGAACTTTTAAAATTAAATTTTCACCACCTTTTCCTGTTCGATTTTGACCAGAACCGTTTTCTCCACGTTCAGCTTTGTGGTGTTGTTGATATCGATAATCAATAAGGGTATTTAAATTCTCCTCTGACTTTAAAATAATTGATCCACCTTTTCCACCGTCACCACCATCTGGTCCACCAAACTCAACATATTTCTCTCTTCTAAAACTAGGAGATCCATCTCCGCCGTTTCCAGCTTTAATATATATTTTAACTTGATCGAGAAATTTCATAATACAACATCTATTTTAATTGGTTGTACTATTAATTGGGCTTTACAGAAACAAAAGTTCTATCTGATTTTGATTTTTTGAAGACAACTTTTCCCTTAACAACTGAAAATATTGAATGATCTTTACCCATACCAACATTTTCACCCGGAAAAATCTTAGTTCCTCTTTGTCTAACAATTATGTTTCCAGGAATTACTGTTTCACCACCATACTTTTTTACACCAAGTCTTCTACCGGCACTATCTCGCCCGTTTCGTGATGATCCACCTGCTTTTTTAGTTGCCATAATTTACCTAATAACTATTTGCTTACTGCTTCCTTTGTTTCTTCTTTTTTTGAGGTTTTAGAAATTTTTTCAGCTTCTGATAACACTTTACCATCTTTTGAAAAAATTTTGTTAATTCTTATCATAGAATATTCTTGTCTATGCCCATTTTTTCTTCTTGAATTTTGTCTTCTTCTTTTTTTAAAAATTAAAATAGTTCTCTCTTTACTATTTTTAATTAAATTAGCTTCTACTTTTGCACCCTCAACATTTGGGGTCCCAATTTCAATTGATTTGTCATCACCGTATGCCAAAATCTCATTAAACTCTATCTTAGTCTCAGGTTTAGAATCTGGTAGTTTTTCAATCTTAAGAATTTCCCCAGATTTTACCTTATACTGTTTTCCACCTGTTTTTATTACTGCGAATGACATAGCATGATTTAATTTAAAGTTACCGCAATATAGTTGTAGTCAGCCTTTAGTCAAGCCGAATTAATTAGAAATTATCCTTAAAATCTCTTAATTTTGAAAAGGTTTCTACATCTTTTGCTCTTAAAAATATATTACAATCCAATTCCTCTTTTAAAGTTGTGGGTATAGTAGGAATTCCATTTTCTCTTAATTTTTCTATTTTTTCTATTTTTTTTTGTAAATCTTTGTTTTCAGAATCATATTTTTTACAAAATTTTGCATTGTTAAGAGTGTATTCATGACCACAATAAATTTTTGTATCTTTTGGTAATAATTTAATTTTGTTTAAAGATTCATACATTTCTTCATAAGAGCCTTCAAATATTCTTCCACAACCAAGTGAGAAAAGTGTATCTCCAGTAAAAACTAATTTTTCTTTAAAAAAATTAAAACAAATATGGCCTGAAGTGTGTCCAGGTATATGCATAATTTTAGCTTCAAAGTTTTCAGCTTTCCATATTTGATTATCTTCTAACAATATGTCTATTCCAGGTATTCTTTTTGAGTCTCCTTTAAAACCTACAACAAATGATGCATATTTTTTTTTTAGTTCTTGATTTCCTCCGATATGATCATAATGATGATGAGTATTAAGAATATATTTTAATTTTATATTTTTATTTTTTAGGAAATTTATTATTGGTTCAGACTCACTGGGATCTACAACACACGCCAAATTGTTACTTTCGTCTATTATTAAATAGCTATAGTTGTCTTGAAGACAGGGTATAATTTCAATACGCATTTTATTTTTCTATCAAAAATATACCTAGATCTGCAAACAAATTTTTAACTCCTAAATTACTCTCATTTATTATTGATGAATTAAGATTATTTAAAGCGAGTGATTTAAAAATTTTAATATCTTTTGATTTTACAAAGCGAAAAAAATCTTTGATTGTACACATATGTAAATTTGGTGTGTTATACCATTCATCTGGTAATGTTTTTGTAATTGGCATTGTACCTTTAAATAATAAATGAAATCTTACTTTCCAGTATCCAAAATTAGGAATCGTAACTATTGCTTTTTTTCCAACTCTTAAAAGTTCATCTAAAACTAATTCAGGATTAAGAAAAGCTTGAAGGGTTTGACTTAAAACAACATAATCAAATGATTTGTCTGGAAATTGCTTTAAATCTTTTTCAGCATTTCCTTCAATTACAGTTAAACCTTTAGCAATACATTCTTGCACTTTTTCTTTTGAAATCTCTAATCCTCTTATATTTATGTTTTTATTATCTTTTAAAAATTTCATTAAAGTTCCATCGGCACAACCTACATCTAAGACTTTCTTATCTTTTTCAATTAAATCTGCTATTACCTGAAATTCATTTTTCATAATTAATTTTCTTCGTAAGATTTATCTAAAAAGTTTTTAATTGCACTCAAGAAATCAGGAACGTCTAGTAAAAAGGAGTCGTGACCTTTATCTGACTCAATTTCTACAAATCCAACATCAGCTCCTATTGAGTTTAAAGCAATCACAATATCTTTGTTTTCTTGAGTTGGATAAAGCCAATCTGAAGTAAATGAAATTATAAAAAATTTTGCGTTTGTATTTTTAAATGCTTCTGAAAGATTACCATTGAATTGCTTAGCTAAATCAAAATAATCCATAGCTCTAGTGATATATAGATAACTATTTGCATCAAATCTATCTACGAAAACTGAGCCCTGATATCTTAAATAACTTTCTATTTGAAAATCAGCATCAAATCCAAATTTAAGATCCTCTCTTTCTTGTAACTTTCTTCCAAATTTTTCCTGCAAACCTTTTTTAGATAAATAAGTAATATGAGCTGCCATTCTAGCTACTGCCAATCCTTTTCCAGGATTAGTGTCGTTTGATGTATAATTCCCATCTTTCCAGTTACTATCAGCTGTAATAGCTTGTCTACCTAGCTCGTTAAAAGCAATATTTTGAGCTGAATGACTAGAGGTGGTTGCTATCGGTATCACTGTTTTGGATTTATCAGGAAAGTTGCTAATAAACTGAAGGACTTGCATACCTCCCATTGAACCACCAGTTATAGAAAATAGTTTATCAATACCAAAATGATCAAGTAAATTATATTGAGCATTCACCATATCATTAATTGTAATAACGGGAAAATTTGTTCCAAAAATTTTTTGATCAGGATCTTTATGGCTTGGTCCGTATGATCCCATACATCCACCAATTACGTTAGAGCAAATAACAAAATATTTGTTTGTATCGATAGCTTTATCAGGACCTACTGCATAACTCCACCAACCTTCTTTGTTAGTTACAGGGTTTATTCCGGTTACAAATTGATCTCCTGTTAGAGCATGAAAAACTAATATTGCATTATCTTTTTTTGAATTAAGTGAACCGTAAGTTTCATAAGCTATCGGAAAATCTTTTATGGTCTTTCCACAGTCTAATTTTAGTGGTTTCTTTACAATTAAAGTTTTTATGTTTTTCTCAGTATTCATAGTTTTTGACTGTTTCGAATTGTGAGAAAAAAAACTATTTTAGCGGTTTTTTTTAAGCGCTCGCAATTCAGTTAAATCAGCGCATAATTTTTTTACTAGAACTTATTTATTATGTCAATTTTTTAAAAAATCCTCTTATTCTCTATAAAATTTTGTAATTTTATCTATAAAGAGCACATAATTTAAAAAAAATGATAACTCCAAATTTCAAAAAATTTAAAATTGAGGCTTATAAGCCTGGTAAATCAAAAGTTAAGAAACTTAAGAACGTAATTAAGCTTTCTGCAAATGAGTCTGCTTTAGGTATGAGCCCTAAAGCAAAGAAAATAATATCAAATAAAAATCGGAATTTAGATAAATATCCAGATGGAAAATCTCAAAATTTAAGAAAAGCAATATCTAAAGCTTATAAATGTAATTCTGAGAAAATTATTTGTGGAGCTGGTTCAGATGAAGTTATTCAAATGCTCTGTCAGTTGTTTTTAAACCCAAAAGATGAGGTTGTGGTACCAGAGTACAGTTTTTTAATGTACAGAATTTACTCAAAAATTGTAGGTTCAAAAGTTTTATTTGCAAAAGAAATTAATTTTAAAGTTTCAGTAAATGAAATTTTAAAAAAAATAACAAAAAAAACTAAAATTGTGTTTATAGCTAACCCAAACAATCCTACAGGAACTTACTTAACGAAAAAAGAAGTTTTAGAATTAAGAAAAAGATTAAATAAAAAAATTTTACTAGTTATAGATGATGCTTATGCAGAATATATGAAAAACAAAGATTATTCATCTGGGTTAGATTTGTTTAAAAATAAAGACAATGTTTTCATCCTTAGAACTTTTTCAAAAATGTTTGGATTGGCTTCTCTGAGAGTAGGTTGGGGATATGGATCAAAAAAAATAGTTGATGCGCTAAATGTTATAAAACCACCATTCAATGTAAATGGTATTGCTCAATTAGCGGCCATCGAGTCACTGAAGGATAAAGCTTTCATAAATAAATCGATCAGACATAATTTATTATATTCTGAAAAAATTAAGAAATTTCTTGAGACATATAATATTTTTTCAAATTCAGTTTCAGCAAATTTTTTGTTACTTAATTTTGAAAAATGTAGATATTCAGCAAAATTTCTGTATGAAAAACTTAAAAATAAGGGAGTTATTTTAAGATCAACAGAAGATGGTTATCATATAAAGAACAAATTAAGGTTAACTATTGGATCTAAAAAAGAAAATTTAAAATTTATGAGTGTTATTAAGCAAGTATTGAAAAAATGAAAAACATTTTAATTATTGGCTGTGGATTATTAGGTTCATCTTTACTAAGGCGTATTAGTAGAAAAAAAATAGCAAAAAAAATATTTATTTATGAAAAATCAAAATCAAATATTGCTAAGATAAAAAGATTAAAATTACCAGGAACAATTGTTAAATCATTAAAAGAGGGTGCAAGTAATTCCGATTTAATTATCTTTTGTACACCAATGAGTGAATACAAAAATATTATTTTAAAAATTAATAAATTTATACCGTCGAAAACATTGATTACAGATATTGGTTCTTCAAAAATTGAAACTTCCAAAATTATAAATAAATTTTTAAAGAAAGGTATTCATTGGATTCAAAGTCACCCAATAGCTGGATCAGAGGTCAGTGGACCAGAGCATGGTAAAGAAAATATGTTTACTGATAGATGGTGCATAATAATTAAAGAAAAAAATATTAAAAAAAATAATATAAATATTCTAACTAAATTTTGGAAAAAAATTGGAGCAAAAGTAGTTGTTATGAGCGCTGAAAAACATGACAAAATTTTTTCTATTACTAGTCATTTACCACACTTAATTGCATATAATCTGGTGAAATCTGCTCAAGATTTTGAGAAAAAACAAAATTATGAGCTAATCAAATATAGCGCTGGTGGATTACGAGATTTTTCTAGGATTGCAGCATCAAATGAAATCATGTGGAGAGATATTTTTTTTAACAACAAAAATAATATTTCAAAAGCGATTGATTTATTTATTAAAAATTTAAATCAATTTAAAAAAGATATTAATTCAAAAAATAATAAGTCTATAGTAAAGAAACTTATTCAGACTAAAAAGGTAAGGTCAAAAATCATCAAATTGAAACAAGATATTGATAAACCTGACTTTGGAAGAAATTAATATTTTATCCTAGATACTTTTTTTACTTTTAGCTTGGCAGTTTTTTCAATTCTATTAATTGTTTCTATAATTGGCATAATGATTACTTTTCTTTCTGGACCATAAGCATGAATTAGTTGTTTAGAATTTAAACACATAGCAACATGACCTTTCCAAAAAATAATATCTCCTTTTTTAAATAGTCTTTTCTTTGAATTCTTTTTTGTATATTTGATCTGATCTTTTGTATCTCTTGGATAAAACGAATTATTATAACAATAAAATATTTGCAATAAGGCTGAACAATCAATACCTTGAAATGTTTTTCCACCCCAAACATATTTTACATCGAGAAATTTTTTAAATATTTTTATAAAATTATTTTCTTTATGGTTTATTTTTTTTATATCTGCTTTTTTAATCCATTTATTTTTTTCAATTTTTACATAATTCTTATTTTGTTCAAATACAGATAATTTGGATGCAAGTGGAAGCCAACTGCTAGTTTCAATTCCAGGTTTTTTATAAATTTTTGCTTTTAGTGAACTGACTTTATAATTGGGGCTAAATTTTTCTATATATTTTGAATTTTTTATAAAACCCTTATAATTATCAAATAAAGTTTTAATTTTTATCCAATTTTTATTTTTTGCTAATATTTTGAATTTTTCACCATGTATAATTTGTGAAGTTACCTCAGATCTTTTCGAAGGATTTTTATAAATATTCGAAAAATTACCTATGAAATAAAAATTATTTTGCACCAATTTTAATTTTGTTTTTAATTAACCACAAACAAATTAATGATGGTATCACCATTATAGTCGTTAAAACAAAAAATGTTCCCCAATCTCCGTTTAACCAGTCAACTAGAGCTCCTGAGGATGAAGCTAAAGTAGTACGACCAGCAGTACCAATTGAAGCAAGTAATGCATATTGTGTGGCAGTATAAGTTCTATCAACAAGTAATGATATAAATGCAACAAATGCTACAGTTGCAAAAGCTGCTGTGATATCATCAGCTATAACCGCAATTGCAAATAAAATTTCTGATTTTCCAGTCCATGCTAAAACTGCAAATAAAAGATTTGTTATAGCCATCAACCCACCAGCAAAGAACATGGTTTTAATTGTTCCAGCTCTCATGGCCATTACTCCACCTAACAAAGTAAATACAACTGTTGTTATCCAGCCAAGTCCTTTTGAATAAATTGCAATTTGACCTTTGGAGAAACCAATTTCTTTATAAAAAACAATAGACATTCTTCCCATAAATGCCTCACCTATCTTAAACAAGAAAACAAATCCTAAAATTCCAGCTGCAATGGCAAAACCATTTTTTCTAAAAAAACTAATAATAGGTCCGCCTATAGTTCCCGTAATATATGCGATAAAGTTTGTAATAATATTGCTAGATCCAAGTTTTCCTTCAATTAATTTGTCTGTTTCTCTCTGTTTTGCTTGTCTGTTTGATTCTATAGGTTCATGAACAAACATTAATCCAATATTCATTAAAATTATTAAAATACCTAAAATTAAAAAAGTAGCTTGCCAGTAATCAGCTACCCCTAGGTTTTCAAAAAATTCTGCTGTGAATAAAGCAACAACTCCACCTAATTTATAACCTGTCCACCAACCAACAACAGCCATGGCCGCGCCCGCAGCCATTGATTTTCCCTCATTTTCATTTATCTGTTCAATTCTTAATGCATCTACAGTTATATCTTGGGTTGCTGACGCGATAGCAATAATTAAACCCACAGTAATTAATAAAGCTAAATTTTCAGTTGGATTAATCACACTCCAAACAACAAGACTTAACAAAATAATTAATTGCATCAAAACTATCCATCCTCTTCTATGACCTAATTTTTTTGTTAGTATTGGAATTTGAATTCTATCTATAATGGGAGCCCACAAATAATTGAAAGCGTATACTCCAAAAATTAAACCTGCCCATCCAATTGTTGATCTACTAAGACCTTCTTCTTTAAGCCAAAGACTTAAGCTACTTGCAATTAATACCCATGGAAATCCACTTATTGCACCTAATAAAAGAATTCTTACCATTCGAATATCTTTATAAACTGCAAGAGAATCAAGCCATGTTTGTTTCTTTGTTTCAGACATAATTAATTTCTCCAAAAAGATGGTAAGAACAATACTAATATTGCAAACAACTCAAGTCTACCTAAAATCATACCTACAGTTAAGATCCATTTAGAAATATCGGGCAAAGATGAAAAATCTCCATTAGGTCCTATTATAGGACCTAAACCAGGACCAACATTTGATATTGATGTTGCCGCTCCAGAGATAGCAGTTATAAAATCAAGACCAGTTAATGATAATAATGCAGCTAAAATAAAAAAAATAACAAAGTAAAAATAAATAAATGAAATTATTGATGCAATAAATTTATCATCAACAGATCCTTGATCGTATTTAATTACAAATATTCCCTTGGGATATATAATTTTTTTTAATTGATTTAATATAAATAAATATAGAATTTGAATTCTAAAAATTTTGACTCCACAAGTAGTTGATCCAGCACAGCCCCCAATAAACATTAATGCAAGAAATATTGTTATAGGAAAACCTCCCCAACCGTCGAATTCAGCATTTACATAACCTGTTCCAGTCAATATTGAAATTGTATTAAAAAAAATAGATCTTAAACTAAAGTTTCCGTTATTATTAAATAATAAATAAATTGATAATATAACAATGCTTATAATTATTATTTTAATAAATGTTCTGATTTGAATATCGTTTAAAAATATTTTTTTATTACCACTAATATATTTAATATATGTAATAAATGGAATACTTCCTAAAATTATAAAAATCATTGATGATATTTCTATAAGAACACTGTCAAAATATCCGATAGATTGATTATAATTAGAAAATCCACCTGTAGCTATGGTAGTCATTGAATGAGTTAAACTATCAAATTTTCCCATTCCAAATACCCAATATGACAATGCACAAAGAGCAGTTAGGCCTGAATAAATATAAATAAGTCTTAAAGCTATTTCTTTTGATTTAGGAAGAATTTTTTCAGATGAGTCGTTGCTAGAAATTTTAAATAATTGCATACCACCAACATTCATTATAGGCATAAGTGTAATTGCCATAACAATTATACCAATACCCCCCAACCATTGAAGTATTGCTCTCCATAATAGAATACCTTTTGGAGTATTCTCTAAGTCAGAAATAATTGTTGATCCAGTTGTTGTAATACCAGACATACTTTCAAAAAAAGCATCAGTAATTGAAAGTTCAATAGTCGAAAATATAAATGGTAAAGATCCAAAAATAGCAATACTTAACCAAGACAATGCAGTTAATAAAAATGCTTGTTGCAAATTTAATTTTTTGTCGTGGTCTAGATTTGAGAGAAAAAATAATGATCCAAAAATTATAGTAACAATAGATGCACCAAAAAATGATGAATCTATTTCTGAATAAATAAATTGAGCAATTATAGGGATGAACATTGAGATCCCTAAAATTATTTGCAAAATTCCTAGTGTAAAAAAAACAGTTTTATAATTAGACATTTTGAAAGAACATTATTTTATGGTAAATAAATTTCAACTCTATAAGAATTAATAAAATCGCCAATTTAGGATTTTTATAAAAGATATATTCGTGATTAAAAAAGAAATTATAGACAAAACAAGTGCTTGGCCTTTCGTTGAAGCAAAAAAAATGCTTCGTGAGAGAAAATCATTTATTGATAAAAAAGGTAAAATTACACTTCAAACAGGATATGGTCCAAGTGGCCTTCCGCATATCGGAACATTTGGTGAAGTTGCAAGGACCTCAATGATGGTGAATGCCTTAAAACAACTTACAGATCTACCAACAGAAATAATTACCTTTTCCGATGATATGGATGGTTTAAGAAAAGTTCCTGATAATGTTCCTAATCAGGAATTACTAAACGAAAACTTACATAAGCCATTAACACAAGTTCCAGATCCATTTGAAAAATTTGCAAGTTTTGGAGAGCATAATAATGAAATGTTAAAAGATTTCTTAAATAGTTTTAATTTTAAATACAATTTTAAAAGCTCAACATCTTTATACAAAGGTGGTTTTTTCAACCCAACCTTAAAAATTATTTTAGAAAATTATGATGGTATAATGAATATTATACTTCCAACTTTAGGCAAAGAACGTCAACAAACTTACTGTCCTTTTTTACCTATTTGTCAAGATACAGGTCATGTTCTCGAAATACCAGTTATAGAAATTGATAAAAAGAATTCTAAAATAATTTTTGATAATAAGGGTAAAAAATTAGAATCTAGTATTTTGGATGGAAATTGTAAATTACAATGGAAAGTTGATTGGGCAATGAGATGGTATGCTCTAGATATAGATTTTGAAATGTATGGAAAAGACCTTATTGAGAGTGCAATTTTATCAACCAAAATTATAAATTTAATTGGTAAAAAACATCCATCTGGATTTGCTTATGAATTATTTCTTGATGAAAAGGGTGAAAAAATTTCAAAATCGAAAGGAAACGGTATTACTATCGACCAGTGGTTAAAATATGCCTCACCTGAAAGCTTATCTTTATACATGTATCAAAATCCAAAAAGAGCTAAAAAACTTTATAAAGAAATAGTGCCAAAAGCTGTAGATGAGTACCTTGATAATATTGAAAAATCAAAAAAACAAACAGAACAACAATTAGTAATGAATCCTGTTTGGCATGTTCATAATGGAAACATTCCAAAAGAAGAGATGATTATGACTTTTTCTATGTTGTTGAATTTAGTTGAAACAAGTAATGCTGATAACAAAGATTTATTATGGAAGTTTGTTAAAAAATATAAATCTAACATTCATGAAAAAAACTTTCCAATTTTTGACGGACTAGTTGGTTATGCAATTAAGTATTTTAATGATGTTATTAAGGCTCAAAAAAAATATAAAAATCCAACTGAAAATGAAAAATTAGCTCTACATGCCTTAGTTAAAACTTTAGAACAATGTAATGACCAAATGTCTCCAGAGGATATACAAACATTAATTTATTCAACAGGCAAAGAAAATGGGTATGCAGAAAACTTAAGAGATTGGTTTAAATTAATTTATGAAGTGGTGTTTGGAGATGAAAATGGACCTAGAATGGGTTTTTTTATAAGTTTTTTCGGTGTTAACGAAACAAAAGAATTGATAATTAGTAAATTGAAATAATGTATTCAAATTTAAGATCTTTAATATTTAAAATAGATCCTGAAAGAGCACATTTTTTAGCAATTCAATCACTCAAACTTAATTTAGTTTCAAATATATTTGATGAAAACAAAAATGATCCAATTTTAAAAACAAAATTATTTAATCAAGATCTTGATAATCCTATCGGTATTGCTGCAGGTTTTGATAAGAATGCAGAGGTATACAACCCTTTATTTAAGCTTGGCTTTGGATTTGTAGAAGTAGGTACAGTTACTCCATTAAAACAATATGGAAATGAAAAACCAAGAGTATTTAGATTGGTAGAAGATCAAGCGTTAATTAATAGGTTAGGTTTTAACAACCACGGATCAGATACAATATTAAACAGAATAAAATCTAATAAAAAGCTAGGTGTGCTAGGTGTAAATGTGGGTCCAAACAAAGATTCTAATGATAGATTGAATGATTATTTAATTGGATTAGAAAAATTTTCTGAAGTTGCAGATTATATTACAATCAATATTTCTTCACCAAATACTGAAAATCTAAGAAACTTTCATGATGAGAATAAATTAAAAGAGTTATTAAAATCTATCTCTGAGAAAAAAAAACAATTAAAAACTGAAATTCCTGTAGCCGTAAAGATTTCACCAGATATAAATGAAAATCAAATTGACTTAATTTCAGAAATACTTTTAGAAAATGAAATAAGCGCAATAATAATTTCAAATACTTCCGAAGCTTCTCGGGAAACACTTCAAAATATACAGAGACATCAAAAAGGTGGTTTATCTGGAAAACCTATTGAGAAAAAATCAAATCTTTTAATAAGTAAATTCTACAATTTAATAAAAGGTAAAATTAAAATAATTGGAGTAGGTGGCGTTGACTCTGGTAAAGCAGCTTATGACAAGTTTTTATTAGGAGCAGATTATGTTCAGTTGTATACCGGCATGGTATTTCAAGGACCCAATATTGCTGGGATGATTAAAAAGGACCTAAAAGAATTACTAATAAGAGATGGTGTCAAAAATTTCTCAGAAATTGTTGGAAATAAAACTGTTTCTTAATTGTATTAAACTTGACGCCTTCAATATCTCCCCTTATATAGGCACTGTTAATATGTCAAAAAAATGCGAACTTACTGGTAAAATTCCTATGAAAGGTCATAATGTTAGCCATGCTAACAACAAGACTAAAAGAAGATTTTTACCTAATCTTAAAAAAGTAAAATTTACAAGTGAGCTTACCGGAAGAAGTTTAAAACTTACTGTAAGCAACTCAGGTGTAAGGTCAGTTGACAAAAAAGGTAGTTTTGATGAATTTTTAAAAACTGTAAAAAATAAAAATTTATCTCCTAGATTAAAAAAGTTAAAAAAAGTAGTTTTAATTAAATCCCCTTTTAAAAAGAAACCCGTAGCTAAATCAGCTTAATGAACAAATTATTTATTACCCTATCTATAATGATGGGGGTTGTTGTACTATCTTCTAATTATTTAGTTCAGTTCCCAATAAACTATTTTGGATTAAATGAGATTTTAACTTATGGAGCTTTTAGTTACCCAATAGCTTTTTTAATAACAGATTTAGCAAATAGGTCTTATGGAAAATTATTAGCAAGGCAAATAGTATATTTGGGTTTTTTAATAGGAATTATATTTACATTGTTATTCTCAACTGATTTTGCAGATTTAATATCTGTCAGAATTGCAATAGGATCAGGGGTAGCTTTTATTACTGCTCAATTGTTAGACATTCAAATTTTTGATAAATTAAGAAAAAAAGAGTGGTTTGTAGCTCCACTTACTTCATCTTTGATTGGATCAACAGTTGATACATTCTTATTTTTCTCAATATCATTTTATGCAACAGGGGTACCTTGGGTTACTTTATCTCTAGGAGATTTAGCGGTAAAAGTTTTAGTTGCTCTAATAATGTTGATACCGTTCAGAATGTTATTGAAAATTATTAAACCAATTAAAGTTTAATATAAAAATTTATAAGACAGAATTTTATAAGCTAACTTTGCAACAAGAAAATTATAAGAATTAAATCCTTTTATTGGAGACAGTTCATTAATATCTGCACCAACAATTTTCGAGTTTTTAGCTGCAATTCTTATTATATCCAATGTTTCATCCCACAAAAGTCCTCCTGGTTCAGGTGTACCAGTTGCAGGCATAATGCTTGAATCTAGTCCGTCCACATCAAATGTAAGATAAACAGTTTTGTTTTTAATTAGTTTTTTAAATTTAGACAAATTCCATTTTTTTTTATCTTTCGCCCAAAAAATATTTATTCTTGAAGAATTCTTTTTTAAAAATGGGATTTCACTTTCTGAGATGTTTCTTATGCCAAATGAAATTAACGAAACGTTTTTATGATCTAGACACCTTCTAATTGCTGAAGCATGTGAAAATTTTTCTCCATTATAACTTTGACGTAAATCTGCATGAGCATCGAAATGTAACAGACAAATGTTTTTATATTTTTTAGTAAAAGGAACAATACATCCAGGAGTTATTGAATGCTCTCCACCTAAAGTCATCGGGAAAAGCTTTTTATCTAAAATTTTTTTATTAATATTAGAGATTTTATTAAGTGCTTTTTTAATATTTTTGTCGATTTTAAATGGTTTTAAAGTTTTAATACCTATTTTTTTATAAGGTTCGCAATTAAGCTCTTCATCATATAGCTCAACTTGATGAGATGCTTTTATAATTTCTTTAGGTCCATTTTTTGTTCCTCCCCCATAACTGACAGTTTTTTCTAAACCAAATGGAACAACTACAGCTTTTTCTTTAAAGCTAAATTTATTATCAATTCCTAAAAACCCGTTTTTATTTGAGAGATATTTCAATTTTATTCAAAAATTTTAGTAAAGTTTTTTCTAGTTCTATTTTTCCACTCACCCTTATGATAAGCATCACTTGCTATCAATGGTAAAACACTAGTTGCTTCTGCAAACACCATCTGTTCTTTTGTAATATCTACTTTTCCCCATGAACTTGCTTCTTTTAATGTGGAGCTACTACAAGCACCGTCTCTACTATCAGCAACAGTAATTTGAACAGCATATTTATGCATGTCTACATCTTTTCCTAATAGTTCAGCACAAATTACAGTATCCTGAATAAAGTTTTTAGGTACACCACCACCAATCATAAATAATCCAGAACCTTTAGATTTGATTTTAATTTCTGTTAGTTCTCTAAATTCTCTAACTGAGTCTATTGTCATATGTTTTTTTGGATTTTGTTCTTGATGCATAACTAATCCAAATCCTGCACTTGAGTCAGTAAAGGCAGGGCAGAAAATAGGAACATTGTTGTCAAAAGCAGTTTCAATTAAAGAGTCTTTTTTCTTCGAATTATTTTTTAAATATTTTCCCATTTCATAAATGAATTCTCTAGAAGTATAGCTTCTTGCTTCTAAGTTATTTGCGATTTCACATATGATTTTATCACACATTTGAAGCTCTTCTTCATCTATGTAGGTATCGTAAATTCTATCTATATAGTTATTCCTCAGCTCAGTATCATCTTGAAATTGTGAACCTTGATAATGCTTAAAACCAAGAGCTTCAAAAAAATCCATATCTACTATTGAGGCACCTGTTGCAATGATTGCATCTACCATATTATATTTAACTAAATCTTTATAAATATTCATGCATCCAGCTGCCGAAGTAGAGCCTGCTAAAGTAAGGAAAATTGTACAATCTTTATCTCTAAGCATCTCGTTATAAATATTAGCAGCATTTGCTGTTTCTCTAGAAACAAATGACATTTTTTCCATTGAGGAAATAATTTTTCTACTATCAAAAGAAGTTATATCGATGTGTTCAACAGGATTTTTTAAGAAATCTCTTTTACTGTTATGACCTGGATTTTTTTGACCTGACATTAAGCTACCATGTTAGCTTTGTTAATGTCTTTGCCATACATTGTCATTATTGGATTATCTTCAACTTCATAAATTTCATTTGAGTAATAACCGTTAAACTGAGTTCTAAATGTCAATCCGTATGCACCAAGTTGACCAAGTTCAATATAATCATTTTCCTTAATATTATTTGGAAGCAAAAAAGGACCTTTCATATAATCCATGCTATCACATGTAGGTCCAAAGAAATCAAAAGCAGTTAATTTTTTTGAAATTATTTTATTAGAATTTTCTTTAATCATTCTAGATGGGAATACAATGTTTGGTGTACCAGCATCAAAAAGAGTACCATAGGTACCATCATTAATATAAAGCTTTTGTTTTTTCCTTAAATTAACTCTTACAACTGTTGAACCACTTTCAGCAACTATAGCTCTGCCAGGCTCACAAATAATTTCAGGAAGTTTTTCAAGCTTTAAGTTTTCTAAACTCTTATTTATTTCATTAAAATAACTATCTAAAGATTGCGGAATTAAGTCAGGATAGATTGTAGGGAAACCTCCACCTACATTAATGTAATCTGGAATAATTTTTGTCTTTTTAATTATATTTCCAATTTCACTAATTCCTTTTGAATAAGAAATTGGATGCATACATTGTGAACCAACATGAAAACTTAAACCAATTTTTTTAGCATGTTGTTTTACAAGTCTTAACAAACCTATTGCTTCTGATGTTAAAGCACCAAATTTTTTAGATAAATCAATTTCTGCATGTTCATTTGAAACAGCTACTCTTACAAATAACTCTAAATCTTTAGCATTATTTGTACTTTCAATTATTTTAATCAGTTCATCTTTAGTATCTAATGAAAAAGTTTTTACACCATAATTAAAATATGCTTTTTTTATACTTTCTCTACTTTTAACAGTATGCATAAAAGAGCATTTAGCTGTATTGCTAAAAGTTCTAATATTTTTAATTTCTTCAATTGAAGCAACATCAAATTGCTCAACTCCACTTTCGAAGATTGTTTTGATTACTTCAGGGTGTGGATTAGTTTTGACTGCATATAAAATTTTTCCTGGAAATTTGTTTAGGAAAAATTTAACGGCAGATTTTATAGAATTCTTTCTTATACAGTAAACTGGTTTTTCAGGTTTCAGTTGATTAACTAATTCTTCAACTGATTTAAATTTTTGCATTTTAAATGCCTCCAAAAAAAATTTAATAAAAAAAAGTCTTTTTAAAAAAAACTTTAATATTTTTTGGCATATAAAGTAAACAACACCAATGTAAAGCAAATAATTCAAGCCAGAAATGCATAAAATTCATATATTGAAATATCTTGCAGAGACCCCATATAAGGGACATGAAAGATGAAGCAAAACTGCAGAATCTCAGCGATTTTGAGAACAAGTCATTATTAATAGTGGATGATGATAATCCTTTCCGTGAGCGTTTAGCTAGAGCGATGGAAAAAAAAGGATTTGAGGTTTTTCAAGCTGAGAGTGTGCAAAAGGGAGTTGAATCAGTAAAAACTAAAAAACCTGGTTTTGCAGTTGTAGACTTAAGGCTTGCAGACGGTAATGGACTTGAGGTTGTAAAAGAAATTCAGACTTCAAATAGTGACAGTAGAATTATCATGTTAACTGGTTATGGAAATATTCCAACGGCAGTAGCTGCAATCAAAGAAGGAGCTATAGATTATTTAGCTAAACCTGCTGATGCAGAAGATGTAGAGAGAGCATTATTGGCAGATCCTTCAAAAAAAGCAGCCCCACCAGAAAACCCTATGTCGGCTGACAGAGTTAAGTGGGAACATATTCATAGAGTTTTCGAGCTATGTAATAGGAATGTTTCAGAAACAGCCAGAAGACTAAAAATGCACAGAAGAACTCTTCAAAGAATTCTTTCTAAAAGATCACCTAGATAAATTTTTTAATTTTAATTATTTGTTTAGTCAAAAGAGCTAAAAGCATAATTTTAAAAATCTCAGCTAATAGAAATGGTTTTGCACCTAAAGCAAAAATTGGCTTATCCCATCCAATCAATGTTCCAAGCCAAATTAGACCCAAAATATAGATTGTTGAAGTTGCGATAATTAACTTAAGCAAAACAATGAAAAAATTATCATCTATTTTTATTTTAGAAGCCAAGTAACAAGCAGTTAAAAAACCAATTAAGTAACCCATAGTTGGTCCTGTAAAGTAAACTAACCCAATACCTTTTTCAGGAGAATTTGAAAATACAGGAAGTCCTCCAATTCCTTCAATTAGATATAGACCAATTGTAGCTAGTGCAATTTTATGCCCTAAACTTATTCCTAAAAATAATACAACAAATGTTTGCATAGTCATAGGAACAGGATAGAAAGGAATTTTGATCTTTGCTGATATAGTCAGTGCTATTGAGCCAAGAACAATAACAACCAGAGATTTAAATAGTTTAGCTTGAGTGAGATTTTTTGTTAATTCCATTGTTAAATAATACTCAAAATATAAAAAATAATCTAGTTATAATAATAATTGAAAGTAAATTTTTTTATATACAGAATATATTATCATTATAATATTTAATATTACTTCATGAATAAAATTCAAAAAACAGATCATTTTTACTTGATTGATGGCTCAGGTTATATTTTTAGAGCTTATTATGCTTTGCCTCCATTGACTAGAAAAAGTGATGGACTTCCAACAGGTGCTGTAAGTGGTTTTTGCAGTATGTTATTTAAATTATTAGAGGACTCAAAATCCGATCAAAACTTGCAAAAACCAACACATTTTGCAGTAATATTTGACTCAGCAAGAAAAACTTTCAGAAATGAAATTTACAGTGATTACAAAGCTAATAGGTCAGAGGCGCCTGATGATTTAGCTCCTCAATTTGAGTATATAAGAAAATCAGTACTAGCATTCAATTTACCATCTGTGGATCTTCCTAATTATGAAGCAGATGATTTAATAGCTACATATGTTGATCAAATCCTTAAAAAAGGTGCAAAAGTTACAATTGTTTCATCAGATAAAGATTTAATGCAGCTTTACAAAAAAGGGGTTCGAATTTTTGACCCCATGAAAAACAAATTTATAACTGACGATGATGTCTTAAAAAAATTTGGAGTAGATGCTTCAAAAGTTATTGATGTGCAATCTTTAGCAGGAGATAGTAGTGATAATGTTCCTGGTGTTCCAGGTATAGGTGTTAAGACCGCTGCAGAGCTAATTAACAAATATGGCACTTTAGAAAATTTACTTAAATCTGCTAATGAGATTAAGCAAAATAAAAGAAGAGAAACATTAATAGAAAATAAGGATAAAGCATTAATAAGTAAAAAACTTGTAACACTAGATCATAACTCTCCCGTTAATAGAGAGTTAAGTGAATTTAAACTGCAAAATATAGATAAAGATAAATTATATAAATTTTTAAGAGAAATGGAATTTAACAGGCTGTTAAGTTCTGCAATTTCTGCTTATGGAGAACCTGAACTAGAAAGTAACAAGATTGAAACTCAAAATCTAGAAAAACAACAAACGATAAATAGTAAAAATTATTACTTAATTAATAGCTTAGATGAAATTGATAAATGGATAGAAGAGGCAGAAGAAGTTGGTGAAGTTGCTGTTGATACGGAAACAACCTCATTAGATCCTCACCAAGCAGATTTAGTGGGTATTTCTCTCTGTTCTAAAATTGGAAAAGCATGTTACATACCAGTTGGTCACAAGTCACCCAAGTGTCTTAAAAAAGATTCAGTAATTAAAAAATTAAAAAAAATATTAGAAGATCCTAGTATAAAAAAAATAGGTCAAAATATAAAATTTGATTTTATCGTACTTTATAAGTGTGGAATAACGCTTTCATCAATGGAAGATACAATGCTGATGTCTTATGTCTTAGATGCAGGAAAAAATAGACATAATATGGATACTTTATCAGAAATTCATTTAGGGCATAAAACTATTTCTTTTAAAGAGATGGTTGGAACAGGAAAGAAAGAGATTAATTTTAGCGAAGTAGAACTAGATAAAGCAAAAGATTACGCCGCTGAAGATGCTGATGTTACTTTTAGATTATACAAGAAATTTAATAAAAATTTAAAATCAGAAAAAATGATAAATATTTATGAAATTTTTGAAAAGCCATTAATTAAAATTCTCGCATTTATGGAAATAGAGGGAGTTGAAATTGATAGTAAGTTTTTAAAATCTCTTTCATCTAAATTTGAAAAAAAAATCAAAAAACTTGAAAAAGAAGTATTTAAAATTTCTAAAAAAGAGTTCAATATTGCATCCCCAAAGCAATTAGGTGAAATAATTTATAATGAATTGAAAATAGCTGGATTAAAGAAAACAAAAAAAGGAAGTTTTGCAACAAGTGCAAGTGTGTTAGAAGATTTAGCTTTTAAAGGTCACGAGTTTCCAAAATTAATTTTAGACTGGAGACAAGTTTCAAAATTAAAAAATACTTATTCAGATGCTTTACCCGAACATTTAAACCCAAATACAAAAAGAGTTCATACTTCGTTTTTGCTAGCCGCTACAACGACTGGGAGATTAGCATCTAGTGACCCCAACTTACAAAACATACCAATTAAATCAGAAGATGGAAAAGATATAAGAAAAGCTTTCACTGCAAAAAAAGGGCACCTATTAATTTCTGCAGATTACAATCAAATTGAGATGAGAATTTTGGCAGATCTGGCAGATGTAAAAGAACTGAAAAAAGCTTTTAAAAATAAAGAAGATATTCACTCTTTAACAGCTAGCCAAATATTTAATATTGATATCAAAAAAGTTAATCAAGATCACAGACGAAAGGCTAAGGCTATTAATTTTGGAATTATTTATGGAATTTCGCAATATGGATTAGCTAAGCAAATAAATGTTTCTAATTATGAAGCAGAGGAATTTTTGAATTCATATTTTGCTAAGTTTCCAGAAATTAAAGTTTATATGGATAATACAATTAAATTTTGTAGGAAAAGTGGATATGTTAACAATATTTTTGGACGAAGATCCCACTTTAATGGAATAAATGATAAAAACTTTAATGTCAGAAATTTTCAAGAACGTGCTGCAATTAATGCTCCAATACAAGGTTCTGCTTCTGAAGTAATGAGATTAGCTATGATAAGATTAGATAAGAAATTATCAGAGGAAAAAAATTCTAATTCAAAAATGCTCTTGCAAATTCATGATGAATTAATTTTTGAAATTCCAAAAAAAGATGAAAAAGTAATGATTAAATTAATTGAGAAAGAAATGACCAGTGTAGCTCAGAGTGATTATCATTCTTTTTCAACTCCTTTAACAGTTGATATTAATGTTGGAGATAATTGGGGCATGTTACATTAAATTTATAACATTGCCCAAATTAGGACAATTTAGTATTTTTAAACTACTTTATGCAAAAACAAACAATAGCCCTGATAGATGATGATAGAAATATTTTAACAAGTTTAAGTATCGCATTAGAAAAAGAGGGTTTTAAAGTTCAAACATACATTGATGGTGAAAGTGCATTAATTGGTTTAACCAGAATGCCACCTGACTTAGCGGTCATAGATATAAAAATGCCAAAAATGGATGGAGAGGAATTACTAAAAAAACTTAGAAAAAAAACTTCCTTACCAGTAATTTTTTTAACATCTAAAGATGACGAAATTGATGAGTTGTTAGGTCTAAAGCTGGGCGCAGATGATTTTGTAAAAAAATCAGGAGGTTTTTCCATAAAAGTTTTGATTGAAAGAATTAGAGTGCAGTTAAGAAAAAAAGATTCAAATAATATTCTAGAGGAAAATAAAAGTCTGATATCTCATGGAAGATTAAAATTAGATCCATCACAACTCGAGTGTGAATGGAATGGAAAACAATTACCTGATAAATTGACAACAACTGAGTTTTTAATCGTTAAAGAATTAGCAAAGAGGCCTGGTATAATCAAAGAAAGAGCTCAGCTTATGGATATAGCTTATAGAGAAGATACAGATATTGAGGATAGAACTATTGATAGTCACGTAAAACGAATTAGAAAAAAATTTAAAAAAGTAGATCCTGATTTTTCAGCTATTGAAACTAGGTATGGTAGTGGATATAGATGGAATGTTAGCTAATGTTTAGTAAATACTTAAAAACTCTCTCTATATTAAAAAAATTTTTATTTATAAATTTCGTAATTTTTACAATTATTGGATTATTCACATTCATATATCTAAATAATATTCAGCCAAGTCTAATAAAAAAAAAATCTCAAAATCATACAAACATTATTAACAACACTATTGATAATATTTTAAGACTAGATGTAAAATTTCAATCTGACGATATTAGAAGATTTTTATTTTCTACGAGGTTTATTTTTCAAAATTTAGATAGAGTAATATTTTTTGACGATCAACTTAACCTTATTGGAGACACTGATACTTTAGATCTTGATCCAAGATCATTCTCTACAAGACTTGATAAAATTGAATTTGAAAGTTTAGATAATGAGGAAATAGAAAAAACTATTGAGGAAAAAAATATAAAAATTGATGAAAAAAAACCTGTTTCGTTCAAAGATATATTAAAAAATTATTCTAATTCTGAAAATTTAGGAGTTCCTTACACATTTACGCAAGAAGATTTTAATCAATTTAATGTAACAACAATTAAGAATGTTACAAAGAATGAAATCAATCTTGGTTATGTAGCTATTACAGAAAATGCAAATGAAATAAAGACAGCGATTGATGAGAGAAAAGCATTTGTAATAAGAACAGCTATATCTGTAGGATTTGTAATATTAATATTTTCTTTTGTGTTAAGTAGATACTTTATTAAACCAATACAAAATCTTGTTGGATACACAATTCGCATTAAAGAAAAGAGTCAAATCAAACCAGGTATTGAAAATTTAAAAAGAAGGAATGATGAATTAGGACTTTTGTCAAACTCTTTAGAAGATATGACAAACGAGCTTCAAAATAGAGTTACACACGCTGAAAACTTTTCAACAGATTTGGTTCATGAGATTAGAAATCCATTAGCATCTTTAAAAAGCGCATCAGAAATTTTACAAGACACAAATGATAACGAACAAAGAAATAGATTATTAAATATACTTAGTCACGATGTACAAAGAATAGAAAGATTAATTACTGATTATTCACAAATGTTAAAAGATGAAGTTGCTTTAAGTAAAGAAAAAATGAAAAAAATTAATGTTGAACCTATTATTCAATCTGTTGTTGATGATTATAATAATATTCATCAAGTGAAAAAAGGAATTAAAATTGAATATAAAAATGATGGAAAAGATAAATATTTAATAAATGGTATAGAAAATAGAATTGAACAAATCATTGCAAATTTATTAGATAATTCAATATCATTTAGTAAAGACGGTGCTAATGTTTTTGTTGATGTTTCTATTAATGGAAAAAATCAAATATCAATTAAAATTCTTGATGAAGGACAAGGATTTAAAGAAAAAGACACATCAAGAATATTTAAAAGATTTTATAGTAATAGACCTGAAAAATTTGGAGAACATTCAGGCTTAGGTTTAAATATAGTAAAAAACTTGGTTGAACTTCACGATGGTGAAATTGTAGCATCTAATCGTACTGATAAAGAAGGAGCAATGATAGAGATAAGATTTCCCAATGTTTAATCATCTCTTGATAAATAAATAGTTAGCTGTATAAAACTTGCCATGGAAGATTATAAAGTAAAAGACATTGCTCAAGCTGAATTTGGTAGAAAAGAAATATCAATAGCTGAAAGTGAAATGCCTGGTTTAATGGCTTTAAGAGAAGAGTATTCTAAAGAAAAACCTTTAAAGGGTGCAAGAATTATAGGATGTCTTCATATGACAATTCAAACTGCTGTACTAATCGAAACCTTAGTTGCATTAGGTGCTGAAGTTCGTTGGTCTTCTTGTAATATTTTTTCAACTCAAGATCATGCAGCTGCAGCAATTGCAAAGGCTGGTATCCCTGTTTATGCCTGGAAAGGTGAAACAGAAGAGGAATATTTATGGTGCATTAAACAAACTATAGTTGGAAAACCTGACTGGAAACCTAACATGTTATTAGATGACGGTGGTGATTTAACGGCCATCATGCACAATGAATATCAAGATTTAATGAAAGATATTAAGGGTGTTTCAGAAGAGACTACCACTGGAATTAAAGCACTTAATAAAATGGAAAAAGATAAATCGCTTTTAGTTCCCGCAATAAACGTGAATGACTCCGTCACAAAATCAAAATTTGATAATTTATATGGATGCAGAGAAAGCTTAGTAGACGGGATAAGAAGAGCTACAGATGTAATGATGTCTGGAAAAATTGCTGTTGTTGCTGGTTTTGGAGACGTTGGAAAAGGAAGTGCTGCATCGTTAAGACAGAGTGGAGCTAGGGTATTAGTTACAGAGGCAGATCCAATTTGTGCTCTTCAAGCCGCAATGGAAGGTTATGAAGTGGTATTAATGGAGGAGGCTATAAGTAGAGCGGATATCGTTGTTACAGCAACAGGTAATAAAGATATTGTTACTGCTGATCATATGAGAGAAATGAAGGATAGAGCCATCTTATGTAATATTGGTCACTTTGATAATGAAATACAAGTTGAAGCTCTTAGAAATTATAAGTGGACTGAAGTAAAACCTCAAGTGCATGAAATAGAGCTGCCTAGTGGTAAAAGAATTATTCTTTTAGCTGAAGGAAGATTGGTTAATCTTGGTTGTGCAACTGGACACCCAAGTTTTGTAATGAGTGCATCATTTACTAATCAAGTTATTGCTCAAATAGAACTTTGGCATAATCATAAAAATTATGAAAATAAAGTTTACGTACTTCCAAAACATTTAGATGAAAAAGTAGCAACTTTGCATTTAAAAAAAGTTGGTGCAAAACTAACAAAATTATCAAAAGAGCAAGCAGACTATATAAGCGTTGGAACAGAAGGTCCTTTCAAACCAGATGCCTATCGCTATTAAAGATAGCAAAATCGATATCACTTCAGAGAAGTTAACTAAAGAATTAGCTAAAGAATTTACAAAATATCTTAAAGGTGGCGAGTTTGTTTTTTTATATGGAGAGATGGGTGTTGGCAAAACTACCTTTGTTAAATATTTTATAAATGAGTATCAAAAAATAAATAATTTAACACAAACAGAAATTACAAGTCCTACCTTTAGTTTATTAAATGAATATCAAGTGAAAGATATAAGAATAAAACATTATGATTTATTTAGAATTAATAGGAAAGAAGACATCAATAATTTAGATATTTTTGAAAAAAACAATAAATTAATAACACTTATAGAATGGCCACAATTGATTGCTGATAAACAAGATATAAAATTTATAGCTTTAACTTTTAATTATTTAAATGATTTAAATGATAGAAGTGTAGATATAAAAGTTTAAATTATAACTTATTTTGATGAAAAGCTTAGCAAAATTGGAAAAAATAAAAGGTGATGCATCTTTTAGAGAATTTTACAGAAACAGAGAAAATAAATCTATTATTGTAATATCTAAGAAAGAAAAGTTAAAAAATCTATTAATTTACGACGCAATAAATAAAATTTTAGTTAAAAATAAAATTTTAGCACCAAGGCTCTTAAGCGAAAACTACATTAATAATTATATAGAAATTAATGACTTTGGAGACCAAACTCTATTCCAAATCTTAAAAAACAAAAAGAATAATGAATATATGATTTTTAAAAAGATAATAAAAATTTTAAATAAAATTCAATCAATAAAAGATAAAAAAGTAAAAAATTTTAAAAATAAATTATATAAAGTTCAAGAATACAATAACAAAATTTTATTTGATGAAACAAAACTTTTTTGTGACTGGTATGCCCCAAAGAAATTGTCTAAATCAAAAAGTATTAAATTTAAAAAAAAATTTAAATTAGAAATAAAAAACTTATTATCAAAATTAAATTATAAAAATGTTACTTTTGTTCACAGAGATTTTCATGTTTCAAATTTGATGTATCAAAATAAAAAAATTGCAGTTATAGATAGTCAGGATGCATTAATTGGTAATAGAGCTTACGATTTAGCATCCTTAATTGACGACGTAAGATTAAAAACATCTAATGAATTAAAAGACAAAGTATTTAAGTTTTACATTAAAACAAATAAAAAAAATGATTTGAAAAAATTTAAAAAGGATTTTGAAATATTATCTGTTTTAAGGAATTTAAAAATAATTGGTATATTTATGCGTTTAGCTGTTAGAGATAATAAAAAAACTTATCTCAAATTAATTCCCTACGCTTGGGAAATGATTAATCACAGATTTAAAGAGCAAAATGATTTCAATAATTTGATGTTGTTATTAAAAAATAATTTTCCAAAATTTATAAGGTAGAGTTGTGAAAATAAATACAGCTTTAATTTTATGTGCAGGTTTTGGTAAGAGATTAAATCCAATTACTTTAAATACTCCTAAGCCCTTATTAGAAATTAAAGATGTTAGTATGCTGGAGAGATGCATTAATTTAATTGAAAAACTAGGTATTCAAAAAATCTTAATAAATACTTTTTATTTAAAGGATCAATTTTCAGTTTTTCTAAACAGTAAAAATTTCAATCTAGATATCAAAATAATTGAGGATGGTGAGCATATTTTGGATACAGGTGGAGGTATTCAAAATATGATTAATGACTCAAATGAAAAGGATTTTTTAATTTTTAATCCAGATACAATCTGGAGTAATGACTATAAAGACGAGATATTAAAAATGGAAAAAATATATTTTTCTGAAAAATTAGAAAATATTCTTCTCTTAGCAAATAAAAAATTAAGTTTTGATAAAAAGTTAAAAGGAGATTTCAATTTGAAAAATAATTTAATTAACAAAGAGGCTGAAAAAGAATTTATTTATATTGGTTGTCAAATTATTAATAAAAAATTATTTATTAAAGAGAAAATAGAGAACTACTCAATTTCGGAAATTTGGAATAATTTATTAGATCAAAAAAAGTTGTTTGGTTATGAAAGTCAAAAAGACTTTTATCATTTAACTGATCTGGATATTTTTAAAAAACTAAAAGATCTTTAGCTCTTTCTTGATCAAGATATTTGCAATTAGAAATTTTGCTGTTTTCTAATTCAATCAAAAGTGGGTTTCCTGTAGGAATTTCAAGTTTAGAGATCTCATTGTTATCTAAATTAAATAAATGTTTGCAAAGAGCTCTAATAGAGTTTCCATGAGCAGAAATAAGAATATTTTCATTTGTTTTGTTTTCTATTTCTTCGTTATAAAATTTTATTACTCTTTCATATGTATCTTTTAATGACTCAGTATCAGGAATTTTTTCTAATGGAATTTCTTTGTAGGTTTGAATATTTATTGGATGGTATGGATTTTTTTTATCTAAAGGGTCAGGTCTAAGATCCCAAGAACGTCTAAATTGATGAACTTTTTCCTCCCCAATTTTTTTTTTCATTTCATCTTTATTTAATCCTGTGAGTGCTCCATAATGTCTTTCATTTAATTCCCAAGCACTCTTTACATCTTTAAAATCCCCTAATTCTTTTTGTATAATTTGTAAGGTATTTTTCGCTCTTAATTGAAAGGATGAATAATAAAGATTAATCTCAATTTGTTTTTGTTTTATTAACTGACCTGCTTTTTTTGCTTCTAATTTTCCATTTTCAGTTAAATCTACATCAACCCATCCAGTAAATTTTTTTTCAAGGTTCCACACACTTTGCCCATGTCTTACTAAAATTAAATAACTCATCTGTTTATCTTTTAGAATAATTTGATAAATAAAACTATAATAATTAATGATAAATTTTTTAATCAAAAAAAGTTTCATACTTTTTTTCATTTTTTTTCTATCAGCATGTTCATCAATTCCTAAAAACGCCTCAAATAGTTGCTCTATTTTTGAGGAAAAATATTTATGGTATAAACACGCAAAAAAAACCGAACAAAAATGGGGCACACCAGTTTATTTGCAACTCGCAATAATTAAGACCGAATCTAGTTTTAATAGGTTTGCAAAGCCTCCAAGGCAAAAATTATTTAAAGTAGTACCTTACAAAAGACCTTCAAGTTCTTTTGGATATTCGCAAGCAGTTAAAGGGACATGGAAGCAATACAAGGAAGAAACTGGAAATAAATATGCAACAAGAACAAGATTTAAAGACAGTGTTGATTTTATTGGCTGGTATACCAATAAAACTGAAAAGATTTTAAAAGTTTCAAAAAAAGATGCTTTCAAGCAGTATATTGCTTATCATGAAGGGTGGGGTAACTATAAAAATTATAAAAAAAATAAAAAAGTAATTAATCTGGCCAAAAGAGTGGAGAAACAATCAAATATTTATAAGCAACAATTAGCAGAATGTAAAAATTCTTTATCAACATCAAAATATATTATTTTTTAATTTAGCTGTTTTTTTAATTCAATATCAACTGCATCAATTCGCTTAGTATTCTTTGCAAGAGCTAAATACATTGTAGGAGTTACATATAAAGTAAAGAAGGTTGAAATAATCATTCCTCCTAAAATTGTAGAACCCACAGCTAATCTAGAGCCTTCACCTGCACCTGGGCCAATATTCCCAATAACTAATGGAAGCATTGCTATCATTGTACTAAGTGAGGTCATTATGATTGGTCGAATTCTTAGTTGGCAAGCTTTAATTATAGCATCCTGGATTTTAACACCGGTAGTTCTTATTTGGTTTGTATAGTCTACAATCAAAATACTATTCTTTGTGGATATACCAATAAGTATTATTAAAGCGATTTGAGAGAAAATATTTACCGAACTATTTAAAAATAAAATAAATACTAAGCCACCAAATACAGCCAATGGAACTGTTAAAATAATAATAAATGGATGAACAAAAGAGTTAAATGTTGCTGCCATAACCAAATAAGCAGTTAACAAAGCAAGGGCAAAAATTAAGTATATTTCATTTGTTGTTTCTTTTAACTCTTCAGATTTTCCTTTCCAAGTGATTTGATTTTGAGGAGCAACTCTAATCATGACATCTTCTAGATATTTTATTGCCTCTGTTAGAGTATAATCTTCAGCAAGGGCAGCAGAAATTGTAACTGCTCTTTGACGATTATACCTTGGAAGTGCTTCAGCAGTACCTTTTTCTTTAAATTCAACTAAACTTGCAACAGATACAAGTTTACCAGTGGTTTCAGATCTAACAAAAATTTTCGATAACCCGTCTTTATCTCTTCTATCAGCTAAATATTGTTGTAAAATAATTGGGTATTCTCTTCCCTCTTTACTGAAAGTTGTTACTCTTTTTCCCCCATAAAGAGTTTCTAAAGTTCTACCTATATTTTCAGTAGAAACCCCTAAATCATTTGCTCTGTTTTTATTTGTGATTAATTTAACTTCAGGTTTATTTTTTGTATAATCACTTTCAATTCTAGACATATTTCTATTTTTTCTTAATTCTCTTAAGACACTATTTTGAACTTCTTCTAATTCTTCATAGCTAGATCCATATATGACCATTTGAACTGGCTTATTATAACTAGATACTCTTATTGATTGTGGAGAAATTGGAAAAGCAAAAGTTTCAGGTACAGAAACCACTTGTCCGATAGCTTCTCTTAGGATTTGTTGACTACCTTTTGCTCTATTTTTCCACTCATCAAGTAATGCAATAATTATAAAACTGTTATAAGACGTTGCAGATCTTCCAAAACCAGGAACTCTCATTATTAGTCTTGCATATGGACTGTCTTCTGCCTGCAATAATCTTAATATTCTTCCTTCAATTATCTGCGCTTTTTCTTGGGTATATTCAAATGAACTTCCTTCATCAGTTGACCCAATAATTAAATAAGCACCCCTATCTTCAATTGGTATTAATTCTTTTTTGGAAAAACTAAACAAATAAGCTGAGGCAGCAATAATTAAAATTATAAATATTGAAACAGTTTTTTGTTTATTGACCCAATATTTAAGTGAATTTACATAAAATCCCGTAAAAGATTTAAATCCATTGTTAAATCTTTTTACAAAGAAATTGACTTTTTCTTTTTTGTTTAAAAATTTACTTCCTAGCATTGGAGATAATGTTAATGCCACAAAAGAAGATACAACAATTGAAAAAGATAAAGCTATTGCTGTTTCTTTAAACAAAGTTCCTGATATTCCTTTAATAAAAATTAAAGGTAAAAATACTGCTATAAGAATTAAAGTCGTTGCAATAATTGCAAATGTAATTTGTTTAGAACCCTTGTAAGCAGCCACTAAAGGTGTTTCACCATTTTCAATTCTTGTATAGATCGCATCAGTCATGATCACAGAGTCATCAGTGATTATACCAATTGCTAGAATGAAACTTAGTAATACAAAAATATTAATTGATAGATCAAATATATATAACCCAAGAAATGATCCAATAAGACTAACTGGCAAAGCAACCGCAGGAACTATTACTGCTTTAAGGTTACCTAAAAAAAGATAAATAATTAAAACAACTAATACAAATGCAATTACTAAACTTTTATATACTTCTTCTATTGCAGCACCAATGTAGGTTGCTCTGTTAAATGCTATTTCTAACTTTAATCCATCAGGTAAGGATTTGTTAATTTCTTTGATTTTAGTTTTTATTTGTTTAGAAAGCTCTACCGTTGATGCACCACTTTTAGCATAAATACCAATACCAACAGTTTTTAAATTTACTGCATTTTTTCTTTGTGCTTTAAACAAAGTTTTTTCTGAAACAGGTCCAAACTCTATATTAGCCACATCAGATAAAATGATAACTTTTTCTTTATTTTTCTTAAGTGGCAATTGTTTAATTGTATCTATATTAGAATAAGATTTATCAATGTTTAGAGTTAAGTCTTTGTTATTAGCTTCTAGGGTTCCAGCTGGAAGATTTATATTCTCATTTCTAAGAGCTCTTTCAACTTCTTGAATTGTAAGATCGTTTGCAGCTAATTTTATTGGATCTATCCAAACTCTAACACTAAGCTCTCTTAATCCACCAACTAAAATTCTACCTACGTTTGGTACACTTGAGAATGCATCTATTAGATATCTTTCAGCATAATCTCCAAGATCTAAATCATTCCAAGTTGGAGATGATAAAGCTACCCACATTGTAGTTGTAAAACCTGCTGCCTGTTTTAAAATTTGCGGAGGGTTTGATTCACTTGGTAAATTATCTACAACTCTTGCAACTCTTTCCCTAATATCATTAGCAGCATCATCTAAATCAATGTCTGTGTTGAATTGAATATTAATCCTACTTCTTCCATTGAGAGAACTTGAGTCGATATTTTTGATACCCTCAGCTCCACCAATTACATCCTCTAATTTTTGAGTTATTTCTTCATCAACAATTTCAGCTGAAGCAGATTTATAATCGGTTTGAACTTGAACTACCGGAGGCTGTATACCATCAGGAAGTTCTCTTACTGGCAATTCTAAAAAGACAAAAATACCAAAAATAATTAATATTAAAGACATGACCCAAGCTACCACAGGTCGTTTAATGCTAACTTCAGTTATATACATTTAATTATTTTTTCTCTTTATCTGATTTTTTAAAAATATTTTTCAACCAATCAAATTTACCTTTTTTTTCTTCAGCTTTTTTTGATTTATCTTTTTTACCCCAGCTCGAATTTCCTTGTTTTTTTTTAGCACCTTTTTCTATAGGTCTGATTGTTAAATTTGGTCTTACTTTTTTTGTTCCTTCTGCAACAATTTTATCTCCATTATTTAATCCATCTAATATTTCTACAAAGCCTAAGTATCTATCACCAATGGTTACTTTTGTTTTCATTACTTTATTTTTTTCATCTACTTTATAAATAAAAACATTTTCACCCTCGACAATTGTACTAGTGTCAGGAGCACTTAAGCCATTTCTTACATCATATTTAATTGATATTTCTAAAAATGAGCCAGGTAATATTTCACCTGATGAATTGTCCATCTTAATTCTTGTAGCTAAAGCTCTTGTATCTTCACTTATCCTGCTAGCAAAAGAGTCTACTTCACCTTTATAAATTTTATTTTTATATCCAGAAAATTTAATATCAACTGGCAGACCAACCTTAATAAATGGTACAAAAATTTCAGGTATATCTACATCACAATATATTGAGCTAGTATCTTCAAGATTAATTAATATTGAAGATTTTGAAACCTCTATATCTTCCGAAAATTCTCTTTTTCCAATAACACCATCAAATTGAGCAATTACTTTTCGATTTTTAAGCTCAGCAATTACATCACCCTTTTTAACTTTTTGATTAAATTTTATAGGTTTTAATATTTCATATTTTTCAATTTTAAATGATTGTGTTTGAATTGGAGTTGCAGTCCCATAGGTACTAACAATATTTTCAAAAACTCTTTCTTGAGTAGTAGTTATTATTATTCCAGGAGGCGGTCTTTTACTAAATTTTTTTTTGAAATGATTTCCTATCATTGTTCTTCCAATGATCACTGTTGCAATGATTAAGAAAAATATTACTACTATACTCGTAATTTTTGTGGATGTTTTCATAAGTTAATTTTTTCCGTATTCAGCCCAAGAGCCATCGTAAATTGTCGGCATATATTTAGCATTTATTAAAGAATAAGCTAGTGCCAATACACTTGCGGTCACTCCAGAACCACATGAAAATACTAGATTTTTATCATTGTTAAATTTAAAGGACTTAAATTTTTCTATTATTTTATCTTTGCTAACGAAAGTATGGTCATCGTTTACTAATTCAGAAAAGGGTAGGCAAAAAGAATTTTTTATTGAACCACTTCTAAGACCTTTCCTTGGTTCAGCAACTTTGCCTTCAAATCTTTCTCTACTTCTTGCATCAACAACATTAAATTTTCCTTTATCAATATTTTCATCTATTTGTTTTTTATTTTTAACAAGTTCTTTATTTTCTTTACATGTATACTTAGATGTTTGAGCGATCACTTTTTTGTTATCTGTAGATTTATTTTCTTTTTTCCATTTTTTTAATCCACCATCTAGAACATGAACTAGTTTAGGGTCATGTCCATAATAAATTAAATTGTACCAACATCTACAAGAACTAATAACATCAGAGTTATCGTAAACTACTATTCGATCATTATTTTCTATACCCATATTGCTCATTATTTTTTCCCAAGATTTAGTATCGGTAAGCATATGTGGTAAATCAGTATCTAATTTGGAATTTTTATCCAAATCAAAAAAAATAGCATTTGGAATATGTTCCTCTGTATATTCCTTAAAACCGTTTCTTTGAGTTTGAGGCATATGCCATGAGCAATCAATAATTTTTACTTTATCAATATTATTTTCTAACCAACTTGTGTTGACTAAAGACATTTTATCTTTTTTCCAAATATCTTTGATGATACTCTTCAGCTGGGCAATAATTTTTAACTAAAGAAGTTTTTGTTACTACTTTTCCTGATAATTTAACGTTTTCTTTTTCTATTATTTTTTCAGCAGTAATTTTTTGTTGATCATTTAAATAAAATATTTCACTTCTATATTGGGTTCCAAAATCTGGTCCTTGAGAATTTAAAGTTGTTGGATCATGAATTTCAAAAAAATATTCAAGAATTTTTTCGTAAGATATTACTTTAGGATCAAAATCTAATTTTACTACTTCTGCATGATTAGTTGTACCTGTGCATACTTCTTTGTAATTGGTTTCAGCACTATGACCTCCACAATAACCCACTTCTGTTTTTATAACTCCATCAAGTTTACTAAACTTAATTTCTGGTCCCCAAAAACATCCTAATCCTAAAATTGCTATTTCCATTGATAATTAACTTAATTAATCTAAAGTTAATCATATGCTATCAAAAAATCAATTAGGCTTTTTTTACATGTTCATATCGGTATGTGCATTTTCACTTATGGATGTGATTGTTAAATGGTCTGAGGATTATCCCGTTGGACAAGTATTATTTTTCAGAGGATTTTGTGGAATAATTCCTATTTTATTTCTTATTCCTAAAGATAGATATTTAGATTTTTACAAAACAAAGAGACCATTTCTTCATTTTAAAAGATGTTTAGCAGGATTAATTGCTTTGGTTTCTATATTTGTAGCATTAAGAAATTTACCTTTGGCAACAGTTGTAAGCATATCTTTTGCAGCACCAATATTTATAACAATCTTTTCAATTTTTTTATTAAAAGAAAAAGTTGGTATCTATCGATGGTTAGCTGTCCTAGTTGGATTTGTTGGTATAATTTTCATAACTGAACCAGGTTTTAGCTCTTTAAATTTATATTATATTTATCCAATAATTTTTTGCTTAGGTCTATCTTACGTTGCTATTGCTATAAGAAAATTATCATCAACCGAGCCTGCCTGGTTGATTAGTTTTTTCTTTTCATTTTCAATAATGCTTTTAAGTTTTCTATCTTTCTATCAGGGATGGATTTTGCCAAGTTTACTAGATTTATTTTTGTTATCTATGGTCGGTATATTAGGTGGTCTCGCTAATTTATGGTTATCACAATCTTACAAATATTCAGAGGTAAGTTTAGTTTCCCCTTTAAAATATCTTGGATTAGTATTTGCAATAATTTTTGGATATTTTATTTGGAATGAAATACCAACTTCTAAAACTTTATTAGGTGCTTTATTGGTTATTTTTTCATCTATTATTATATTTAGAAGAGAGATGTATTTGAAAAAAAAGTTATCTGTTTCACGTCATGAGTAAAACCCCAATATATTGGAATAAAGCAAAAAAATATTTATCTAAAAAAGATAAAATTATGTCGTCTTTGATTGAAAAATATAAATCCCCTTCAGAGACAGTGTTAACTTCAAGAAAAGATGTCTTTTTCTCTCTCTGTAAAAGTATAATTGGACAACAAATTAGTGTAGCTGCTGCTAATTCAGTTTTTTTAAAATTTAAGAAAAAATGCAAAAATAAAATTAGCGCAAAAACAGTAAGCAAGTTATCTACTATTCAACTTAAAAGTTGTGGTCTAAGTAGACAGAAAGTGAAAGGAATAAAAAGTTTAGCCCAAAAAATATTAAGTAAAGAGTTTAATCCAAGACTTATTTCAAAAATGTCTGATGAAGATGCCATAATTTATCTTTCTCAATTAAGACAAATTGGAAGATGGTCAGCAGAAATGATTTTATTATTTACTTATAATCGTCCTAATATTTGGCCAATCCAGGATATTGGTTTGTTACGAGCTATTTCAAAAAATTTTAATAAAAAATATCTACCACCTGAAAGTTACGTGAAATATCTAAACAAAAAATTTTCCCCTTATTGCTCTGTTGCAACTTGGTATTTATGGAGAAGTATAGATCCCGAACCTATTCAATATTAAGTCTTTATCAGCTTACATTCCCTCAAAAATTATGTGTTCTCTAGTAGCATTATTTTCCAAATGTTTTCTAGCTTCAACATACTCTTCGGAATTGTAACAATTTTTTGCTGTTTCAATATCTGGAAATTCTGCAAGCGCTACTCTAACCATTTCCCTACCTTCTAAAGTTACATTATTTGCACTTCTTGCTATTATTTTTCCTGAATATTTTTCAACCGCTTCTTTTGCTTTAATAGCATATTTTTTAAGTCTTTCGTCGTCTTTTATTTCAGTATAATTTGCAACCCAATAAGCTTTCATAATTCTCCTTTTTAAATTTTTTTAATTATGATACCAAATTTACGTGAAAAAATTATTTTTAAATTTCTTTAATACATTATTAATTTTGATATTTTTATCATTAAACCAAGTTAATGCTGATGAACTGTTTAATAAGGGAAAAGAAGTTTTTCTGGGGGCTGGAAACTGTGCAGCATGCCATATGCTCTCAGATGCTGGATCGAACGCAATGGTTGGTCCAAATTTAAATGAAATTAGACCTGACATTCAAAGAATTATAATGGCAGTTAGAAACGGTATAGGAGTAATGCCCGCAATGGAGGGTATACTAACTGATGATGAAATAGAGGCAGTTGCGCACTATACCTCTATAGCTGCTGAACAATAATTAAAATTTAACTGTAATTTTTTATCCAATGTTTAGCTATATCTACTCTTTTGCAGATCCAAATATCCTTAAATTTTGTGATGTAATTTAAAAATTTTTTAAGAGACTGTATTCTACCAGGTCTTCCAATTAATCTACAATGCAAGCCAATCGACATCATCTTTGGTGAATTTTTTCCTTCCTCATAAAGGGCATCGAAACTATCTTTTAAATAATTATAAAATTGTTCACCCGAATTAAATCCTTGATTGGTTGCAAACCTCATATCATTGTTATCAAGTGTGTAAGGAACCATTAGTTGTTTTTTATTACCTTTTTTTATCCAGTAAGGAAGATCATCACTGTATGTATCACTACAGTATAAAAAACTACCATTATCAATTACTAAATCTAAAGTATTTTCGCTACACCTACCTGTGTACCAACCCGCAGGTTGATTGCCAAAAATCTTTTTTATTGATTTGACTGCAAGCTTCATATCATTCTTTTCTTTTTTCTTTGATACATTTTGATAGTCAATCCATCTCCATCCATGACTTGCAACTTCATAATTTGCTTTTTTTATAGCCGAACAAACTTCTTTATTTCTTTCCAATGCCATACCAACTCCAAAAATAGTAAGTGGAATTTTCTTTTTATTAAATAGATCATGAATTCTCCAAAACCCTCTTCTTGATCCATATTCATAAATTGATTCCATATTTAAGTGTCGACCTTTAATTGGTTTTGCTCCTATAATTTCTGATAAAAATACTTCTGAAGTTTTATCACCATGAAGAGTACAATTTTCTGCTCCCTCCTCGTAATTAAGCACAAATTGCAACGCCAACTTAGCATTACCAGGCCACTTTACCTTAACTTCTTTGGAACCATATCCCACCAAATCTCTTGGGTATTTTTTTTTCATTTTTTCAAAATAATTTTATCTTTTTTAAATTTATAAATAACAAGATTGTTTCCTTTTCCTTTTCTATCAACAATTAGAAAATTCATATTTTTCATAGAAATCAACGGAAAGTGCCAAATACCAGGATTGTAATTAACCCCAGTTTGTTTTGGGACTAAAAAGGATTGGATTTTATTTACATCTGGTTTATCTCCTTTTGGTGCTACAAATACTAAAAATTTTGTATCTTCCATTGGTATAAAGGCTTGGCTTCCTAAAGGATGTTTTTCCATCATGTCAATTTTCATAGGAAACCTTCTTTTTTTTGCTTTAAAAATACTAACAATTGCTTTCCCTTTGTTTTTAGATGCATCTACGTTTATCAAATTATCAAATCTTTTTGCATACCCATCATTAATATTTATAGGATTTTTTTTTGACGTATCTATTAATTGACCAAATTTAGAAAAGTTTTTTTTAGTAATTTTTTTTGCTTTTATTATTTTCATCTCACAAAATTTCCAAATGCCCTTATTCTTGAAATTCCACCGTCTGGATAGATATTTATTTTAAGATAATTTTCCTTACTTCTCTTAATTAAGAATTTTTTAAAAATATGTTTCTTGTGAGCTGACAGTTTTGACTTATTTAAAATAAACTTCCAATTTTTTGAATTATTGACAATTGATTTATTGGACAGATCTTTTGAAATGCTTGCAGTTTGAATTGAACAACTATCGGGGTAGTTTCCTTTAAAATGATGGGTATCTATCTCTAGTTTTTTTATTAATCCTGGTTTTCCAAATTTTATTATAAGCCAATCAAAGTTTTTTCCTCTACTTCTTCTTGTTTCCCAACCATCTCCCATATTTTTTCCTTTACCAGGTGCTATGATATTTTCAGCCCTGCCGAAATGTTCATTATTACAACCAATAATTGAAGCGCCATTTAAAACAGATGTAAGGTTGATAGTTTTGTTATTTAAAAAGTTTTTCTCCATTTCAATTTTTCCATAAAGCCTTAGTCTTGCAATTCCACCATCTGGAAAAATGTTTAGTCTTATATAATTAAAAACAGATTTGTTGTTTGATTTGAAGCTATGGTTTCGGCTTGGCCCAAGTTTTTTTTTGCTCAGTAAAGAAATCCATTTTGTTTTCTTATTAGGCTTTGTTTTACTCAAGCAACCCTCTAACGAAGCATGTGTGGGCTGATTTCCATTGAAATGTGTTGTGTCAATATCTATATCAAATATCTTTCCAGGTTTACCAAGTTTTAAAATTAAATAATCAAAACCTTTTGATCTTCTTCTCCTTGTTTCCCATCCATCCATCCATTTACCATGTTTGTCAAATAGTCCATCTTTAAAAACTGGAGTTTCGATGTTTAATATTCTGTGAGCAGCCGCAAAAAAATCGTCAGTCTTAAATATTACTTTAGATCCAATTCTTGGATCCGCTAAGTTAATCATTTTTGCATTTATAAATTTTTTCATTTTTTATTTATTTCATTCAAACGAAAGGTTGCGATTTTTTTTACTTGTTTTTTCGCTTCAAGGAATTCACTTTCTACATCACTTTGTATTCTTTGTCTAAAATTATTCAAAATTTCATTTTTATCTTTGCCTTTTACAGCAATTATAAAAGGAAAATTAAACTTTTTTTTATATTCTGAATTTAATTTTTTAAATTCTTCATATTCATCATTAGAACATTGGTTTAATTTTGCAGTGGCTTGTTCAGATATAGATTCAGAGGTCATTTTTTTTGCTATAGCAAGCTCAGGATGAGCATTTAAAATCTCTAAAATTTTATTTTTTTCGTAATTTTCATAAATATCAAGCATTTTAAACATAATATCTTCAAAGTTTTTAAATGGTTTTAACTCAAAAGCTTCCATAGCAACTGACTCAGTTTTTTCAAAAACATTACCAAATATAGACAAAAAATCAGACTTGTTAAGATCGTTAATGTTATCTATTGTTCTCATATAACTTTTAAAAATTTAAGTTTGAAATTAAATGATACTATAATTTTATGACAAAGCTCACAACTCATGTTTTAGATGTGTATTCTGGTAAACCTGGCAAAGGTATCCTAGTTGAGTTGTTTTATATTAATAATTCAGAACGAAAAAAATTAACGTCAACAAAACTCAATGATGATGGTAGAGCTAATTCACCATTAGCAGAGGGAGATGTTTTCATTAAGGGTAAATATGAATTAATTTTTCATATTGGTGACTATTTTAAAAATATATCTTCAGCTAGCGATGTGCCATTCTTGGATGATGTTGTTATAAGATTTGGTATTTCGGATCCCTCACAGCATTATCATGTTCCTTTACTTGTTTCACCTTGGAGTTATTCTACTTATAGAGGTAGTTAAGTGATATCGAGTTCTGTTAAATTTCTATTAAATGACAAGCTTATAGTAATCAAAAATCCTGATCCAAATCAAACGTTACTTAATTATATTAGAACTGAATTAAAAAAGACCGGAACTAAAGAGGGATGTTCAGAAGGTGGTTGTGGCGCATGTACAATTGTTTTAGGTGAATTAGTCGATAATAAAATTGAATATAAAGCAATTAATTCTTGTATTTCGTTTGTCCCAACACTGAATGGTAAACAACTTATAATTGTGGAAGATTTAGTTTCTAAAAATGGACAACTTCATCCTGTGCAAGATGCAATGGTGAAATTTCATGGCTCTCAATGTGGTTTCTGCACACCAGGATTTGTTATGTCGTTATTTTCAATGTTTAAAAATAATAAAAATCTTAATAATGAATTAATATCAGATTCTATATCCGGTAATTTATGTCGTTGTACTGGTTACAGACCCATAATTGATGCTGCAAAAAGTTTAAATAAAATAAATAAAAATGATCAATTTTCTAAAAATAAAAATAAAATTATTCAGCAATTAAAAAAAATTAAACCAAAAAATATTTATATTAAAAAAGATGATAAAATTTATTTTTCACCAAAAAATATTAAAGATTTAAAAGGTATAATTAAAAAACATTCTAATTTTAGTTTTCTTGCTGGTGGTACTGACTTATCTTTAAAAGTTACAAAAGAGAGAAAAGAAATTCCATTTATAATTGATTTAAAAGAAATTAATGAATTAGATTTTATCAAAGTAAGTAAAAATTATTTAGAAGTTGGTTCCGCTACACCTTTAATAAAATTTGAAAAAGAAATTAAAAAGCATTATCCAGATTTTTATTCGGTTCTTAAGAGATATGGCTCTGTTCAAATTCGGAATGTGGGAACTATAGGTGGTAATATTGCAACCGCATCTCCAATAGGAGATTCATTACCAATCCTACTATCATTAAATGCAGAGGTTTTAATTGAAAGTTTTAATAAAAGAAAAGTATTACCTTTAAATAATTTTTTTCTTGATTACAGAAAAACTAAATTAAAAAACAATGAATTTATACACTCAATTAAAATACCATTATTTAAGAAAAATATTTTTAAGGCTTTTAAAATCTCAAAAAGATTTGATGATGATATTTCATCTGTTTGTGGATCTTTTAATTTTGAGATTAATAATAATAAAATTAAAGAGGTTTATATTGCATATGGAGGTATGGCTGCTGTACCAAAAAGAGCTAAAGCATGTGAGGAAATTCTTAAGAATAAGCCTCTTAGCATCAATACTTTTAATCAAGCAAAAAAATATTTAGAAAAAGATTTAAATCCTATTGGAGACATGAGAGCTAGTAAAGAATATAGACTAGAGATAGCAAAAAATTTATTGATGAAATGTTTCGTAGAAATAAATTCTAATAAGTTATCAAGAGTAAATTAAATGAGCAAAGAGAACTATATTGAAGAAATAAGACCACATGATAGTGCCTATAAGCATGTCAGTGGATATGCAGAGTATACCGATGATATTAATGAGCCAAAAAATACAATTTATGGCGCTATTGGTTTAAGTAAAAAAGCCCATGCAATAATCAAAAATATAGACCTTACTGAAGTAAAAAAAAGTGAAGGAGTTATATCGGTAGTTACTCAAACAGATATCCCTGGTAGGAATGACGTAGGTCCTGTTTTTGAAGGGGATCCAATCTTTCCAGAAAAAAAAGTAGAGTTTTTTGGTCAGCCATTATTCGCTGTAGCTGCTAAAACTACAGAACTTGCTAGAAAGGCAGTATTAAAAGCTAAAGTTACCTATAAAGATTTAAAACCTGTTATTACAATTAAAGAAGCTTTAAATAAGAAGCAATTTTTATTTAAACCTAGAAAAGTTAAAAAAGGTAACCCTTCTAAAAAAATAAAAAATTCAAAAAATAATTTAAAAGGAAATTTTACAACCGGAAGTCAAGAGCACTTTTATTTAGAGGGTCAAGCAGCTTTTGTTATTCCAAAAGAAGATGATAATTTTTTAGTCTATAGTTCAACACAACATCCATCGGAAACGCAACAATTAATTGCAAAAATGTTTAATCAAAAAAGTAATTCAATAAATGTTGAAGTCAGAAGAATTGGAGGTGGGTTTGGAGGAAAGGAAACAAATTTTATGACATCGTGTATTTGTGCATTGTTGGCAAAAAAATCAGGGCAGCCAGTCAAACTAAGATTAGATAGAGATGATGATATAATATTGACTGGCAAAAGACATGAATTTTTGTCTGAATATGAAGTTGGTTTTAATGATGAAGGTATTATTGAAGGATTAAAAATAAACTTATCCTCAAATTGTGGAATGTCACCTGATTTATCAGCTGCAATAAATGAGAGAGCTTTGCTTCATATAGATAATGCATATTATATTCCAGATATTGAGGTAATAAATAATCTATGCAAGACAAATATTCCAACTTCGACTGCATTCAGAGGCTTCGGTGGAAACCAAGGGATGATGGCTATAGAAAATATTATAGATAATATATCAAGGTATTTAAAAAAAGATCCTATAGAAGTCAGAAAGAAAAATTTTTATCAAAAAGATAAACGAAATGTAACTCATTATGGGATGAAAATTGAAGATAACGTTATTAACGAAATATTTAAAAATCTAGAAAATAAATCTAATTATAAGAAAAGATATTCTGATATAAGAAAATTTAATGAAAAAAATAGATTTAAAAAGAAGGGTATAGCTATTACACCGTTAAAATTTGGCATTTCTTTTACAACAATTCATTTAAATCAAGCTGGAGCTTTAGTTCACATTTATACAGATGGTAGTGTTTATTTAAATCATGGGGGTATTGAAATGGGTCAGGGGACCCACACAAAGATAGCTCAAATAGTGGCCAATTCTTTAGGACTACCCTATAGTTTAGTTCATATTTCATCAACAAATACAGCCAAGGTTCCAAATACTTCAGCTAGTGCCGCTTCTTCAACAACTGATCTTAATGGTGCTGCAGCATTAAATGCAGTAGCAAAAATTAAATTAAATTTAGAAAAATTTATTAAGAAAAAATATAAGATCTACAACCAAGAGGCAATTTATAAAGATCAATATATAATATTTGGAAACAGACAATTTGAATTTAAAAGCATAATTCAAGAGGCATATTTAAATAGAATTTCTCTTTCTTCATCAGGCTTCTACTCAACACCAAAAATTAATTTTGATAAAAAAAAATTTAGAGGAAGACCTTTTTATTACTTTTGTTACGGAGCAGCTGTTTCGGAAGTAACTGTAGATACATTGACTGGTGAAAATATACTGGAAAGAGTGGATATCTTGCATGATGCCGGTAAACCAATAAATCCAGCCCTAGAACTAGGTCAGATAGAGGGTGGTTTTATTCAAGGGCAAGGTTGGCTAACAATAGAGGAATTGAAATGGAAATCAGATGGTCAGATTACAACTTTTTCTCCATCGACTTACAAAATACCTGCGGTAAGTGATATTCCAAAAAAATTTAATGTAGAAATTTTTAAGGAGGGATTAAATAAAGAAAAAGTTGTTAATAAAGCAAAAACAACTGGTGAACCCCCTTTGATGCTAGCCATGAGTGTTTTTTATGCAATAAAAGATGCAATTGCTTCAATTGGAAATTATCATTTTGCACCAGAACTAAATGCACCAGCAACCCCTGAAAGAATTTTAATGAGCATTAACAAAATTAAAAATAAAATTAAAAATTAAAATGGAAGATAAAAAAAAATTTATGGCGAAAGCTATTGAACTTTCAATAAATAGTGCAAATACAATTGGTGGTCCCTTTGGAAGTGTTATAGTTAAGGATGATAAGATTATTGCAGAGGGTTCAAATAAAGTTACTTCTTCAAATGATCCAACTGCTCATGGAGAAATAGTAGCAATTAGAGAAGCTTGTAAAAATTTAAATACTTTTGATCTTTCTGGATGTGAGATTTATACATCTTGTGAACCTTGTCCGATGTGTCTCTCAGCAATTTATTGGTCAAGATTAGATAAAATATATTATGCAAATACTAGAGAAGATGCAAAAAATATAGATTTCGATGACTCCTTTATTTATACAGAAATCCCAAAAAAAATTGATGATAGGAAAATTAAAATGGTTCAAATGCTCAGAGATGAAGCTTTAAAAGCATTTGAAATTTGGGATAAAAAAGTAGATAAAATAAAATATTAATGGAATTTTTACCTTATACAATAAAATGGTTAGAAGTTATTCTTAGATGGGGCCATGTATTATTTGCAATATTATGGGTAGGTAATAGTTTTTTATTTAATTACTTAGATAATAATTTAAATAAAAATATAACAAGTGATGATATCGATGGTGAAGGGTATCTGATGCATTCTGGTTTTTTTTATAAACTTTCAAGGTTGAAAACATCTCCACCTCAAGATTACTTAAATAGATTAGTAATCTTTAAGTGGCAAAGTTACTTAACTTTTATAACAGGAATGTTGCTCTTAGTTGTAATTTACTATTATAACGCTGGAGTATTAATGGTTGATAAGCGTGTTCTTTTAATTCCTCCTAGTTATGCAATTATTATCTCACTTTTATCATTGATTGTAGCTTGGTTTATTTATGATCTTTTATGTAAATCAAAATTAATTGAGAATAATATTGCATTTATATCCTTAGGAATAATTTTGTTAGCAGTTGTTTCATTTGGACTTACAAAATTATTTGGACCAAAATTTGCAATTTTAAGTGTTGGATTAATCATTGGTACTAATATGTTTGGTAATGTTTTTACAGTAATTATACCCAATCAAATGAACATAATTAGTAGTAGTGAAAGAGGTGAAAAATTTGATATGAGTCTTTCTCTAGCAGCTAAACAGAGATCAATTCATAATAATTATTCCACTTTTTTAGTTTTATTTATTATGCTTTCTGGGCATTCGAGTTTTTTAGTTTATCATCAATATAATTGGTTAATATTGTGTGCGATTGCAGTTATTTCTGGTGTAGCAAGACATTATTTTAATTTAAGAGGAAGAAACATTCATAGGTTGTATATTTTAATATCCTCAATAATTGCACTTATCGTTCTTGCAGTTTTAGTTTTATTATTTAAATAAATAGATATAAAAAATTATGTCTGAAAAAATGATTGTCAGCTGGGACGAGTACAACAAAACTGTTGAGAAGCTTGCAATCCAAATTGATGATAGCGGATATAAACCAACCATACTAATTGGCATCATGCGTGGAGCAGCGCCGATGATAGATGTTTTAAGTAGAATTTTTAAATTAAAATGTGCGTATCTTGCAGTTGAGTCTTACAGTGGTAAGGGAGTAGAGGATGAGCAAGGTGATATTGTGTTTTCAAGAGAAATGAGTTCGATAGCACCCAATATGGGTGGAAAAATACTTTTATGTGATGATTTATCTGACACAGGAATCACTTTTAACAAAAGTATAGATTGGTTAAAAAAATATGAACCCATTAAAGATAAAATAGAAGACATTAAAACCGCAACATTATTTAAAAAAAAGAAATCAACATTTGAGCCAGACTTCTGTGCAAATAAACTTCCTGATAATCCTTGGATAGTACAGCCCTTTGAAATTTATGAAGAATTAAGGATTGAAGAAATTAAAAAAAAACATCATACATAAAAAAGGCCAGTTAAAAAACTGGCCTTTTAAAATTTTTAAATGAAAACTGATTACTTAGGTATATCTCCTTCAACACCTTTAACGTAAGTCATCATTCCTGCAAGCATTCCATCATCTGCAGTTTTTCCTTCTGCTACCATTAAATTACCTTTCTGGTCATAAATTGGTCCTGTGAAAGAATGAACTTTACCAGATGCTAAATCTGCTTGAAGTTTTTTAACTTTTGATCTTAGGTCAGCTGGCATTTGTGAATCTAAATCTGATATCACCACCATACCGTCTCCAATACCATGCCAAGTATCTTTTTGATTCCATGTACCGTTCGCAACAGCTTTAACTCTGTCCACGTAATATGGTCCCCAATTGTTTTCAACTGAGGTCAATACAGCTTTAGGAGCAAACTTGTCCATATCACTTGCTTGTCCAAAAGCATATACTCCAGCTTTTTCAGCCATTTGAACAATGGCAGTACTATCTGTATGCTGAGCAATTACATCAGCACCTTGATCGATTAAAGCTTTTGCTGCCTCAGCTTCTTTACCTGGATCGTACCAAGTGAAAGCCCAAACAATTTTAGTCTTAATATTTGGATTAACTTTTTGAGCCGCTAAAGTAAATGAATTGATACCCCTGATAACCTCAGGAATTGGAAAAGATGCCACATATCCAATAACATTTGATTTTGTCATAGTTCCAGCGATTGTTCCTAAGATTGTTCTACCTTCGTAGAATCTAGCTGCGTATGTAGAAACATTTGGATGTTCTCTTTTATATCCAGTAGCATGTTCAAATTTTACATTTGGAAACTCTTTTGCAACTTTGTTAGTTGGATTCATATATCCAAAACTAGTTGTAAAGATAACATCATGACCAGAATTAGCTAATTGTCTAAGAACTCTCTCAGCATCAGCACTTTCTGGTACACCTTCTACGTAAGTTGTTTTAAATCCGGCAGCTTCAACAGCTTTTCTACCTACATCATGCTGATATGTCCATCCATGGTCACCAGTTGGGCCAATATAAACAAATGCTGCTTTAACATCTTTTGCAATTGCAGCCACAGTAAACGTAAATAATAAAACTAAAGAAGAGACGAAAGAACGAATAAAAAATTTATGCATAAATTTATTTCCCCTTTTGATTTTTTAATAAGATTAAATTTAGATTAAATTACCTAAAAAAAAATAATTATTTTACAATTAATTGTCTTTATAAAAAGATTTCCCCAGAGAACTAGGAGTACTTAGCCTTATTTTTCTACTATCACGAGAAATTACAACTAAAACTATTATTGTAACAATGTAGGGTAGAGCTGTTAAAAATTGTACAGGTATTCTTACCCCAATAGCCTGCATATGAAATTGAATTATTGTTAACCCACCAAAAATCATAGCTCCAATTAAAATTTTAATTGGGTTCCACGTTGAGAAAACCACCAGAGCCAATGCGATCCAACCTCTTCCACCTGTCATATTTTCAATCCACTGAGGAGTATAAATCATGGATAAATATGCACCAGCAAGTCCACTCATTGCGCCTCCATAAAGTATACAAGCGTAACGAACTAACCTAACATTTATTCCTTGATTAGATGCAGACTCAGGTGAGTCACCTACAGCTCTTACAATTAATCCAATTTTTGTTTTTTTTAAAAAATAGCTAGTTATGAAGGGAAGAGCAAAAGCAAAATAAAAAACAATTGAATGTCCAAATAATATTGGACCCAAAAGTGGTATTGTGTCTTTAAAACCTTCAAACAAAACAGGAAACTCTTTTCCAGGAATACCTACAAAATTTTTTCCTATCATCGCAGAAATACCAATTCCAAATATGGTAAGCGCCAAACCAGTAGCAACATGATTTGTGATCAATGTTTGAGTAAGGAATGCAAAAATAGTTGAAATTAAAACTCCAGCTAACATTGCCCCAAAAATTGCAATAATTAAACTTCCTGTAACAGTCATTAATGCGAAACCTGAAATAGCACCAATGATCATCATTCCTTCAACACCAAGGTTTAAAACTCCAGACCTTTCTGTAATAAGTTCACCACAAGACGCTAAGATCAAAGGAACAGCAGAGGCCATGATTGATGCAATTATCAGTCCAATAAAATTTATATCGATGATCATTTTTTTGAACCTATAAATTTAAATTTGAAAAAAAGTAAATAATCTGATGCAAGAAGAAAAAATAAAATCATTCCTTGAAAAACCTGACCAGTATATTTAGGTATTTGCATAAATATTTGAGCTGTTTCAGCACCTAGATAAGTTATTGCAACAACTAGAGACGCAAAGATGATACCAACAGGATGTAAACGACCTAAAAACGCTACAATTATAGCAGTAAAACCATAATCTGGAGAAATTTCTCTATGAAGCTGTCCAATAGGTCCAGTTATTTCTCCAACTCCAGCTAAACCTGCGCAAGCACCACTTATTAAAAAAACGAGTATGATCATTTTTTTACCTTTGTATCCGGCATATTTTGCTGTCTTTAAACTAAAACCTGAAACTTTCATTTGGAACCCTAAATATGTTTTATAAAAAACAAACCAACTGATAACCACTGCAGCTAAAGCTAAAAATATTCCTGCGTGAATTCTTAGTCCTTCAAATAATAACGGAAGTTTAGCAGAGTCACTGAACTGTCTGGTTTCAGGAAAATTAAATCCCTCTGGATTGCTCCAAGGGCCAACAACAAGATAGTCCAAAATTAATTTTGAAACATATACCAACATAAGACTTACTAATATTTCATTTGTGTTAAAGTAAGTTTTTAAGATAGCGGGTATTGACGCATACAGCATACCACCGATTGCACCAGCTAAAATTACTATTGGAAGAATATAAAAACCTTCTTGCTCATAAAACAATAATGCAACTCCTCCAGAAACTATCGCCCCGAAAGTCAATTGTCCTTCGGCTCCAATATTCCAGTTATTACTTTTAAAACAAAAAGATAAACCGATTGCTATTAAACAAAGAGGTGTAGCTTTTAATAGTAATTCACTGAAACCATATTTATCTGCAATTGGAACTATGAAAAAAAATTTAAGAGCTTCAAATGGTTTAAAACCTAAAATAAAAAAAATCAAACCTCCCGCTACTAATGTTAGAAAAATAGCTAATACAGGTGTAAAGAAAAAAATAGCTCTTGATGGTTGGTCTCTTTTTACGATTTTAATCAATTTGCTCCTCCCATTAGTATCCCAAGTTTTTCAGAGGTAACTTCTTCAGCATTCATAATTTTTGACAATTTTCCTTTATGAATTACTGAAATTTTATCACTTAATTTTAATAACTCATCAGTGTCTGTAGATATTAATATAATTGATTTATTTTGTTCATTGATTTTAATCAAAGTTTCGTGGATATAATTTATTGCTCCAACATCTAGACCCCAAGTTGGATTAAAACAAATTAATAAATCTGGAGAAGTTATTAATTCTCTTCCAATAATTAATTTTTGAAGATTACCTCCTGATAAAAATTGGCTTTTTAATTCAATGTTTTCCGTATTAACATTAAAATCTGAAATTATTTTTTTGGAATGCTCTTTAATTTTGTTTTCGTTTATTAATCCATTATTAAAAAAATTTGATGATTTAAAATTATTTAAAGCCACATTTTCAAAAATTTTCATTTGCGGGATTGCAGCTTGCTCAAGCCTATCCTCTGGAGAAAAAGCCATCAAATATTCTCTTCTTTCTTGAGGATTTAAATCTCCTATATAATTTTTATTAAATTCTATAGAGTTTTTTTCTGAAATAATTTCACCACTTAATACTTGAAATAATTCACTTTGCCCGTTTCCTGATATACCAGCAATTCCTAAACACTCCCCTCGATTAACAGAAAAATTAATATCCATTAAATTTGTTTCAAAAGGATCTTCACTTGTAAAATTAAGATTCGTTATTTTAATTAATTGATCTGATGAAGTTTTTGCTTTTTTTTTCTTAATTGTTTTCAAGTTCTGACCCACCATTTTGTTAGCAAGTGACTCAATATTTTCGTTCTTTATTTCACTTACAGAAACTAACTTTCCTCTTCTCATTACAGCAACTTCATCACAAAGCTGCATAACTTCCTTTAGTTTATGTGTAATATAAATAATTAAAATTCCTTCTTCTGAAAATTTTTTTAAAGATAAGAATAATTCACTCGTTTCTTGTTCTGTTAATACAGATGTTGGTTCATCCATAATTAAAACTTTTGGACTCCTTATTAGGCATCTTATTATTTCCACTTTCTGTTTTTGACCTGCTGATAAATTTAGAACAGGAATATCAAGATCAATTGAAAAATTATATTTTTTCATAATTGTATCAATTTTTTCTCTTAAACTTTCCCTTTGTTCATCTGAGTCTATTATTAAGTTTTCAAATACGGACAAAGTTTCAAAAAGATTAAAATGCTGGAATACCATTCCAATATCATTTTTTTTTGCATCTGATGGTGAATTGAGCTTTAGATTATTTTCATTTAAATAAATTTCACCTTCATCAGGAATGATGACACCTGATAGAATTTTAACTAGTGTAGATTTTCCAGCACCATTTTCACCAAGAAGAGCATAAATTTTACCACTATTAAATTCGAGTGAAACATTGTTGTTTGCAACACACCCAGGATATATTTTAGTTACATTTGAAATTTTAAGGTTTGTATTCATTTCTTAATTTAATGGTATAGAATTTCCATTCTTATTTTCCTGATATTGATTTGATAAAGTTTGATATTTTTTTTTAATTTCATCTAATTGTTTTAAAATATTTTCTTTTTTTGAAGTAGGTAAATTTTCAATAAGCAAGTTTATATTTTGACTTTTCCAATAGGAATTTTCTTTATTATATTCTCCATCATTAATTTTAAATACTTCTTTGAGTATATTTAAATCGTGCGGGATATTAAATTCATTATTTGTGGCAGTATACGAAAACAAATAATAAAAATTATCAAATCCAGAAAATGTGATTGCACTCAAACACATACTACAAGGCTCATGTGAACTTAAGAACATGCAGTCTTTTTCTTTTGGTCTTGTATTTGCATCTAATTCATAAAATTTTTTAAGAGTATGCATCTCACCATGCCACAATGGATTTTCTATTTCATTGTTTGTTTCTGCAACTACAAGAGATAAATCTTCTTTTTTAATTATTGCGGCACCAAATATTTTGCTACCTTTAGCAACACCATGTTCAGTTAAAGGTAAAACTTCTTTTAAAAATATATTTAGTATCTTTTCTAGGGCTTTTTCATTCATATGCTTGAACCATCAAATAAAGAACACATTTGTTACTATAATTAAACTTAAAAGTAATAAGAAATAAATTATTTATACAACTTAAAAGTTAATAATTTATGAAACAAAAAATGTTAATTTAAACTTATGTCAAAATTAAAATCTTTAATAAGTATTGTAATTATATTAATTTTTTTTTCAGGGTGCCAAACCGTTAAAGATAAAACAGATGCTATTGTTGAAAAGGAAAATGAAAAATTAAGTAAATTTCTTGGGAAATCAGCTAGTGAACTTCAGATGGAGCTTGGAAAACCAGACGAAGACTTTAAAAATGCTAAAGGGAATTTTGAGCTAGTTTATAATAGTAAAAAATACCTCGTTCCATGTGAACGTAGGTTTGAAATAAATTCAGAAAATATAGTTGTGGGTTTTGTTTCAAACGGTTGCTTTTAAATTTATTAATTAAAATAAATCTGCTCATTATAGGTTTTTTTTACTATCTAAAGTGGAGTTGTTCTAAACTAATCAGTTTTTTTATATTAATTCATAGCCAATAATGTAACGTCTATTTAGTTAACGACGGAGGTTATATGGCTTCAAGAAAAACAAAAGCGGGCTCTACAAACAGTCCGGATAAAAAACTTCCATTAAATAAATCCATACCTTTAGGAATTCAGCACGTACTAGCAATGTTTGCTGGTAATATAACTGTTCCTATAATTGTGGCTGGAGTTTTTGGTCAAACGCCTGAACAAAAAATATTTTTGATACAAATGGCTTTGTTTGTTGCGGGAGTTGCAACAATTATCCAAACAGTTGGATACAAAGAAATTGGTGCAAGACTTCCTATTGTTCAAGGAACAAGTTTTGCGTTTATACCGATCATGCTACCATTTAAAGCAGCAGGATTAGGTGCGGTATTTACAGCAGCGTTCATTGGAGGAATTTTTCAAATTTTTATTGGAAAAGTTTTAAAACCAATAAGACATCTATTCCCACCATTAGTTACTGGTATAGTTGTACTAATGATTGGATTTAGTTTGCTTAAAGTTGGTTTTATGTATGCTGGTGGAGGTGGATGGTTAATGAACAATAAACCTGAAATCTTTGCAAATGCAAATCATTTAACAGTTGCCGCTTCAGTGTTCATAGTCGCTATCTTTTTTAATCTTAGAGGTAAAGGAATGGCTTCTGCAGCCTCAATTTTGATTGGAATAGTAGCTGGCTTCATAGTTGCAGCAGCATTAGGAATGGTTAACTACGGCAAAATTGCATCTGCAGCATGGTTTGCGTTTCCAATGCCACTTCAATATGGAATTGATTTTGTACCTGGTGCAATAATTCTAATGTTATTTATGTCAGTTGTTACAACAATTGAAACAATTGGAGACATAAGTGCTACGACAATGGGTGGTGCTAAACGAGAAGCAACGGATAAAGAAATATCAGGTGGAATTATGGCAGATGGTGTTGGTACTGCATTTGGTGCAATATTTAATGCGATGCCAAATACATCCTATTCACAAAATGCTGGACTAGTTGCCTTTACAGGTGTTGTAAGTAGGCATGTTGGAACTATTGCAGGAATAGTTTTGGTTCTAATGGGATTATTTCCAAAATTAGGTGGAATAATCGCTGCAATGCCAGAGTCTGTGATTGGTGGAGCAGCAATCATTATGTTTGGAATGATTGTAGCTGCTGGTATTAAATTGATTTCAAGGGCAGAAATGGATCAAAGAAATTTATTAATCTTAGCTCTTTCTTTGTCTTTTGGAATTGGGATGTCATTGTTACCAGACTTTGTGAAAAATATTCCAGATTTTGGAATAAGTTTAAAACTACTGTTAACAACTGGACTTATACCTGCTGGATTATTAGCATTTGCTTTGAATGCTATAATGGCAAAGAAATAACTAATTTAAACTTGTGGGGAGAAATCCCCACAAGCAAGGTTTAAGACTTATTTAATTTCAATAAGCTTCTTTTTTTTATGTTCTGGAATTATTCTTTCACAAGATATTGTTAAAAGACCATCTTTAAGTTCAGCACCATTAACTTTTACATCATCAGCAATAGTGAATGATCTTGCAAATTGTCTTTGAGAAATACCTTTATGAATAATTTCTCCATTAACATCACTGTCCTCAGACTTATTAACTTGTTTTGTTCTTACTGTTAATAAATTGTCCTCGAACTCAACCTCAACGTCTTTTTTGCTAAAGCCAGCCAATGCTACTTCAATTGCATAGTTGTCTTTACCTGTCTTTCGTATGTTGTATGGTGGATAATTTGACTGCATCGTCAAATTCCCATTTCCCAACATATTTTCAAATTGGTCGAACATGTCATCAAAACCAATTGAAAAAGGTCTAAGTGAGTTAAATATAGATAGATCCTTACTTGTCATAATATCCTCCTTTGTTAAGCAAGTTTATTTATGTAAGCCCCATTAGGCGACTTACTTAGTTTATATGGGAATTAATTTGTTTTTTTCAAGATTTAAAGTGTACTAAATTTTTTTTGAAATTTTTAATGCAAATGCATAGTCAATAGCAATTTCTTCTATTGCCCCATCCCTTCCAGATTTTCCACCATGACCAGCATTCATTTCGGTTTTTAAAAGAAGTAAATTATTATCTGTTTTGTAGTCTCTAAGTTTTGCTGTGAACTTTGCAGGTTCATCAAACAAAACTCTATTATCACTTAAACTTGTTGTAATAAAAATATGTGGATAATCCATTTTTTTAATATTGTTGTAGGGTGCATATGAAAAAATATAATCAAAGTGTTCTTTATTCTCTTTTGCATTTCCAAATTCGTCAAATTCTCCCACGGTTAAAGGCAAAGAATGATCAAGATTTGTTGTTAAAGAATCCACAAAAGGAACAGCCATTATAATTCCTAAAAATAATTCAGGAGATTGATTGACTACAGCTCCCATTAATAATCCTCCAGCTGATCCACCCATTCCAATAATATTTCCTTTTGACGTATAATTCTTTTCGATCAAATATTTTGCTGCGTAAATATAATCTTCAAAAGTATTTTTTTTGTTTGTTAACTTTCCCTCTTTCCACCACTTCATACCTTTTTCCATACCACCTCTGATATGGGCTGTGGCCCAAATTATATCTCTATTGATAAGACTTAATCTTGTAGAAGAAAAACTTGGTGACATAGAATTTCCATAAGACCCATATCCATACAATAAAACATTTGCAGACCCATCAATTTTTGTTTTTTTGTGTCTAGTAATTGTTAATGGAACCATTCTTCCGTCATGAGATTTAAACTCAACTCTCTCAACAATATAGTCATCTTTATTATGACCAGATGGGATCTCTTGTTCTTTAACAAGTTCCTTAGATTTTGTTGCTAAATTATATTTAAATACTCTAGAAGGAGTTTTAGGTGAGGAGTATCCTAAATGAACTTCATCAGTATTTCTATCTTTTTGAGTTAAGCTTACTCCTGGAACATAAACAGTTTCATCAGAAAAAATTAATTCTTCTTCTATATTTGTAGAAATATTTTTGACAAATAATTTATCTAGTGCATCTGATGTTTCGCCACGAATAATCCAATTTTTAAGGAATGTTAATCCACCAATTAAAACTTCATCTTTTGCTGGAATATATGTTTTCCAATTTTGATTTTTTAAATTGTCACAAATATCAATTTTAAAGTCTTCAGCATTTTTATTTGTATGATTATAAAATTTACCATCCCATGAATTAACGGAATACAGAACACCTCTTTCTCTTTTAATAATAAGTTTTGGAGATGGATTTAATTCATCTGACTTAAAGTAATATTGCTCTGAAGTATTATGGTCAGAAGTATTTATAAAAAAAAATTTTTCATCTGAGCTTTTTCCAATTCCTACTGTAAAAGCCTCGCTTTTCTCCTCAAATATTAATTCATCTTTGCTCTCAAAATCGCCTATTCTGTGCCTGTATATTGTTCTTGCTCTATGATTTTCATCAAGTTTAGAATAAAAAATATATTTATCATCCAAACTAAATGTTATCCCCCCTGATGTTTCTGCAATTTCTTTTGAAATAATTTTGTTTGTTTTTATATCTCTTAAATAAATTGTATAATATTCAGATCCTTTAAGATCTAAAGAGTATCCTAGATATTTATCATTGTTACTTACTTCTAAATCTCCAACCCCAAAATATTCAGTTTTAAGTTTTTCTTTTTCTTTATCTCCATTCCATATTTCCTCAATATTTTCTGAACCAATTTTTTTTCTAAGTTTTATGGAATAATTTCCTTTTGTTGTAGTTTTTGTCCAATACTCATAGGTGTGATCTTTATAGGGCAAAGATTCATCATCTAATTTAATTCTTGCTTTAATCTCATCAAATAATTTTTTTTGGATATCTTTTGTATCTTTTAAATGATGCTCTGAGTAAGCATTTTCATCTTCTAAATATTTTTTCACTTCAGGATCTAACTTGTTTTTATCTCTGAGAACTTCCAAAATATTATCTTGATGAATCCAGCTATAATTGTCTTCCCAATCAATATTGTGACAAGTTTTTATCTCTAGTTTTTTTTTAAGTTGTGGTACTTTCATCTAATAAGGAAATATATGAATATTATTATTTATCTACTTGTAATTTTAGTCATCTTATATTTTTTATTAAGATGGTGGTCAAATATTTCTCCAAAAAAAATGTCAAAAGGAGTGAGGCTGATAACAATTTTATTGTTGGCTTTATTAGCAGTTTTATTTGCTATTGGTGGGAAATTTCTACTCACATTACCATTAACTCTTGCAAGTCTTGCTTTAGTTAAACTTAAAGGTTTATCATTGATACAATTGCTTTCTCTTTATAGACTTATTCAAACTTTGAGGAATTCTGGAAGATTTTCTTTTAATCAGCATCAAAATAATAATTCTTCATCATTATCAATATCTGAGGCATATAAAATTTTAAATTTAGATATTAATAAAAAACCAACTAAAGAAGCACTAAATAAAGCTTACCAAAAAATTCAAAAAAAAATTCACCCAGATATTTCTCCAGAGACCTCAAGATTGTCAGCTATAGTCAATGAAGCTAAAGAAATAGTTCTTAGAGATATTTCTTAATTAATTATTGATAATAGTTTTTCATAAATCTTATCTGGATTTATTTTATCTTTACCGTGAGTGTTGTGAGAAACAGTAGTTTCTCCATCAGGAATTATTGGATGCATATTTGTATTATAAGAACCATAAATTAATGGTGTATCTGCCATTAATGTAATTGTTTTAATTCCTAATGCTGATGATAAATGCGAGAAACTTGTATCATTGCAAATTGCAACATTACAATTTTTTATAATAGGTAATGTTTCTTTTATACTGAGGTTATCTAAAGTAACACACTTTTCTCTATATTTTGTACTTAATATTTCCATTAAGATTTTTTGCTCATCTTCATTTTTACCTGTAGCTAAAAAAAATCTACATTTTTTAATATTTTCTAATCTTTCCATTACGTTTAGAAAAGTTTTTGATGGTATTCTTTTTGTTGGACCTGAACCACCTACACCTAACAAAACATTAAGTTCGTCATTATTTATATTAAAGTTTACTGCTGATTTTTGAACTAGATCATTATCAATTTGAATTTCTGGATTATCAATAGTTTCAATATCTAGATATCTTTTTATTAATTTTTTAGCAGATTCTGTAATATGTTGATTTTGTTTTTCAAATAATGGGTATTGAAATATTTCTTTGATACCTGCTAATCTAGAAATTAGATTATATCTCAAAGAAGAATTGAATATAAAAACTTTATTGAAATTATATTTTTTTATATCACTTGCTAATTTGAAAAATCCTTTAAAACCATCATGTTTTTGATTTATTTTATTGTCTCTTTCTAAGTGAATTATTTCATCAATATAATTTGTTTGATTTAAAAACTCGTCAGCTTTTGAATTTTCTTTCACTAGCAAGCTAACAGGTGCTCCAAATTTATTTGAAATAGCTTTAATAAATGGTAGGAAAATAACCGTATCACCAATACCCATCTTATTTTGAATAGCTAATATTTTCATAGTTAATTTATAAACTTTACTAATTAATATTTTTATATAAATTTTTACTATGAGTAAAATTAAAGGCATTTATGCGGCCTCAATGTCGATCTTAAATGATGATTTGACGCTTGATATTAAAAAAACCATTCTGCACGCAGAAATGGTTATAGACAATGGTTGTCACGGAGCAGCTATATTTGGTAGTACAGGGCAGGCTCAACTTATACCTGTCTCTGAAAAAATTAATTTGTTAAATCATCTGACTTCAAGCAAACACAAAGAAAAATATATTATAGGTACTGGTTTAAATTCTTTAGGTGAAACGATTAATTTAATGAGAGTTTCTAAATCTTTAAGTTTTAATAGATTCTTAATTATGCCGCCTGCTTACTATAAATATGGAGATAAAGAAGTAATAGAATTTTATAGCAAAATAGTAGAAGTAATTTCTGATTGTGAAATTGTACTATATAATTTTGAAAAACTCTGTGGTTATAAGTTTAGTATTGAATGTATTGAAGAGTTAGTAAAAAAATATCCAAAAAATATTATTGGTGTAAAAGATAGTTCTTACAATCTTTTTGAAAATTTAAAAATTGATAATTTTTCAGTTTTACCTGGATCAGAATCAAAATTACTTAAAGGACTTCAATTAGGCTGTTCAGGAATAATCACAGCTACATGCAATGCCACTTCTTCACTGGCAAGAAAAGTATATGATGATTTTAATGATGGACAAGAACAGACGGTAAACCAAAATCTTTGTGATGTAAGAGCTGAATTTGAAAAATATAATTTGATTTCAGGTTTGCATACATACTTTAGTAAAAAAGAAATATATTATAAAAATCTTTTACCACCACTTAGCATTTTAAATGCTAAAGATGAATTGGATTTAATCAATAATTTAGAAAAATTTAATTTTTCTTTAAAAAATACTAAGGCGGCATAATGCAATTAGCTAGATTTTTAAATAATGTTTTTAAAAAAGATGGATTTATATTGGTTGATGCTAATTCAAAAAGTTACATTATTGGAAATCCAAAGAGTGAAAACCCTATAAAAGTTAACATTTTAAATAAAAATCTTCACTATAAATTGCTATTTCATCCTGATTTATATTTTGGTGAAGCATATACAGATGGTGAAATCACTATTGAAAATGGAACGCTAACTGATTTTTTAGATCTCTCTTTAATGAATTTTGGAAGAGGAGACTTAAATTTTTTTAGTTATTTGATTAATAGATTAAGAGGCTCTTATAGATATTTAACTAATTTTAATTTTATAAAAAAATCTAAAATGAATGTTTCGCATCATTATGATATTTCAGATGATCTTTATGACTTATTTTTGGATCCTAAAAGACAATATTCATGTGCATATTTTATAAATGAAACAGATACATTGGAAACAGCTCAAAATAATAAAATTAAACATATAATAAAAAAACTTAATATAAAACCAAATCAAAAAGTTTTAGATATCGGATGTGGATGGGGTTCTCTAGCAATAGATATTGCAAAAAGTGCAAACTGTGAAGTAACAGGTATTACACTTTCAGAAAATCAATTTAATTACTGCAAGAAAAGAGCAAAAGAACTTAATCTAGAAAACCAATTAAACTTTAAGTTAATGGATTATAGAGAGCTCGATGAAAAATTTGATAGAATAGTTAGTGTTGGGATGTTTGAACATGTAGGAAGAAAATTTTATAAAAAATTTTTTTCACAAGTTGAAAAACTTTTAAAAGATGATGGAGTATCATTAATTCATACTATAGGATCAGTTAATCCACCAAGAGATCCACATCCATGGATAACTAAGTATATTTTTCCAGGAGGTTATACTCCGAGTTTAAGTGAGGTAACAACACCAATTGAAAAAGCAGGCTTAATTGTTGCAGATATTGAGGTTTTAAGACTTCATTATTCACATACGCTAAGACATTGGAAAGAAAATTGTATTCGAAATAAAGATAAAATTATTGAAATGTTTGATGAAAAATTTTTTAGGATGTGGGAATTTTATCTTGCTGGTTGTGAGATGGCATTTAAGTGGGGTGATCAAGTTGTATATCAATTTCAATTAACAAAGAATTATTCTTCTACGCCTGTTACAAGAGACTATATTTATCAATAAATAATTGGTAGAAATTAACCTCCTTAAAATGAAAAAAAAGAAAAAAAAATTAAAAAAAAGTATTTCTAAAAATCAAAATAAAGCCAAAAAAAAAGCAAAAAAAACATCTAAAAAATCAAATAAATTTAATATTAAAAATAAATTAATAAAAAGAATTAAGAGTCGAAGAAAACAGAAAACTAATAAATTAAAAAAACACCCAAAAAAAACAAAGATTTCAAAAAAATCTAAATCTATTGTATCAAAGAAACCAGGTTTTCTTTTAAAAATAGTTAGCTTTCAAAATTCTTTAAAGCCTGAATTTAAGTTTAGATTAAATTTTGGTTTTGAAAAATATATCCAAGCATTTTTTGATAAAATAGCAGACACAATTTCACAGTATAAAATTCTAAAAAAAGATGAAGCAAGAAGATTAAAAATAGAAAAACAAGAAAAAGAAAGATTAGAAAAGATTATAGTTGCAAAAGAAAAGCAAAAAGAGGCTGAATTAAAAGTTAAATTAAAAGAACAAGCGCTAAAAGATGAAATTAGATTGGAAAAACAAAGAACAAAAGAAATAAAACTATTCTTAAGAAAAGAACAAGCTCTTTTAAGAATTGAACAAGCAGAAAAACAAAAGCAATTTTTACAACAATTAAAATTAGATAGGCAAATTGAAAAGTTTAGAGTTAGAGAAGTTAAAGAATTAGAGAAATTGGAAAAAATTTCCTTAAGAGAAAAGAGAGAGGATTATGCCGGCTTACAACAAAGAATAGAAAAATTAAAAGAAAAATATCGAATTATTAGAGATCAAAAAATTAGAGAAAGAGTAGAGGCTTTAGGAGTTAAAATTCAAGGTGATGAAGATAGAGAAACACTTTTACAAAAAGAAAAAGAATATACTTTAGCTAGACAGAAAATTGAGTTTGCTCTCGAAAGTTTTTACAGAAGTGCCAGCAGTTTAGTATTTCAATTAAATAAAAGACACATAACAAGACATATGTCTATCTTTAGATGTATAGATAGAAGATTTGAAACAGGAGAAATTTTTGTTAAATGGGACGAAACCTCAGATGATGAATGGCTTTTATTAATTTATATAAAAAATAATTCACCAGATGAAGGAATAGTTATTGAAGACAAAACCAATCCGGAAAAAAATATTTCTCATGAGTTTAAAAATAATGAAATATTTAAGGCCTCAGATATTATGGTTGATGCTCTTACACAGTTAATCGCAAGAAAAAGAGCCAAAAATGTCAATTAAATTATCATACATAATTAAATATCATTAAGAATGTTACTTTCTTCAATACTAATGATTATTTTGTATCTAGCATTAAAATACGTTCTTGCATGGATAAGATATTTTAACAGTCTCGACTCTAGATTAGGACAATCTACATGGCGATGGAGTTATGATTATCCAGTAGTTGGTGAAAGAGATATTTCAGATCTAGATGATAGATTTTTTGTTAGACTTAGGAGAAAAAGAAATAGAGTTATAACTCTAATGTATTCAATTTTATTAATTATGTTTTTATTATCTATGTCTTTACTAAGTGAATTTTTAATATTTTTCTTAACCTAATTTTTTGAGTTGTTTTTTATTTTTTAAATATAAAAAAAAGGCAACAATTTCGTATCCATATTTAAATATTGTGAAAATTATTGGCAGTTTGAAAAATTTATATAAAAATCTATATTTTGGAATTTTTTTCCAAACATAAAGAAATGCCTCTGCACCTTGAATAATTTTACCATTCTCCTTAACATGTAATCTTCTTAATAATTCTTTATCATTTCTAGATGTTTCTTTTTCAGCATCTGAATTATTTGTTATATCTATCCAGTCAATATCTTTGATATTTTCTTTTTTATATAAGTTAATTTCTGATCTACAGATTTTACAAGAGTTATTAAAAAATACTTTCATCTAACAATAATTAACTTTTGGTGATAAATTGTACATGCGTAAAATGATCAGTTGAAAATTATCAACAAACTATTATTTAAGACGGATGAGTAATTTCTTTAATAAATCTGATTTAACAAGACAAGATGCAGATAAAATAGTATCTGAAACACTAAATAATTGTGATGATGGTGAGCTTTATTTAGAGGAGTCTAGATCAGAGTCAATTTTGTTAGATGACAATAAAATAAAAAGTTCAAATTATAGTTCTGATTTAGGATTTGGTTTCAGAGCTATTTCAAACGAGGTTGTTGCTTATTCATATTCAAATGAAATATCAAAAGATTCATTAAAAAATTCCTCTGAAAATCTTAAGTCAACTCTTAAATCAATTAAAGGTACATATAATTATGAAATTCCAAAATCTAATAAAAAATTTTATGAAGATATTAATCCAATTGAACAAAAAACTTTAGACTCGAAATTAGAAGTTTTAAATAAAGTAAATGATTTTTTAAGAAAAAAAGATGGATCTGTAAAACAAGTGACTGCTAGTTTTGCTGGTGAGCAAAAATCAATTGAAATTATTCGATCAGGTGGAGAAGCGCTTACTGATGTACGTCCATTAATTAGATTTAATGTCTCTGTAATGTTGGAAAAAAATGGAAGAAAAGAAACAGGTGTATATGGAATTGGTGGCAGACAATCTTATGATGATTATTTAAAAAATGACAATTGGAAAAATGTTTGTGAAGAGGCTTTTAGAATTGCATCAGTAAATTTAGAAAGTAAACCAGCACCTGCTGGTGAGATGAAAGTAGTCTTAGGACCTGGTTGGCCTGCTATATTAATTCATGAAGCAATTGGTCATGGTCTAGAAGGAGATTTTAATAGAAAAAAAACATCAGCATTTCATGACCTTATGGGAGAAAAAGTTGCAAGTGAGGGAGTTACAATTGTTGATGATGGTACGATAGATAATAGAAGAGGTAGTCTAACTATTGACGATGAGGGAACGCCAACTGAGCGAACAGTTTTAATTGAAAATGGTATTCTTAAAAACTTTATGCAAGACAGGCATAATGCAAGATTAATGAATACAAGATCTACTGGATCTGGGAGAAGAGAAAATTATAGACATATTGTTTTGCCAAGGATGAGAAATACAATGATGTTAAGTGGCAATCAAACTCAAGATGAAATGATCAAATCTGTTGATAAAGGAATTTTTGCAGTAAGTTTTGGAGGCGGCCAGGTAGATATTACATCTGGAAAATTTGTATTTAATTGCACCGAAGCTTACGAAATAAATAATGGGAAAATTGGATCTCCAATTAAAGGCGCAACACTTATTGGTGATGGACCATCAATACTTAAAGAAGTATCGATGGTAGGAAATGATATGATGTTAGATCCAGGCATAGGAACTTGTGGAAAAGCAGGACAAGGAGTTCCTGTGGGAGTCGCTCAACCTTCAATTTTGATTGACAAAATGACAGTTGGTGGAACAAAACTTTAAAGTATTATGGTTAAGGATCAAGAATTTCTAAAATCTAAAGCTTCATATTGTTTAGATTTGGCAAAAAAAATGGGAGCAACTGATGCAAGTGTTACAGTTGGTCACTCAATTTCAGAAACAGTTAATTTTAGAAATAAATCCCTAGAAGCTTCAGATAGATCAGATGGATTGGCATTAAGTATAGAAACTTATTTAGGTAAAAGACGATCATCAATTTCATCATCAAATTTACTAGATGAAAATATAAAAACTTTAATTGAAAAATGCTTTGAAACTACAAAAATGACACCAGAGGATGAATTTAATTCTTTGCCTGATAAAGATTTATTAGCCAAACAAATTAGTAGTCTTAATTTGTATGATAAAACAAGATTTGAAAATGATAAAAAAATAAAATATTTGAAAGATTTAGAGGAATCTGCTTCATCAAATAATCAAATCATAAATACAGAATCTAGTTTCACTGAAAATAAATCAAATTTCATATTAGCAAATAGTGACGGTTTTTGTGACGGCTATAAAACATCTTCTTTTTCGGCTTCTTGCGTAACAGTTGCAAAAGATGAAAATAGTATGGAAAGAGACTATGAATTTTCTAGCAAACGTCATTTGTCTGATATTAAGCAAGCATCAGATCTTGGAAATAAAGCTGCCAAGCAAACTATTAGAAAATTGAGCCCTAACAAAATTGGAAGTGAGAAGATAAACATAATTTTTGATAAAAGAATTTCAAAAGGAATGTTAAGTGTTTTTGCAAGTGCAATATCTGCATCTGCAATTGCAAGAGGCACTTCATTTTTAAAGGATAAAATTGATCAACAGGTTTTTGCCAATTCGATAAATGTAATTGATAAACCAGATATAATTAAAGGAATGGGTTCTCAAAATTTTGATTCAGAGGGCGTACACTCTAATACATTACAACTTATAGAGAATGGAATACTTAAAAATTACCTTGTCGACACTTACAATGGAAAAAAATTAAATTTACAATCAAATGGAAGAAGTGGTGGAACTACTAATTTATATTTTGAAAATGGAAATTTAAGCTACGAAGATCTTCTAAAAAAAAATTCAAAAAGCCTTTATATTACTGAAACTATTGGTCACGGATCTAATCTTGTAACAGGAGATTATTCAGTAGGGGCGACTGGTTTTTTGGTTGAAGACGGAGAATTTAAATATCCTGTTAACGAAATAACAATTGCTGGTAATTTTAAGGATATGTTTAAAAATATAACTTTAGCTAATGATTTAGAATTAGAATATTCAGTCAATTCACCAACTATGATGATAGAAGGTATGACCGTAGCAGGAAAATGAGCAGTTATTGTGTCATTGGCTCGGGAATTTCTGGAGCAACAATAGCTAATCTTTTAAGCAAAAAAAATTCTGTACATATTTATGATAAAGCTCGAGGTCCAGGTGGCAGATCTTCCTTTAAAAGATTAAATAAGTCAAAAGGATTTGACCATGGGGCTCAATATATTTCTCCAAAATCAATTCAATTTAAGAAATTTATTTCAAATTTATGTAAAAAAAAAATTCTAAAAAAATGGAGTGGCAAACATATTTTTTTAAACAAATTAAAAAAAGAAAATAAAAATCATATTAAAATAATTGGTTGCAAAGGTAATAATGATATCAGCAAACACTTGATAAAGAATATAAAAAGCAACTTTCAAAGTGAGTTAGAGAAGATTCAATTTATAAATAATAAATGGAAATTAGATTTTAAGAACAACCAAATAAAATATTATGATAAATTAATATTAACTTGTCCATTCCCACAATTAAAAAAATTATCAAAAAAATTTATAGAAGATCCATTTATCAAACAAAAAATTAAAATGGATGCAAATATTACAGTCATGATCGAAATTAAAAAAACAAATAAAAACATATCGAGTTATTTGTTTGATGACAAAATTTTAGGATGGGCCGCTAAAGAAAATAGTAAAAAAAGATTTAGAAGTAATAATGATTTGTGGACTTTACAAAGCACAAACCTATGGGCAAACAAAAAAATAAATAAAAATAGAGAAAATAAAGCAAAAAACTCAAAGATTTTGGTTGATCGTTTTTTTAAACTTACTGGAATTAAAAAAACAAAAATATTAACTTCATTAAATCATGGTTGGAAATATTCCTCAAATTCTAGAACTTTAAAAGTTAAAAGTTATTGGAATACTAAATTAAATTTAGGTGTTTGTGCAGATTGGTTTGTAGGTCCTAGAGTAGAGGCTGGATGGATAAGTGCAAATGATCTTTATAAAAAAATAAATAAATAATTTTATTCAAGATTTTTTAAACGATATTCCCAATTTCCCATTCTTTTGTATGTAACTTTGACAATAACCGAAGTTTTTTTATCAAGCCAAATATCAAAATTTAATTTTTTATCCTCAGGAAGAGATGTATCTTTAGATGTAAGTTTGAAATGATCTGTTTCGTATTGTTTGTCATTAATTGAAATATTTTCCTTACCAATAAAAGTAACTATTTGTTCTTTAATACTTCCAGAAATAGGACTTATTTGGCTTTCTGCTTGTAAAATTTTATGACTCCACCAATTTCCAATAATATTTTTAACTGAAGCTTCACCTGAATATGAAGATCCTTTGATATTAAACTTTTCATTATTTTTATCTAGTTTTAAGTTTACAAATTTTTCTTTTTTATTTTGAAGTGTCTTTGATTGAAAAGATATTAATTTATCTTTTAAATAAATTTCTTCTCCATATCCTTCTACTTTAAATATTGTTGCAGATAGTAATTTTACCTCAAATTTATATTGATTTTTTACTATCGTTTTTTCATCATCTCTTTTAAAATAATAATTGTTATATCCAATTACTTCATCATTTCTTAAGATCTCCATTTCTATTTTGTCAAATTTGTTATAATGACCTATATGAGCTAGAGAAATTGATGAGAAAAAAATAACAAGTAAAATAACTGCAAACTTTTTCATTTGCCGGTTACAATATTAGATTTTTTCATTAATAGATATAGCTTATTACAATTATGTTTTTAAAAATAAAAAAAATTCCAAAAGTAAAATGGAGTTCAGAAAAACCATTTAATTTTAAACCAAAGTTTTCTACATTTTTTTTCTTATGTTTTGGTTTATCTTTATTTGGATTGGGTGAGGGATTGTTAATTGTTTCATTTACTGGAGCCTCTCCTTGGAGTGTTTTAGCCCAAGGTATTTCCTTAAATGTTAATTTAAGTATTGGAACTATCACGTTATTAATAAGTATTGCTGTTTTAATTTTATGGATACCTCTTGGGCAAAAACCAGGGATGGGTACAATATTTAATGCTTTGATTATTGCAATTATGATTGATCTTTGTATCAAGTATGTTCCAACACCATCAAATTATATTCATCAATTATTATTAGCTGTAATTTCTGTTATCATGGTTGGAATAGGTGGGGGTATTTATTTAGTATCAAATTTAGGAGCCGGTCCTAGAGATGGATTAATGATAGGATTACAAAAATTAACTAATTTTCCTATAGCTGTTGTAAGAGGAACATTAGAAATTTCTGTTGTTAGTATTGGATGGTATTTAGGAGGAACAGTAGGGATTGGAACTTTATTGTTCGCATTTGGCATAGGTCCTTGCGTTGCTTTAGGACTTTATTTAGTTGATAAAACTTTTGATTAGGCTGCAGCTATAGCTTTTTCGCTTTTTTTTCTTTCGTGTGGATCAAGAATTGCTTTTCTTAATCTGCATGAGTCTGGTGTTATCTCTAAAGCTTCATCTGTATTAAGCATACTTAATTGTTCCGCAATTGACATCTTTCTTACTGGTGTAAGAACAACATTCTCATCAGTACCTTGAGTTCTCATATTAGTCAATTTTTTACCCTTCATTACATTAATAATCATATCACCTGGCTTAGGTGAAAGACCAACTATCATTCCAGGATAAACAGAGTCATTATGTGTAACAAACATTTCTCCTCGTGCCTGTAAGTTAAAGATAGCAAATGCAACAGCTTTTCCTTGCTCCATTGAGATTAATGCCCCATTTCTTCTACCTTCCATCTCTCCTTCAAAAGGACCATAGCTATGGAATATTCTGTTGATCACTCCATTTCCTTTTGTAAGTGTTAGAAATCTACTTGTGTAGCCCATTAAACCTCTAGTAGGCGCATGAAAAATTAATCTTTTTTTGTTAGTTCCAGTATCTTTTAGTTCTATTAGTTTACCTTTTCTTCTGTTCATTGAGTCAATTACTTTTGATGAATGTTCTTCATCAAGATCCATAGTAATTTCTTCAATTGGCTCAAGTTTATTTCCACTCTCATCAGTTTTATATAAAACTTTTGGAGGACTAACTGTCATTTCAAAACCTTCTCTTCTCATTTGAGTTAAAAGAATTTCCAACATCAACTCACCTCTACCACTAACAACAAAAGAGTCTTTTCCTTCGTTTTCTGAAAATGTAATACCAACATTATTTTGTGCCTCTTGAACTAATCTATCTCTTATTTGGGTGCTGGTTAGTCTTTTACCTTCAGTTCCAGCTAAGGGTGAAGTATTTACAGTAATTGTAATTGACATTGTAGGAGGATCTATTGGTGTCGCAGGGATTGGCTCATTTACCCCTAGATCACATATCGTATCAGCAACATTTGCTTTTTCTAACCCGGCTACAACTACGATATCTCCAGCCTCGCCAACATCTATTGGAACTTTTTTTGTCCCTTCATATCTAAAAATTTTTGTTAATTTTCCTTCATCAACTTTTTCACCATTTAAATTAATTGCTTTTATAGATTGATTAGCTTTCGCAGTTCCCTGTGCAATTCTTCCAACTAAACTTCTTCCTAAAAAACTATCTGCATAAAGTAGCGTTGACAACATCGCAAAAGGTTTATTTTTATCAAGTTTAGCAGGTTTTACATGATCAACAATTAAATCTAACAAAGGGTTTAAATTTTCTCTTGGACCATCAATTTCGTTATCAGCCCAACCTGATCTCCCACTTGCATACAGAACTGGAAAATCTAATTGTTCTTCATTTGCATCTAAGCTAACAAATAAATCAAATGTTTCATCCAAAACTTCATTAGCTCTTTGATCAGCTTTATCTAATTTATTAATAACAACAATTGGCTTTAATCCTTGTTTAAGAGCTTTCGATAATACAAATTTTGTTTGAGGCATAACACCTTCTGCAGAGTCAATTAATAACAAGGCTCCATCTGCCATACTTAAAACTCTCTCAACTTCAGCAGCAAAATCTCTGTGGCCTGGAGTATCGATTATATTTATTCTTGAATTATTCCAATTAATTGAAGCAGGTTTAGCTAAAATTGTAATTCCTCTTTCTTTTTCAAGTTCTCCCGAGTCCATTAATCTTTCATCAACAACTTCATTATCCCTAAATGAACCACTTTGTTTCATTAAATTATCAATTAAAGTAGTCTTACCATGATCAACATGGGCGATGATTGTGATGTTTCTGATATTATTACTCATAAATTTCTGGCTCTTATACATATTTAAAAGGATATTAAAACTCAAAAAAACTCATAACTGGCTTGAATAATTTTCAAAATTCAGGATTAATTTGTCTTTTTTTGCTTATCTTTTTTAAGTTTTCTTTTTTCTTTAAAGCTCAATTTAGGTTTTTTTTTAACACTAGAGTCTTTAAATGATTTACCACTATATCTTTTTGACATGATTAAATTTCACATAAAAAAAAGGCCATCTTGAGATGGCCTTTTAAAATTTTTTAAGAAAATGAGGGATTACATACCCATTCCACCCATTCCACCCATGCCGCCCATACCACCAGGCATTCCACCAGGCATTCCACCAGCAGCATCTTTTTCCTCTGGTTTGTCAGCGATCATTGCTTCTGTAGTTACTAATAATCCAGCAATTGAAGCAGCGTCTTGTAAAGCAGTTCTCACAACTTTAACTGGGTCTATGATACCCTTTGCAAACATATCACAATATTCTTCGTTTTGAGCATCGTAACCGTTAGTTTTTTTCTTCTGCTCTAATAATTTACCAACTACCACTGAACCATCAACACCAGCATTTTTAGTAATTTGTCTAATTGGAGCTTCCAATGCTTTTCTCACAAGATCCACACCTGCTTTCTGGTCATCACCTTTTGCTTTAACTTTATCAAGTTCTTGAGCAGCGTAAAGAAGAGCGCAACCACCACCTGTTACAATTCCTTCTTCAACAGCAGCTCTAGTTGCATTCAAAGCATCTTCAACTCTATCTTTTCTTTCTTTAACTTCAACTTCAGTTGCACCACCAACTTTGATAACCGCAACTCCACCAGCTAACTTCGCAAGTCTCTCTTGAAGTTTTTCTCTATCATAATCAGAAGTAGTTTCCTCAACTTGTTGTTTGATTGAAGCACACCTAGCTTCGATGTCAGACTTTTTACCACTACCGTTTACAATAGTACTGTTATCTTTATCAACTTTTATTTTTTTACAAGATCCAAGATCATCTAGTTTAACATTTTCAAGTTTTATACCTAAGTCTTCAGATATAACCTGACCTCCTGTTAAAATAGCAATATCTTCGAGCATAGCTTTTCTTCTATCACCAAACCCTGGAGCTTTTACAGCTACAACTTTCAAACCACCTCTAAGTTTATTTACAACTAGAGTTGCTAAAGCTTCACCTTCAACGTCTTCGGAAATAATCATCAACGGTCTACCAGCTTGAACAACAGCCTCTAAAAGAGGAACCATTGGCTGTAGATTAGTTAATTTCTTTTCATGTAATAAAATAAAAGGGTTATCTAATTCTGTAGTCATCTTATCACTGTTAGTAATAAAATATGGTGATAGATATCCTCTATCAAATTGCATACCCTCAACTACATCTAATTCAGTTTCAATACCCTTGTTTTCTTCAACTGTGATTACCCCTTCATTTCCAACTTTTTGCATTGCTTTTGCAATCATAGTTCCAATTTCTTTATCACCATTCGCAGAAATAGTACCAACTTGTGCAATTTCATCACTATCTTTTACTTTTTTTGCAGATGCAACAAGACTATCTTTCACCGTTTCTACAGCAGCATCTATTCCTCTTTTTACATCCATAGGATTCATACCGGCTGTTACATACTTGACACCTTCTTTAACAATTGCTTGCGCAAGTATAGTTGCAGTAGTAGTTCCATCACCAGCTTCATCATTAGTTTTGCTAGCAACTTCTTTAACCATTTGTGCACCCATATTTTCAAATTTATCTTCAAGGTCTATTTCTTTAGCTACAGACACACCATCTTTAGTAATTCTAGGTGCACCATAAGATTTATCCATTACGACATTTCTTCCTTTAGGTCCTAAAGTTACTTTAACAGTGTCAGCTAGGATATTTACACCTCTTATCATTGCTGCTCTTGCTTCAGCATCAAATTTAACAACTTTTGCCATTATTTTTCTCCTTTAAATTAAATTACTTACCAGAAATACCCATAATGTCTGACTCTTTCATTATGCTATACTCTTTACCATTAATTTTGACTTCAGTTCCTGACCATTTGCCAAATAAAACTTTATCACCAACTTTAACATCCATTGGAATTATTTTTCCATCTTCAGTTTTTGCACCACCACCAACAGCAACAACTTTGCCTTCTTGAGGTTTTTCTTGAGCTGTGTCAGGAATAATTATTCCACCAGCAGTTTTTTCACTGCCATCTAATACTTCGATTAAAACTCTGTCATGTAACGGTTTAAACTTCATAAATTCTCCTTAATAAATCTTTATAAAATATGTGCTTCATATAGATATTTCACCGCCTATTTCAAGATCAGAAAACCTTTAAGATATTAATATTGCTAGTAAATTCGGGATTTTATGGTTTATACCTTAAAATATGACCAAAAATTTAGATTTAAATGGCTTACAATCAATAGCTGATAATTATGATCTTTTTTATATAGACTTATGGGGTGTTGTTCATAATGGGGTTAATCTTCATGAAACAGCAATAGCTGTTTTAAATGAACTTTTAAAAAAAAAGAAAATGCTTGTACTTTTAACAAATGCCCCAAGACCAAATAAAACTGTTCAAAATTTTTTACAAAAGATGGGTATGGATAAAGTACTCAGAGATCACGTATTTACTTCAGGAGAAGCAGCATTAAATTATTTGAAAAAATCTTACTTATCAAAAAAGTTTTATCATATAGGTCCACCTAGAGATTTTGATTTGTTTTATTTATTTGAGAAAAATAAGCGTGAAGATATTAGTGATAGTGAATATTTATTATGTACAGGGTTGTTTGATAATCACGATAAGGATTTAAAATTTTACAAAGATTTACTTAAAAAACATATTTCCAAAAAAATGATTTGCACAAATCCAGATTTAATTGTTGATCGTGGTGAAGTTAGAGAGTTGTGTGCAGGTTCTGTTGCAATGGTTTTTGAAAAAATGGGTGGGGAAGTAGTGTATTTTGGAAAACCACACCCAGAGGTTTATAATCAGTCAATTGACAATAAAAATAAAAAAATTTTAGCAATTGGTGACAATTTAAATACTGATATCAGAGGTGCAAATCTTTTGAATTATGATTCTTTATTAATTAGTAACGGAATACATAGAAATGAAATAAAAAATAAAGGTATCCAAGATGTTTCAAAAGAGTATGAAGCGGTAGTTAATTTTATTCAATCAGATTTAAAATGGTAAAACATTATACAAATTTTAATATTAAAAAATTACACAAAGGATCAATTATTTTAATAGGTAATTTTGATGGTTTACATTTGGGACATCAAAAATTATTTCAATTAGCACAGTCATATAAGAAAAAATATAATTTAAAGATTGGTGTTGTAAATTTTGATCCAATGCCAAAAATGTTTTTTAATAAAAAATTAAAAAATTTTAGGCTTTCTAATATTAATCAAAAAATTAAATTACTTAGTAGCTTAAAAGTAGATTTTGTTATTACGAAAAAATTTGATAAAAAATTTTCAAAAACTAAAGCACTAAATTTTATATCTCAAATTTTAAATAAAAAACTAAGTTCTAAATTTATTTTTGTCAGCAATAATTTTAGATTTGGAAATAAAAGAGAAGGAAATGTTAATTTACTAAAAAGATACGAGCAATTATTTAATTATAAAGTTGTTAAACCTGAACCACTAATTAAAAGTAAAAAAATCGTATCATCATCTTTAATTAGAAATTTTTTAGAAAAGGGTTTGTTGGAAAAAGCTAATAATCTTTTAAAAAGGAACTGGACGATACAAGGAATAGTTAAAAAGGGTAGACAAGTAGGAAAAAAAATTGGTTTTCCAACCTGCAATATAGATATAGGTGATTATGTTTTAGCAAAACCAGGAGTTTATGCCGTAAAGGTTTTGAGAAAAAATAGTGATAAATATCTTAAAGGAATTGCTAATCTTGGGTATAGACCAACATTTAATCAAAAAAAAATATTGTTAGAAGTTCATTTATTTAATTTTTCTGGAAATCTTTATAATAAACTTTTATCAGTAGAGTTTTTAAAGTTTATAAGGAAAGAAAAAAAATTTAATAATGTTAATCAATTAAGAGCTCAAATTAAAAAAGACTTAAATATTGCAAAAAAGACTAAATGACTAAATCACAAATAAATCTACCAAAAACAGCTTTTTCTATGAAAGCTAACCTGCCTACTAGAGAACCAGAAATTCTTGAATATTGGAAAAAAATAAATCTTTACGACGAATTAAGAAATCAAAGTAAAGGAAGAGAAAAATTTGTTTTACATGATGGTCCGCCATATGCAAATGGCAATATTCATATGGGCACCGCTCTTAATAAAATTCTTAAAGATATAATTGTAAAATTTCATCAAATGGATGGAAAAGACTCCATTTACGTTCCAGGCTGGGATTGTCATGGCTTACCAATTGAATGGAAAATTGAGGAACAGTATAAAAAAAATAAAAAAAACAAAAATGAAGTTCCAATAGTTGAGTTTAGAAAAGAATGTAGAACATTTGCAGAGAAGTGGATTGAAGTTCATAAAAGTCAATTTAAAAGACTGGGTGTTGTAGGGGACTGGGAAAATTATTACTCAACAATGAGCTTTAATGCAGAAGCCCAAATAGTTAGGGAGCTTGGTAAATTTTTAAAAGAAGGAAGTTTATATAGAGGTTTTAAACCTGTGTTGTGGTCAACAGTTGAGAAGACTGCACTTGCAGACGCTGAAGTAGAATATCAAGATCATAAATCAGATACAATTTATACTTCTTTTAAAGTTAAATCATCTAATTTAAAAGATTTGGTTGGAAGTGAAATAGTTATTTGGACTACAACTCCATGGACAATACCAGCCAATAAAGCTTTAGCATATAACGAATCTCTTGATTATTTGATATTAGAAATTCATGACGAAGGTGATTTTAAAAATAGAAAAATTGTTATCGCAGATGCTCTACTTGAATCAGTCGTTAAAGAGTGTGAATTAAAAGAATATAAAAAACTTCTAACGTTTAAAGGTAAAGAATTTAAAAATACTATTTGTAGTCACCCTTTTTTAAATCTTAGTTATGATCATGATATTCCAATGCTCGAGGCTAGATTTGTAACTACTGAGCAAGGAACTGGAATAGTGCATTGTGCACCTAGTCACGGACCTGATGACTTTAACCTTTGTTTGAATAACGGTATCAAAGCAATAGAAACAGTTGATGGAGATGGAAAATATACAAACAATGTGAAATTGTTTGAAGGAATTCATATATTTAAAGCAAATCCTATTGTAATTGAAAAACTAAAAGAGCAAAAAAATTTATTATTTAATGGTGAGCTAGTTCACTCTTACCCTCATTCGTGGAGATCTAAAGCTCCTCTTGTTCATAGAGCTACACCTCAATGGTTTATTTCAATGGAAAGTCATAAACTTAGAGATAAAGCATTAAAAGCCATCGATGAAACAACTTTCTATCCAGGCAAAGGTAAAGAAAGATTAAAATCAATGATAGAAACAAGACCTGATTGGTGCGTTTCAAGACAAAGAGTTTGGGGGGTGCCTCTTCCAATTTTTGTAAATAAAAAAACAAAAGAAATTTTAGTTGATGATGACGTTATCGAAAATATTTCATCAATTTATGAGAAGGAAGGGTCAGATTGTTGGTTTTCAGATGATCCTCAAAGATTTTTAGGTAAGAAATATAAAGCTGATGATTATCAAAAATTAAGTGATATCGTTGAAGTTTGGTTTGATAGCGGTTCAACTCACTCTTTTGTATTGGAAAAAAGAGAAGATTTAAAATGGCCAGCATCAATGTATTTAGAGGGTTCAGATCAACACAGAGGTTGGTTTCATTCATCATTATTAGAGTCTTGTGGAACTAGAGGAAGAGCACCATTTGAATCGATTTTATCTCACGGTTTTGTCGTGGACGGCAAAGGTTTAAAAATGTCTAAATCTTTAGGAAATGTAATTGCTCCTGAGGATATTCTGAAAAAATATGGAGCTGATATTTTAAGGATATGGGTAGCATCATCAAATTATGCAGAAGATTTAAGAATAGATTATTCAATTTTAGATCAACACGCTGACTCATATAGAAAAATCAGAAATACATTTAGGTATTTGCTTGGAAATATAAATGATAATTTTGAAGATATTAATTTAGACATTCTTGAAGTTGATGAATTGCCTGAATTAGAGCAATTAATGTTACATAAAATCTTTGTTCTTAATAATAAATTTATACAATATTTTAATAATTATGATTTCCATAATTTATATAAGGAGTTATTAAATTTTTGTACTGTTGATTTATCTGCGTTTTATTTTGATATCAGAAAAGATAATCTTTATTGTGATCCAATAAATTCAAAAAAAAGAAAATCAACAATTACACTTCTAAATATAATTTTAAATTCTCTATTAAAATGGTTTGCTCCTATTTTGTCTTTTACCACTGAAGAAATTTTTAAATTATTAGCTGAAGATAAAAAAAGCATTCACCTTGAAACATTTCAGAAATTTCCTGATAAATTTAAAAATGAAAAACTTGGTGAAAAATGGATCGAATTAATTAAAATCAGAAATATTTGCAATATAAGTATTGAAGAAAAAAGAGCTAGTAAAGAAATTGGATCAAGCTTAGAGGCAGATTTAAAAATACAATTAAGTCAAAAATTAAAAAAACTCACAGAAAATGTAAATTTTTCTGAACTTTGTATTACATCGAAAGCTGAAGTTTATTATAAAGATGATATTGAAACCACAGCTATCACCACTAAAGCAAAGGGAACCAAGTGTCCGGTTTGTTGGAAAATAAATGAAGGTCCTTGCCCAAGACACCCTCAATGATTTTAAAAAATTTAGATAAAAAATTTTTAATAAATTCATTTTTAGTTCTACTAATTTTTTTACTTGATAGACTTTCTAAAATTTATGTAATTTATTTGGAAAATAAAAATGAAATTTCTGTATTACTAGAAACTAAATTTATAAACATACATCTTATTTGGAACCAGGGAATTGCATTTGGTCTTTTATCATTTGAAGAAAATTATTTATACAATTTCCTGACTTTATTTATTTTTATTATTATTCTATTCATTTCATTTATGATTTTTAAAAGTAAAGGTTTTAAAAAATATTCTTTAATAATGATTTTAGGTGGAGCTATCGGGAATTTTTATGATAGAGTTTTTTACAATGCTGTTCCAGATTTTATAGATTTTCATATTGGTAATTTTCACTGGTTTATTTTTAATTTAGCAGACATATTCATTACTATAGGTGTGATTTTTATGATATTAATTGAATTAACAACAAATAACAGTAATGAAAAAATATGAAAAGTTTTAGAATATTTTTAATATCATTAATAACTTTATTTTTATCTTCATGCGGAACAATTAAAGAGGGCTTCACAAATCAAAAAAAAAATAATTCAGATGAATTTTTAGTTGAAAAAAAATCACCTCTTATAATGCCGCCAGATTATGACAAATTACCTATTCCCAAATCTGAGCAAGAAAATCTTGCTGAAGAGAATAATTCAATTAAGTCACTAATTATAAACAATGATAATCAAGATCAGTCTATAGAAAATAGTAATAGTGATTTTGAGGAAAATTTACTTAAAAAAATCAAGAAAAATTGATGCTTACATCGGGAATTAATTTTATTAGTTTTAGGAAAAAAGGAAAATCATCTAAAATTAAACAAATACTCAAAAAATTATTAAAAGAAAAAAATCAAGTTTTAAAATCTTTATCTGAAGATTATGAAGATAATTATGTAAATCAAAATATAATTAAATTTAAAAATAAATTAGATTTTAGATTAATAGGAATGGGAGGATCCTCTCTTGGTTCCCAGGCAATTTATAATTTTTTAAAAAATAAAATAAAAAAAAATTTTACTTTCGTCGATAATCTAATACATGATGAGAAATTAAATAAAAAAAAATATAATAATATAGTTATTTCAAAATCTGGCAATACAATTGAGGTAATTGGAAACACTAATGTAATAATTAAAAAAAATGAAAAAAATATTTTTATTACAGAAAATAAAGAGAGTTATCTTTATCTTTTAGCTAAGAAACTCAAATCAGAGGTTATTCATCATAATAATTATATTGGTGGAAGATATTCTGTTCTTTCTGAGGTTGGAATGTTGCCGGCAGATTTGATGGGTTTAAATGTAAACAAATTTAGGCAACTTAATTCATTAATAAAAAATAAAAAATTTTTAGATTGTTTAACCAAAAATGTAAGCTCTTTGTTAGAATTAATTCATCAAAAAAAATATAATTCTATCATATTAAATTATGATGAAAAATCAGAAAATATTTTTAAGTGGTATCAACAACTAGTTGCTGAAAGTTTGGGTAAGAAAAAAAAAGGTATTTTACCAATAGTTTCAAGTATGCCAAAAGACAATCATAGTGTCATGCAACTTTATTTAGATGGATTTCAAAAAAATTTTTTTACTTTTTTTTATGTACATGACGAAAACTCAAAAAAAATTAATAATAAGGAGTTATTAAATTCTCATTTTTTTTTAAAAAATAAAAAAATATCAGACATCACTTATGCTCAAAAATTAGCAACAGAAAAAGTATTTAGTATTAAAAATATTCCATTTCGTAGTTTTGAAATAAAAAAAAGAGATGAGAAAACTCTAGGTGAATTATTCTGTTTTTTTATTTTAGAGACAGTTCTTTTAGGCAGATCTTTAAAGTTAAATCCTTTTGATCAACCAGCTGTAGAACTAATAAAAAAAGAGACAAAAAAATTGTTAATTTAATTGAATTAAAAACATTATTTTTGATATTCCATATTTTTTTTCCTCCAAAATTTTGAATTTATGTGGAATTTTTTTTCTTTCACTCTTATGTCTGTGTAAAATAATTATTCCATTGTTACTTAAAATTTTACTTTTATTTATTTTTTTAAAAATAATATCTAAATTTTTATCTTTATATGGAGGATCTAAAAAAATAATATCAAACATAATGTTTGAATTTAAAGAAACGTTTTCATCATAAATATTTTTTTCAAATATTTCATAGTTGTTTAAGTCTTTTAAACCCAATAAATTTTTTTTTAATATGGGAATAACACCTCGATAATTTTCATAAAAAATCACTTTTTTTGCACCTCTAGATAAGCATTCTATTCCAAATGAACCTACACCAGAAAATAAGTCTAAAACGTTCGAATTTAACAAATTAACTTTTAGTTTATTCGAATGTAAAATTATATTAAAAATAGATTCCTTAGTTAAATCTTTTAATGGTCTTGTGTTTTGATTAATTGGTTCTAAAATTTTTTTTCCTTTGAAAATCCCAGAAATAATTCTCATAATTTAATTACCTTATGTCCGATATCATTTCTATAGAAGCCACCAGACCAATCTAATTTTTTTAATTTTTCAATAATTTTATCTCTAGCAAATTTAAAATCGTCTTCGATATTTACAAAGTTTAATACTCTTCCACCAACAGCATATATTTTTCCTTTTTTTTCAGAGGTCCCAGCGTGAAATAAAAATTCATTATTATTAAGTTTTAAATCTTTTAATTTCCCTATTTCAATATTTTTCTTATAATTATCAGGATATCCTTTTGAGCAAACAACAATGCATAAACTTTTTTTATTTGACCAGTTAATTTTAGTTTCTTTAAGTCTCTCTTCACAACAAGCTAAAATAATATCAATTAAGTCCGAGCTTAATTTTGGAAGAATTGTTTGGCATTCTGGATCTCCCATTCTAACATTGTATTCAATTAAATAAGGTTCATTATTTACAATCATTAAACCAGTGTACAAAAAGCCTTTATACGGACATTCAAGATTTGATAATCCTTTAAGTGTTGGTTGTATAATTTTATTTATGATTTTTTTCTCAAGTTCATCGTTAATTAGTCTTGAAGGTGAATAAGCACCCATGCCACCAGTATTTTTCCCTTTATCTCCCGGTAATACTCTCTTATGATCTTGTGCTGTACCAAAATTTTTAAATGTTTTTCCATCATGAATAGTAAAAAAACTCATTTCCTCACCAACTAAAAATTCTTCTATAAGTAGGTTGTTTGCTTTGCCAAATTTACCATCAAAAATTTCATCGATAGCGGTGAAGGCCTCAATTTTATTATTAGAAATATAAACGCCTTTCCCTGCAGCAAGATTATCAGCTTTTATTACTATAGGAAAATTTGTATTTTTTATAAATTTTTTAGAAGCATCTCTATCTTTAAAAATTCCAAATTTGGCTGTTGGAATATTAAATTTCTGACATAGTTTTTTTGTAAATATTTTAGAACCTTCAAGTTTAGAGGCAATTTTATTTGGGCCGAAGACTTTTATTTTAAATTTTTCAAGGTAGTCAACAATTCCGTCAACCAAAGGTTTTTCTGGACCAACAATTATCAAGTCAATTTGATTATCTAAAATGAAATCTTTTAAAAGTTCGAAGTTTTCTAAATCTATATTAATGTTTTCGGCAATTTGTTTTGTTCCAGCGTTTCCAGGAAAGCAAAAAATTTTATTTATTTTAGCTGATTTTTTAATTGACTGACAAATTGCGTGCTCTCTTCCACCACTTCCTATTATTCCGATTTTCATATAAAACTATATAAACTAAAAATGACAAAAAAATTAGCTAAAATAAAATATTTACCTAATAATTTTCAAATTATTGAACAGGGAGATTATGTCGAGTGTGCAGTGTCTAAGAAAAAAATTAGCATTCAAGATTTAACATACTGGAACGTAGAGTTACAAGAGGCATATTTTTCATATAAAGAAGCTTTTAAAAAAAGAGAGACTACTTCATAAGTATTTATTATTTCCAGCGATTGTGAGACCATATCCATTCTTCTGGATTTTTAATTATCATATTTTCAAGAATTTTATTTAGCTCATCGGTTATATTTTCAATGGTCTCATCTTTAGAAAAGTATATTGGATTATTAATTTTTATTCTGTATCTTAAACCTTCAATTCTTTTAATAGAAACAGGTATGATTGGAATATTAAATTTTTTCACTAGCTGAGCAGGTATAGTCGTTGTTAAAGCTTTTTGATTAAAAAAATTTGATAGTATTCCCTCAGATACACGTTGATCAATCATTAAAGCTGTTGAAAATTTATTTTTTTTTAATTTAATCAATTTTTTTAGACCTCCAATACCTTTTTTAATTTGATTTTTGCAAATATATTTAATTCTTATTCTTTCCATTACTCCGTTAAGAAAAATATTATTTAAAGGACGGTATATTGTTGAGAGATTAATATTCGATTTTTCTAAATGCATTGCCATTAGTTCAAAATTACTAAAATGACCAGATATAAATATAGCTTGCTCATTTGATGATTTAATTTTATCTAATATTTCTTGGCCTTCTATTTCAATTTTATTTGCAAGATTCCCAAATCTAAAATTTTTCATAAACATAAATTCTGCAAAAACATTTCCATAATTTTTCCACATAGAACTAGAAATTTTTTTTAGAACTAAATTATTAATATTTGGAAAAGCTTTTTTTATATTTGATTCAACAACTTCTTTGGATCTAAAATATGGACCAATTAACTCAAAAATTTTTCCACTAAGTTTAGAAGATAAATTTGGACCCAATATTTTAAATATTATGAAACTTAATATAACAAATAAAAACTGTATAAAATATTTTATATATTTCATATTTTAAATTATTGCTTTTATAAATCTTTCTTCGTCAACTATTTGTAATTCTGTCTTAATGTACAGAATTTTATTTGAGTACATATTATTTAATCTAAAAAAATCTTTTTCAGTTGTAATTATTTTACAATTCAACTTTTTTGCTTCATATAAAATTTTATTAATATCAAAACTTTTGTATTCATAGTGATCTGGAAATTCCAAATCTTTTAAAACTTTTAATCCATAATTTTTAATCATTGAAATAAAAGTATTATGGTTTCCAATACCAGAAAATACCAAATATTTATCATTTTGATTAAAACTTTTTATGTTTAAAGGTTTATATTTCCCCACATGAATGGTTATGTTAGGATTTATTTTTACCACTTCTTTTTTTAAAAAATCTAAATTTTCCAAGTTTCCATTTAAAAATATATGTTGATAATTTCTTAGATTTTCTATTTTTTCTCTTAATGGACCAGAAGGAATAGTCATTCCATTCCCTATCCAATTTATATTATTGAAACAAACAAAACTTAAATCATATTCAATAGAACAATCCTGAAGTCCGTCGTCCAAAATAGCAATGTCATAATTTTCTTTCTCTGCTTGTTTAATTGCCTCAATCCTATCATCAGACACAAAAAGCTTACCTTTGCTCTGTAAAAGTTTTTGCTCATCTAATTGATTTTTATAAAATTTTTTAATGAAACATGATTTTATTTTTTTTTTTATTAAAAGTTCATTTAATTTAATACTTAAAGAGGTCTTTCCTGTTCCACCTATATATATATTTCCAACACAAATAGTTTTAATTTTAAATTTTTTACTTTTTATTTTTTTTTTGGATCTAATAAATTGAATTAAAAATGCTAATGGGGAAAGTATATATGCGATTATATTTGGTTTTTTATTGTTCCAAAACTTAGGTTTTTTTAAATTCATTATTAATTAGCTTATCTAATTCATTTATAGTTTTTTTTAGAATTTTTTCTCCAATATTTTTAATTTTAATTCCTATAGTTTTATTTTTTTCAAATTTTATCGCAGATGCTAATTGTTTTGGTGTATTAATTTTTTTTGAAACGTTAAATGTTTTTAAGTGTTTATATACATCTTTAAAATTGTCTATATTTGGACCGTGTAAGATTTTTGCACCAAATCTTGCAGCCTCTAACGGATTTTGTCCACCTCTTTTAATAATAGAGCCACCTAAAAATACCGAATTTCCAATTTCGTGAAATTTTTTAGTTTCTCCAAATGTATCAACAATATAAATATCAACTTTATTAAGATTTTTTGATTTAGAGCTATGAAAAGCTACTTTTAAATTTAGATTTTTAATTTCTTTAGCGATATTTTTCGCCCTGTGTACATGTCTAGGAATAATTATTGTCAATAAATTTTTAACCTTTTTTTTAAGTTCTATATGAGTTTTTGCACAAAATAATTCCTCATTTTTATGCGTACTGGATGCAACCCAAATTTTTTTATTTTTAAACTTTAATTTAAAATTATTACTAAATTTATTTGAATTCTTTTCAGGATTTTCTGCAAATTTTAAATTACCAATAGGTTTGATTTTTTTTGTATTTAATTTTTTTAAATAAATTTTTGTTTCAATATTTTGAGGGAATGCAACTGTAATCCTTTTAAAAATTGAAAATGAAAAATAATTTAATTTATTCCATCTTTTAAATGTTTTTTTTGTTAATCTTGCGTTTAATAAAATTAATGGAATTTTTTTATTATACAAATTTTTAAACATGCTTGGCCAGATCTCTGATTCAATAAATATTGCTATTTTTGGTTTCCAGTAATTAAGGAAACTATTTGTCAAAATTGGGTGATCTATAGGGTAATATTGATGAATTGTTTTTTTAAAATTAAATTTTTTAAAAACTTCATAAGAACTTAGTGTAGTTGTCGTTATTAAAATTTGATTTATTGATTTCTTTTTTTCATAATTTTTTATTATAGGTATTATACTATTTAATTCACCTACACTTGCACCATGAAACCATATTAAATTTTCTGACGTTTTTTTTTTGGAAGGTATACTTAACTTTTCTTTAAATCTTTTTTTATCCTCTTTATTTTTAATTATTCTTAAAATTAATACAATTGGAGATATTATTAAGAATATTGTCACAATTATTTGATATAAAAAAAGCATTTTTATTTTTGAATCTGCTTTTCATAAAATTTTTTATATAATTCTGATTCTTTCATTAATTCAATATGTTGCCCACTTTCAACGACCCTTCCAGCATCAATTACATAAATATTGTTTGAATTTAATATTGTAGATAAACGGTGTGCAATTACTATTGTTGTTTTGTCTTTAGTTAAAACTTTTAATGCCTCTTGAATTTTTGACTCTGTTTCAGAGTCTAAAGAGGAAGTTGCTTCATCCAGTAGTATAATTGAGCTCTTCTTTAACATTGCTCTTGCTATTGATATTCTTTGTTTTTCACCACCTGATAATCTAACTCCATTTTCACCTATCAATGTTTCAAATTTATTTGGCAAATTATTTATAAACTCATCGCAAAATGATAATTTCGAAACCTTATAAATTTCCTCATCAGAGGCATCTTCTTTAGCATATTTTATATTATTTTTTATTGTATCATCAAACAACGTAGTTTCTTGGCTAACCATGGAAACTTCTTTTCTAATTGACTCAATTGTACACTTATAAATTGACTGACCATCAATTAAAATATCACCTGATTGTGGATCATAAAATCTTGGTATTAAATTGAGTATTGTTGATTTCCCAGATCCACTATGACCTACCAACGATGTCATCTTGCCACCCATAAATTTAAGATCTATTGATTTTAATGTTTCACCTTCATCAATCTCATAGGAAAAATTAATATTTTTGAACTTAATTTCAGAATTATTTATTTTTAGTGGCTTGGAATCATTTTTATTTTTAATTTTATTTTCTTGATCAATTATAGGCAAAATTCTTGACGCTGCAGATAGGCCCTGATTTAAAACCATATTTAGTGTCGATAATGCTCTCACTGGCTGATAAGCTAGCATCATAGCCGCTAAAAAAGAAAAAAAATTGTTTATATCAAGATCTCCGCTTGCAATTAATTTACCAGAGTAGAAAATTAAAATAGCAATCATGATTCCAGTCAAGGTTTCCATAATAGGAGACATTCTCACATATACAGTTTGAATTTTTTGGCTTTTTTCTTTTAATTGCGTTAAATATAAGTCTGCTTTTATTTTTTCGCGATCTTCTGTTTGGAAAATTTTAATTAACTTATGATTTTTAAATAATTCAACTAAATAGGTTGTTAAAAATCCAGATTTTTCTTGAGCTTCTGTTGCGACTTTGCTTATTCTTTTACCGAGTGTTTTAGCAGCTATACTTGCAAGTGGAATCATGACAATAGAAATAATTGCTAGTTTCCAGTTCTGTAAAAACATAACAACTAGTAATCCAATTAATGTAAGTGAGTCCTTAAAAAGAGTTAAAATTGCATTACTCAACAAATTTGTAATATGAGTTACATCATAAGTTAGATTAGATATAAATTTTCCTGAATGTTTTTTGTCAATAATTTGCGTATCGGTTCCTATTAAATTATTAACCATATCATATTGAAGTTTTTTTTTTACAGACTCTCCAACAGCTATCATTGTCGCTTTTGCTAGGTACAATGATGTACCTTTTATTGCAAATGCTAAAACAATCATTAAAGGAATTAAAATTATTAGCGTTTGATCTTTTTCAATGAATAGTTTTTTTATAGCTGGATCCAATAGCCAGGCAATAGAAGAGGTGCTGCCAGCGACCAAAATTGAAAAAAATACTGAAAGAAAAATTTTATTTAAATACTTTTTAGAATAATCATTAAAAAGTCTTTTATAAATTTCAGATTTATTCATTATAAATTTTTTGCAATTAAAATATTCAAGAATATTATTAGTCCTAATAAATTATTACTTTTAAAAATCTCAAGACATTTTTTTGGATTTTCCAACTCAAAATTATTAATTTGGTAAAAAAATAAATGTCCTAATGGTAGCATGGAAAGAATATAGTAACTAAAATGTATTTTCATAACATATCCTGCAATTAAAAAGAGAGTAAATAAACAAACATAACATGTAAGTAAAAATTTTTTCGCGTATTTTTTAAACTTTATAGAGGTTGACTTTAATCCTATTATTTCATCATCTTTAATATCTTGATATCCATATATTGTGTCGTAACCCAGTGTCCAAAATATGGCCCCAATATAAAAAAGAATTGGGATTAAGCTTATTTCACCGTAAATTGATGTCCACCCAAGAATTAAACCGTAGTTAAAAGTTATTCCTAAAAATAATTGAGGCCAATAAGTGAATCTCTTCATTAATGGGTAGGTAAATGCAAGTGGCATAGATCCAAATGCAAGTATTATAGTAAATAGATTAAAATTCAGTAATACAACTAGAGCTATTAAACAAAGAACAATAGAATAAAAAGTTGCTAATTTAATTGAAATCTTACCAGAAGCTACAGGTCTATTTTTTGTCCTATATACTTTTGAGTCAAATTCCTTATCAAAAATATCATTTACAATGCAACCAGCAGATCGCATTAAAACAGAACCTAAAAAAAATAGAAATAGAAAATAAAAATAAATATTTAAATCTTTTGAAAAATCGTAAGCTAAAGTTAAACCCCAAGCACATGGCCAAAATAAAAGCATGTAACCAATTGGTTTTTTTAAACGTGTTAATTCAATAAAAAGTTTTACTTGGTTCATAATATTTTACTTGTAAATAACAAAGCCTAGTTTCATAATCAAATTGATTCGTATGAATATAGATTACACAGTCACAGCCCTAATGTTTCCTGCAATTCCTTTAATGATGGCTGTTTATAGCAATAGGTTCCATTCTTTAAGTATATTAATTCGACAACTTCATGATGAGCATGTTTATGAAAAACATATCCCACCAGAGTGGAAAAAACAGTTCATTAATCTTAGTGGAAGAATAACTCTTTTAAGATGGACAATACTTTTTGCCTCATTTGGATTCCTTTTTAATATGTTGACTGTATTTGCTTTGTACTTAGATGAGTTATTTCTGGCTCGAGTAATTTTTGGATCTTGCTGTCTTTCAATGATTATATCAATAATTTTTTTTATTAGGGAAATTCAAATTTCTACAAATGCACTTAAGCTTCATATGTCAGATATGGATGTTGATGTTAATTAGGAACTATTACAGCAGGGCCTAAAATTTTTCTTCCTTCTAGATCTTTATGAGCTTGTATAATTTCCTCTAACTTATACTTTTTAAAAATTTTAATTTTTACTTCACCAGAGCTAATTTTTTTAAACATTGTTTTTGATGCTTCATCTAATTCCTCTCTAGTTGAAAGGTATTGTTGCATTGATGGTCTTACAAGATAAAGACCTTTAGGTTGAATGACTTTTGGTACATTAATGTCTGATAATGGTCCTGAGGCATTTCCAAATGAAACCAACATTCCTCTTACCGCTAAACATTCAATTGAACCATCTAATGTATCTTTACCAACGCCATCATAGACAACAGACACACCCTTACCACTCGTAATTTCTAAAACTTTTTTTGCAAAATCTTCTTTATTGTAATTAATTATATGATCGTAACCATTTTCTTTCGCTATATTTACTTTTTCCTCTGATCCAACTGTACCTATAACAGTACAACCTAAACTTTTTGCCCACTGTCCAAAAATCTGACCAACACCACCAGCAGCTGCGTGAAATAAAATTGTTTCTCCTGATTTAACTGAATAAGTTTTGTGCAAAAGATAAAAAGTTGTTAATCCTTTTGTCATCAAAGTTGCGGCTATTTCAAGATCAATATCATCTGGTACTTTTACTAAATTTTTAGTTGGATAGTTTCTATGTGAACAATAAGAACCCAAAGGTATACCTGCATAAGAAATTTTATCACCGACCTTGAAGTCTTTTACATTTTCTCCAATATCAGTAATAACTCCCGCACCTTCTAAACCTAAGCCAATTGGTAATTTTAAAGGATATAAACCTGATCTATGATAAGTATCAATATAGTTTAGACCAATTGCTTTTTGTTCAATGGTTACTTGATCAGGATTAGGCTTATTTAAAGAAATATCTTTAACTTCTAAAACTTCAGGTCCACCAGTTTTATTAATTTCTACAGCTTTCATAATTTATTTTACAAATGTACCATTATGATAATCTTGAACTGCTTGCAAGATCTCTGCTTTAGTATTCATCACAAATGGTCCACCTCTGGCTATTTGCTCATTTATTGGTTTGCCGGAAATTACCAAAAATTTAGAATTTGATTTAGCTTTAACACTTAAATCTTCACCTCTAGTTAGTAATATTAAAGTACTATCTATAACTTGATCGTGTTTATCTTTTCCAATTTCAATTTCGCCATTAATCAAATAAATAAAAGTATTGTGGGTAGATGGTAACTTAAAATTAAACTTTTTACCTTTATTTAATTCCACATCAAAATAAACTGGTTCAACGTTATGTCCATTTATTGGTCCTTCAGCTTTTTCAAATTTTCCAGCAATTACTTTAACTTGCCTATCTTCATCTTTATGAATGCTCATCTTCTCTGCATCAATATAAATATATTCAGGCTTACTCATTTTTAATTTAGCCGGCATATTAATCCATAATTGAAATCCATGAAGTTTACCTTCTTTCATCGCAGGCATTTCTGAGTGAATAATTCCACTACCTGTTTTCATCCATTGAACATCTCCTGCAGTCATTCTACCTTCGCCACCTGTGCTATCTTTATGTTCAAAATCTCCAGCTAACATATAAGTTACCGTTTCAATTCCTCTATGAGGATGGGGTGGAAAACCAGCAATATAATCTTCACTATTTTCTGATCCGAATTCATCTAGCATTAAAAATGGATCAAAATAGTTTGGCTCAACACCAATACTTCTTTTTAATTTAACTCCTGCTCCATCTGAAGCTGGAATAGGGTCTATAATTTTTCTTACTTCAATATTTTTCATATTTCGTACATAAGAATTTTTTATATTATATCAAGTAACTTACTAAGATCATCGATTTGATGCTTAGGTACATAATCTAGATTATCAAAAATATTATTGTTTCTATTAATCCAAATAGAATTATAACCGTAATTTCCACCACCAGATATATCCCAAGTATTTGCACTCAAAAAGGCAACTTCATTTCTTTGAATATGATATTTCTTTATTGGAATATCATAAACTTTAGAGTCTGGTTTATAAACTCCAACTTCCTCAATTGAAAAAATATCATCAAATATATTTTCTAAATTATTGCTCTTAACCAATTCCTTAAGAAGGGAAGGTGTACCATTTGAAAGAATTGCAAGTTTTAAATCTTTTTCTTTAAGTGATTTTAAAACTTGAGGTACTTCTTTAAATGGTGAAAGAATTTTATAAAGATTTAATAATTCATTTCTCATTGAAGTATTTATTTCATAAGTTTTCATTGATTTATCCAAACTATCTTCTGTAACTTGCCAAAAATCCTTATGGCGTTTCATTAAACTTCTAAGCCAAGTATATTCTAATTGTGTAGTTCTCCAATAATTAGCGAAACCTTCCCACTTATCACCTATTTTATCTTTACATTTTTCAGCAGCCGAGTTGACATCAAATAGGGTGCCGTAAGCATCAAAAATTATTGCTTTAATATTTTTCATAAACTAACTTATCAATATGGGTAACATTAGATTATTTTATTCAAAAAGTTTATCTCTTAATTTGACTGACAAACTTGATAAATCTCAATCTCGCTATGTTTCAAAAGTTATGAGATTAAAAGAGAAAGAAGTTTTTTCTCTTTTTAATAGTAGTGGTGAATGGGAAGCGAAAATCTTAAATATAACAAAAAGCATAGTTGAATTTAATGTCACGAAACAATTAAGACAGAAAGAAAATAGCAAAGAGCTATGGCTAGCTTTCTCTCCTATAAAATCAAATTACTTTAATTTCATGATCCAAAAAGCTACAGAACTAGGAGTAACTAAGTTTTTACCAGTCATCTTTGAAAGAACAATTGTTAGAAAAATTAATAAAGAAAGATTGGAAAAAGTAATCATAGAAGCAGCTGAACAGTCAAATAGAATAACAGTTCCATCAATTGAAGATCCTCAAAAATTAAAAAGCTTTCTAAATAATGATATAGATTTAATATTTACTGACCTCAATACTGCTAATACAAAAATTGATCTTACAAAGTTAACAACTAAACCCACTTGCGTAATCATAGGGCCTGAAGGAGATTTTTCTGAGCAGGAGAGGGAAGAGATTCTCAAATTTAATGGTGTTCAGTCTGTTAAAATCAATGAAAACATATTGAGATCTGAAACGGCTGTAATTTCTGCTCTATCGATCATAAATTACGCCATTAATTGATATTTTGTCGCTAAAAGTAAAAGTGTATTTTTTTAAAAGACACTCTATATAGGGTAAAAAAATGAAAAAATTTTTATATATATTTCTAACATTCCTTATCACTTCAAGCGCATTTGCTAATCAACCAGTTGATTGGCAACTAGGCTTTCAAAAGGCTGCTTCCGAGACAATGAGAGATATAGTTAATTTTCATGATAAATTGTTGTTACCAATTATAATAGCAATAAGTGTTTTTGTTCTATTTTTGATGGTTTATGCTTGTATAAGATTTAGAGCATCAGCAAATCCAGTTCCATCAAAAAGAACTCATAATGTTGCTGTTGAAGTTTTATGGACTTTAATTCCATGTTTAATTCTAATCGTGATGGCAGTTCCATCATTTAAAATTTTATATAAACAAGATGCAATTCCTAAGGCGGATATAACTGTTAAGGCTATAGGATATCAATGGTACTGGGGATATGAATATCCGGACGAAAATATTTTCTTCGACTCATACATGATCGAAACTAAAGACTTAAAAGAAAATGAGCCAAGACTTTTAGCTGTAGATAATGAGCTAGTTGTACCAGTAAATAAAGTTGTTAAAGTAATGATCACTGCTAATGATGTTCTGCACGCTTGGGCACTTCCTTCATTTGGAGTAAAACGAGACGCTGTACCTGGAAGAATAAATGAAACATGGTTTAAAGCAGAAAAAGTTGGAACTTATTATGGTCAATGTTCTGAATTGTGTGGAATTAAACATGCGTTTATGCCAATTGAAGTTAGAGTTGTTACCGAAGAGGAATATCAAGAGTGGTTGTTAGACGCCAAAGTTAAATTTGCAAAAGAAATTAATGAAGAAGATCAATTTAAAAAACTAGCGAGTAAATAATATGTATACACAAACAGCATCACACGACGATCATCATACACCAACTGGTTGGAAGCGTTGGGCTTATTCAACTAACCACAAAGATATTGGAACTATGTATCTAATATTTGCAATTATTGCAGGTGTGATTGGTACTGCATTCTCAGTTTTAATGAGAATGGAATTGATGCATCCAGGTGATGGAATTTTAGGTGGAAATTATCATCTATATAACGTGTTGGTTACTGGTCATGGTTTGATAATGATTTTCTTTATGGTTATGCCGGCAATGATAGGTGGATTTGGTAACTGGTTTGTTCCAATAATGATAGGTGCTCCAGACATGGCATTTCCAAGAATGAACAATATTTCATTCTGGTTACTACCTACATCTTTTATCTTATTAATAATGTCGATTTTCATGGATGGCCCTCCAGGTCAAACAGGAGTAGGAGGAGGATGGACTATTTATCCTCCATTATCATCTACAGCAGGTCAACCAGGTCCAGCAATGGATTTTGCAATTTTAAGTCTACACTTAGCTGGAGCTTCTTCAATTTTAGGTGCAGTAAACTTTATTACTACAATTTTAAACATGAGAACACCTGGCATGACACTTCATAAAATGCCATTATTTGCTTGGTCAATATTAGTTACCGCTTTCTTATTATTGTTATCATTGCCAGTTTTAGCAGGAGCAATTACGATGCTTCTTACAGATAGGAACTTTGGAACAGCTTTCTTTGATGCACAAACTGGAGGAGATCCAGTACTATTCCAACATTTATTTTGGTTCTTTGGTCACCCAGAAGTTTATATTTTAATTTTACCAGGTTTTGGAATGATCAGTCATATTGTTTCAACATTTTCTAGAAAACCAGTTTTTGGATATTTAGGAATGGCTTATGCAATGGTTGCAATTGGAATAGTTGGTTTTGTTGTGTGGGCTCACCACATGTACACAGTAGGTTTAAGCACAGATACAAAAGCATACTTTTTAGCTGCAACAATGATCATTGCAGTTCCAACCGGTATAAAAATATTTTCATGGATAGCAACTATGTGGGGTGGTTCAATTTCATTTAAAACTCCAATGGTTTGGGCCTTAGGATTTATATTTTTATTTACAGTCGGCGGAGTTACAGGTGTAGTTCTTGCGAATGCTGGTGTTGATACTGCAATGCATGATACATATTATGTTGTTGCTCATTTTCATTACGTTTTATCATTAGGAGCTGTGTTTGCCATCTTTGCTGGTTTTTATTACTGGTTTGGCAAAATGACTGGTTACGAGTATTCAGAATGGATGGGTCAATTACACTTCTGGTTAACGTTTATAGGAGTAAACTTAGTTTTCTTCCCACAACACTTTTTAGGCCTTGCAGGAATGCCAAGAAGATATGCTGACTATCCAGATGCTTTTGCGGGATGGAATTACATATCTTCAATTGGTTCTTATATTTCTGTAATTGGATTGGTAGTATTTTTTATAAACCTTGCTTATGCGTTTTATAAGAAAAAGGCTGCAGCACAAAACCCATGGGGAGAAGGTGCTACAACTTTAGAATGGACTGTACCATCTCCGCCTAATTTTCATACTTTTGAGGAATTACCAAAGTTTGAAGATGAAGAGGGTGTTGAAAAATCTACTAGCTAAATATAATCAACAAGATTTTTTAACTTTAAATTAATGATTAAGTCTAAATTAAAAAATAGAAACTTATCTCAAGAAGATGCCTTTAATTTATCTGAATTATTTAAATTAATGAAACCAAGAGTAATGTCTTTGGTTATCTTTACATGTGCAGTTGGTTTGTTAATGGCCCCAAATATTATCCCAACAAAGGATGCAATAATCGGAATAATTTTAGTTTCAATTGGAGCAGGTGCTGCTGGAGCTTTAAACATGTGGTATGAGTCTGATCTTGATGCATTAATGACAAGAACTTGCCTTAGACCAATACCCACAGGAAAGGTAAACAAAAATCAAGCTCTAGTTTTTGGAATTTCCCTTTCAATATTTTCTGTAATTGCGCTTGATTATTATTCTAACAGATTATCAGCTAGTTTATTACTTTTTACTATTTTGTTTTATGTGTTTGTTTATACAATTTGGTTAAAAAGAAAAACTCCACAAAATATAGTGATAGGAGGAGCTGCAGGAGCATTACCCCCAGTGATTGGTTGGACTATAGCTACCAATTCTTTAACTTTTGAGCCAATTACATTCTTTTTAATTATATTCTTTTGGACGCCTTCACATTTTTGGGCTTTAAGTTTGTATAAATCAGATGATTACAAAAAAGCGAAAATTCCAATGCTTCCACTAACAAACGGTGTTGAGAGTACAAAATTAAATATATTTGTCTATTCTTTAACAATGTTACCAGTAATTGTTTTACCTTATGCAATTGGCTTTGTAGATATAACTTTTTTAATCCCATCTTTAATTTTGACAATTTATTATAATTATTTATGTTTCGACCTTTATAAATTTAAAAAAAACAAATTTGATGCAAAAAAAGCAAAATCTATTTTTGGATATTCAATTTTGTATTTATTTTTAATTTTTGCTCTTTTTTTAATTGATAAAATTTTATGATAACACCTGACAAAAAAACAAAAAAAAAAAATATTATAACTGCTATAGCAATTTTAGCATTTATGGTATTTTTATTTATTTTTACTTTATACAACGTTGGAGTATTTGATAGACAGATATGATTAAAGGCAAAACATTAACTCCTTTACTTTTAGCTGGGATTTTTATCCTTATGTTAGGATTGTCTTTTGCAGCAGTGCCTTTGTATGATTTGTTCTGTAGAGTTACTGGTTTTGGAGGAACAACCCAGGTTTCAAAAGAAGCTCCAAAAATAGTGTTAGATAAGGTTGTAAGTGTGAGGTTTGATACAAATGTGAACAATCTTGATTGGAATTTTAAAGCGAAATCAAACGTTATTGATGTGAAAGTTGGCCAGGTCAACAGAATTGAATTTGAAGTTGAGAATTTAGGAAACGATACGACTCATGGCGTAGCTAGTTTTAATGTTTCACCAGCAAGTTTTGGTAAATATTACAGTAAATTAGGATGTTTTTGTTTTGAAAAACAAGAGCTGAAGGCAGGAGAGAAGGCAACTTACGTAATGACTTTCTATTTAGACCCTGACCTTGTGAACGATCCATCTACAAAAAATCTACAAGATGTAACTATGTCGTACACTTTTTTCTCGACAGATTACTATAAACAATCATAATCACGAAAAATGTCAGCAGAAAAAAAACACGATTACCACTTAGTTGATCCAAGTCCTTGGCCAATCTACACATCTTTTGCATGTTTAGTATTAGCAATAGGTGCAATTTTTTATATGCATAATGGTATTTCCTGGGGAATGTATCTTGGTTTAGCGTTATTAATTTATGGTGCGTACATGTGGTTCAGAGATGTAGTTATTGAAGCTGAGCATCAAGGTCATCATACTCCAGTTGTTCAAATTCATCATAGATATGGAATGACTTTATTTATTGCTTCAGAGGTAATGTTCTTTGTTGCATGGTTTTGGGCTTACTTTGACATAAGTTTATTTCCAAATGAATTTGTTGGAAATGTATGGCCACCCAAAGATATTGAAACATTTGATCCTTGGGACATTCCTTTAATAAATACTTTAGTTTTATTATTATCAGGAACAACTGTTACTTGGGCTCATCACGCTTTATTAGAAGATGATAGAAAAGGCTTTATACAAGGTTTAACACTTACTGTTATTCTTGGTTTCTTTTTTACATTATTGCAAGCATACGAATACCATCACGCTACTTTTACATACTCAGGCCATATTTATGGAGCTGTATTTTATATGGCAACAGGTTTTCATGGTTTTCACGTCATAATTGGAACGATATTTTTAGCAGTATGTTTGTGGAGAGGAAGACTTGGTCATTTTACTAAAGATCACCATTTTGGATTTGAAGCGGCTGCTTGGTACTGGCATTTTGTTGACGTAGTGTGGCTATTCTTATTTGCTGCAATTTATATTTGGGGAAGTTAATATTTATCCTTGAAGAATAAATTACTATTTTCAGTTTTTGTTTATTTTATTATTTTGACTCTGCTCTCTCTTGGGTTTTGGCAGATTTATAGATTAAATTGGAAATTAGATTTAATTGAGCAAATAGAAAATTCTTTAAAAAACGATCCTGTGGAATTATCTAACATTGAAAAAAAAAATTATCTAAGAATAAAGACAAGCGGAGAAATTGATTTTAATAAACAAATGTATTTATATAATTTAAATGATACAGGCAAACCTGGATTTGAGGTAATTAATCCAATAAAAATTGGTGATGAAAATTACTTAGTGAATAGGGGATGGATACCTTTTGAAAAAAAAGACCTACCTGAAATAAATTTAGTTGATCAAAATCAAATAGTTGGCACTCTTATGCTACAAACTAAAGCAAGTACGTTTAAGCCTGAAAATGATATTGAAAAAAATTATTGGTTTACTTTGGATAGAGAAGATATTTTAAAATTTACTGGTAGAAATTTTTCAGAGTATGTAATTTATTTAAATGGTGATTATAAAATTCCAAAACCAAGAGTGATTACTGCTAAAATTTCAAATAATCACAAGAAGTATGCAATTACCTGGTTTTCTATGGCGATTTCAATCCTTTTAATATATTTATATTTTAGGAAAAAAAATTATTAAATGAAATACGTAAGTACAAGAGACACATCAAAAACATTTGAATTTAAAGACGTTTTTATCAAAGGTCTTGCTGATGATGGAGGCTTATTTATTCCAGAAAAATTCAAGAAATATAATGAAAATGAAGTTAAAGATTTTAAAAAACTAAGCTACCGAGAGCTAGCTAAAAAGATAGTTTATCCATTTATTGGTAATTTTATGTCTGAATCTGATATGAGTAAAATTATTGATAAATCTTACTCCACATTTAGAAAAGATAACGTTGTAGATTTCATAAAGATTGGAGACAAAACAATATTAGAATTATTTCATGGTCCTACTCTAGCTTTTAAAGATGTTGCCATGCAACTTTTAGGTAACTTTTACGAATATTACCTAAACAATGAAAATCAAAAAATTAATATTGTTGTTGCCACATCTGGAGACACTGGTGCTGCTGCAATAGATGCAATCAAAGGTAAAAAAAATGTTAATATTTTTGTGCTTCATCCAGACAATCGTGTTTCACCAGTTCAAAGAAAATTAATGACAACAGGTAAACATGAAAATGTATTTAATATAGCTATAAAAGGAAATTTTGATGATTGCCAAAACCTAGTTAAATCAATGTTTGCAGATAAGCAGTTTTCAAATGATATCAAAATGTCAGGAGTAAACTCTATTAATTGGGCGAGGATTATTGCTCAAAGTGTTTATTATTTTTATAGTTATTCATTGGTTGAAAATACAGCTGAACCAACAAATTTTTCAGTACCAACAGGAAATTTTGGAGATGTTTATGCTGGATATTTAGCCAAAAAAATGGGCTTGCCTATAAATAAATTAATTGTTGCAACTAATCAAAATGACATTTTACATAGAGCAATATCAAAAGGTAGTTATGAAGCAGAAAAGGTTTCAGAAACTATTTCTCCTAGTATGGATATTCAAATAGCTAGTAATTTCGAGAGACTTATATTCGATCTTAATAATGAGGATGATAAACAGACTATATTAGATATGAAAAATATTAAAGAGAATGGAAAATATTTAATTGTTGATGACAAATTAAATAAAATTAGAGAAAATTTTTTATCAGCTAGTCTGAGTGAGAATGAGACTTTGGAGGTTATTAAAAAGGTGTATGAAAAATTTTCTGTAGTTTTAGATCCACACACAGCAATTGGATATGGTGCTTTCGACAAACACAATTTAAGAGGAAATAATATTGTACTAGCAACTGCACATCCATGTAAATTTCCTGATGCAGTTTCCAAAGCTATTAATTTAAAATCTGATTTACCAAAAGAACTTGAGTTTATTTTGAATGAAAAAGAAGATTATGATATATTAGAAAATAATTTAGAAAAAATTAAAAACTATATTATAGGTAAAACAAAATGAAGATTAAAGAAGGCGAACAACTTCCAAATTCAGAATTTTATTATTTAGACTCAAGTGGAGCAGCAAAAAAAATAACTACAGCAGAAGTATTTAAAAATCATAAAACAATTGTGATTGGTGTTCCTGGAGCATTTACAAAAGTTTGTTCTGCAAAACATCTTCCAGGGTATGTTAATAATTATGAGGAAGCAAAGAACAAAGGGATTACAAAAATTATTTGTGTCTCCGTTAATGATCCAAATGTGATGAAAGCATGGGGTGATAGTCAAAAAGTTGAAGATAAAATATTTATGGCTGCAGACCCATATTGTGAATTTACTAAATCAATTGGAGCAGAAATAGATAGACACGACAGAGGTCAGGGAATGAGGTCAGCAAGATATACAATGTTAATTGACGACAATGTTGTAAAGAAAATACAAGCAGAAGAAGATACAGCCACTTGTGAAATTTCAGCAGCTCAAAATTTTTTAAAATTTATCTAAATTTGCTGCTTTTTTAGCAAGTAAGTCCACCTCTTCATTTAAAGGGTTTCCATCATGAGCTTTAACCCAATTCCATTGAATATTAAGCGATTTATTTAAATTATATAGATCAATCCATAAATCTTTATTTTTAACATTTTCTTTTTTTGAGGTTTTCCAATTATTAGCTAACCAAGTATTAATCCATTCAGTTATTCCATTTTTTACATATTGAGAGTCAGTATATATTTTTATTTCAACCCCAGGCTTCATATCTTTCAATGCATTAATTGGGGCTAACAACTCCATTCTATTATTTGTTGTATTTTTTTCGTTACCACTAATTTTTTTTATTTTTTTTCCATCATTTATAATTGCAGCCCATCCACCATTACCTGGATTTGTTAAACAAGAACCGTCTGTATAAATTGTAATCATTAATTTAAATAATCTTTAAATGAACTTAAATTATTGTGAGAAAGTAATTTTTGATAATATTCATTAGGGTCTTTAATTTTAATCAATGCTGTTTTTGGTGTATTTGAGTAGTCATACAATCTTGTTAATAAATATCTTAATGCTGCACCTCTACACAAAACATTTATAGATTTTTTTTCTTTTAATGAAATTTTTTTAACGCTCTCATACCCTTTGATTAAATTTTTAATTTTTTTGTTATTTAAATGAAATTTTCTCTTTTTATGATCAAAACAAAGAGCATTAATGCATATAGCAATTTCATACATAAAATAATCATTAGCGGCAAAGTAGAAATCAATAATTCCAGAAAGTTTATTTTTTTTGAAGAAGATATTATCTATAAATAAGTCACCATGGATAATACCTTTGGGCAATTGTTTAGGCCAATTTTTATTAATATCTCTTAGGTTATTGTTTAAGAATACTTTTAAATTTGAAAACTTTTTTGACTTAAATTTAATACTTTCCAACAAAGGTTTTAAATTCTTAATACCCATCGAATTTTTTCTATTAAGCTTCATTGTATCTGTGACCACATGCATTCGAGCAATTGTTTTACCAACTGTATAACAATCATTTATATTTAATATTTTTTTATCTTTACCTTCTAAGAATGATACAATACATGCAGTTTTATTTTTTAATTTAATAAGATATTTATTATTTCTAGTTTTCAAAGGCTTAGGACAATTTATTTTTGAATTATTTAAATTATCCATCAATTTCATAAAAAATGGTATTTCTTTTTGTAAAACTCTTTTTTCAAATATAGTTAAAATGTATTTTTTCTTTTTTGATTTAAGTAGATAGTTTGTATTTTCTATTCCTTGCTTGATACCTTTAAAACTTATTACTTTATTAATATTAAAATTTTTATTTATAATATTAATTTCTTTTTGATTTATTTTTGTATAGACAGCCATTTTTAATTTAATTTTTTGGGAGCTTTAAATACTACATCTTCTTTAATTATTTCTACTTCATCGATACTTATAGAAAATTTATTTTTTAAATCATTAATAAAATTTTCAACCAATATTTCTGGCGCAGATGCTCCTGAGGATATACCTATAGTATTGCAATTTTCTATTTGATCAAACGGTATTGAGCTTTCTGAATGAATAAGTTGTGAATTTTCACAGCCTGATTTTTTTGCTACTTCAACTAGTCTAACAGAATTTGAAGAGTTTCTACTTCCAATAACAAAAAACATATCACAATTTTTTGCAATATTTTTTACCGCCATTTGACGGTTAGTAGTTGCATAACAAATATCTTCTTTCATTGGTTCTTTTATATTTGTAAATTTGGTTTTTAAAATTTTGATTATTTCCTTTGTATCATCAACCGACAAGGTAGTCTGAGTAATATATGCCAATTTTTTACCTAGTTTATTTTGATAGTTTGTAGCATCTTCCTCATTTTGGATTAGATCTATAGAACCGTAATTTAATTGACCCATAGTTCCAATTACTTCTGGATGATTTTCGTGACCAATTAAAATTATATGGTAACCAGCTTTATTAAGATTTTCTGCTTCTCTATGAACCTTAGAAACAAGTGGACATGTGGCATCAACATAAGTCATTTTATAATTTTTTGCATCTTCAGGTATTTTTTTTGGTACACCATGTGCTGAAAAAATTACTGGTCTTGATTTATCTTTTATCTCCTCCAGCTCTTCGACAAATATTGCCCCTTTATTTTTTAAATCATCTACAACATACTTATTATGGACTATTTCATGACGCACATAAACTGGAGCTCCAAATTTTTGTATAGATTTTTCAACTATTTCAATTGCTCTTTCTACACCAGCACAAAATCCACGGGGCGCAGATAATAATATTTTTAATTCTTTATTTTTCATTTTTTTCTAGAAAATATTCCAGCAATATATGTGGAAAGGTTAAAGACGCCAAACCTATAAATATTATTTTTAAAATTGCACTATCCAAATTGTATGAATTTTCTAGCAGATATAGAGCAATAAAAGAAAAAATAGCTGTCAAAATTGTTAATGGTAAAGCTTTTTTAACAAACATTCTAAATCCATTAACTAAACTATTTGGATCAAGATCAATAGCTAGTGAAATTGAGTGTCTGATCGAGTGTAAAAAACAAAAATAAATAGTAAAAGCTATTAGTGGAGATAAATAGTAATTTAAAATTGAAATTGAAAAATAATCTAAAAAAACTACAAATTTTTTGATTTCAAAATTCTTTAAAAAAAGAAAAATACTAGACAGGGTGCTACAAAATATTCCTACTTGAATTGCATTATTTGTCTCAATAAAATTTAAACTTGAATAAAATGCCTCATTATCAATTAATAATAATTTAAAAATCGCTATTGTTTCCTGAAAATGGAAATATAAAGGAGCAAGTATAATTAAAAATCCCTTAAAAAAATAAAGTATTTGAGTGAAATAAGATCTATCATTAATCAAAAATTGTGTATCCTCTTTTCCAAAGTGATAGGAGGCGATCATTAAAAAAACAATTAAAGTTATTGATGGCAAAATTATCCAGGTTAGTATTACTATTGCTGCAATTAAAATATACGTGATATAGAATATATAAGTTGATTTTATATTAAATAATCTTAGCAGTTTTTTCCCTTTTATATGATCTAAAGATCCATGGGAAACACCTATAATTAAAATTAAAAGTAAACACAAAATGGATGAAATATTTAAATTATTAAACTTAAATAGCAAAATACAAAAAAGGTTTATAACAAAGAAAAAAATAAATGAATGATTTAGATTTATTTTTTTTATTTTATTGATCATTTTAAATTAATTCTTTTAAAAATTTCCACTTTGGCATTTTTAGAATTACTTCTAAATCTTCAAAAAAACTGCTTTTATTTGATAAAAAATTGATAGCTGTTTTAGGTTTTGAATTAAAAACTTTGAAAAATATATTTCCCATTTCATTGGAATTGTTTTTAAGAACTCTCAATAAGATTTTATCTAAAAAATCATATTTTGAATTAATTTTAAATAGATTTACATTTTTTATATTTTCTATGTTTTCTCTTATATATCTGCTTTGTTCTTGAATATTTAGGAAAGTATAGCCCGTACTTAATCTAGTCATTCCTCCTGCTGAGCCTATATAAATTTCATTTAATTTGTTTACATTTTTTTGTCTAAAAAGTGGAATTGCTCCAGTTTCTTTGAAATTAATTTTACAGTTTCTGATGTTTAAATGTTTACTCAAATAATCATCAATTTGTTCATCATAATCTTTCAGTTTCTCATTATTTAGTTCAGATATCCAAGTAGTTTCAACTAATGCATTCCTTTTTGTAAATGGTAGCGTATAAAAAAAATGAACTTTATTTCTTTGATCACAAGCAAAGTCCATCAAATTGAATATTTTGTCATCAAAGAAGTCTTTATCTGTTTCTATTTCAACTCCAGAAAAGTGTTGCCATAACTCAGTCTGTTTATTTTCAAAACTAGGTACACTATTAAATATAACTGAATTTGATTTATCTATTTCGTCGATATTTTTAAAAAACTGAATATTTTTATTTAATTTCAGTTTTGAAATTATTTTTTCGTAGAACATACCACTATCAATTGTTTGGTATGGTGTAGTTTCGCAATCTACATATTTCGTATTATTGGGTGTATTTATTGTAAAATTATTCCAACTTTTTTTTACACAATCATCAAAATTGTGCGAAAAAACTTTCCAAAATGACCAGGTTTTATCTCTTTTGTAATCTTCTCTTGGCTCAATGATTGCTAAGGTTTTATCTTTTAATTTTTCATAAAATTCCAGTTCATATGCTAATGAAAGACCAGCGCAACCCCCACCTATAATTATGTAATCAAATTCTTTCATTTAAATTTATTTCTTCATTAATTAAATTATGATCATGATTAATATTATCATCGTTTTTACTAATAAGTGATAACTTAATTAAGTCAAAAATAGATAAAAAAGTTTCAACAATTTTTTCAATATTTGAAACATAAATTTTTCCTGACTTTTTATAATTTTCTATGTTCTGTTTATTTAAAATTTTATATCCTATTTTTCTATAAACCCTTCTTGCAACTAAAATAGAAAATCTGAAACTTAAAGGTATTTCTTTTATTGAGTAAAATGAGTTTTCATAAAACTTTTCTGAAAGCTTGATTGTAGACTTTATGTCCTCAAAACTTTCATTGATATAAAATCTATTATTTTTTTTATCTTCCATAACATCCCTAGAAATATTTGTTAATTGCATAGCAATCCCAAGATCAATAGCTGATTTTAATGATTGTTCTTTATGAACATTCAATATTTTAGCCATCATCAATCCAACTGTTCCAGCCACCCTATAGGAATAAATTAATAATTCTTTTTTTGAATTAAGTTTAACATTTTCTTTTATATCAGAATTAATACCCTCAAATAAATCGTCTATAATTTTAGTTGAAATATTAAATTCATTAATAAGATCCCACATGTTTTTAATAACTGGGTCATCATAATTTTTATTAACAAAATTATTTCTAAATTTAATAAAATTATCTTTTTTTATTTCAATCTTGTTTTCATCATCAGCGATATTATCTGCTTCTCTACAAAAATCATAAAGCGCAGAGCATTTTTCATAGATTTTTTTTGGTAAAAAAAAACCTGCCCAATTAAAAGATTTTGCGTAAATAGCTAAATAATTCTTTGTTAACATCAAAATAATTTATCTAAAACCTTCGCTGAAGATAGAACACCTGGAACGCCAGCCCCAGGATGTGTACCCGCTCCAACAAAGTACAAACCATCATATATTTCTGATTTATTATGAAATCTAAAGTATGCGGATTGTGTAAATTTAGGTTGAATTGAAAACCCTGACCCAAATTTTGTATTTAACTCTTTTTCAAAGTAATCAGGCGTTAGATAAAAATCTTCAACTATATTGTTCTTAAGATCTGGCATTAAGTCTTTTTCCATTTTTTCAATTACAAGATTTTTCATTTTTTCACCTTCAGTTTCCCAATTTATTTTTGACTGTTTGTTAGGAACAGGCACTAACACATAAAAACAATCATTCCCTTCTGGGGCCATAGTTTTATCAGTTGCTGTAGGTCTGTGAAGGTAATAGCTAATATCATTATTTAATTTTTTCTCATCAAATATGTCATCAAGATGTTCTTTGTACTTGTTTCCAAACTTTATAGTATGATGTTCAACATTCTCATAAATTTTTTTTGTTCCAAAATAGTAAACAAATAAACCCATAGAATATTCCATTCGATTTTTTTTCCAATTAAACAACATGGAATTCTTGTTGCTTTTGCTTAACATTTTTTCATAAAATGCAGGTGGATCAGCGTTACAAACAACATTATCTGCACCAATTTCATTTCCATTATTTAATTTTACACCACTTATTTTATTATTTTTTGTCATAATTTCAGTTACTTCACTGTTTTTTATTATTTCAATACCAACTTCATTCATTAACTTTTCAAAACCTTTAATTATATTTCCTGTTCCTCCAACTGAATAATGTATTCCCCATTTTTTTTCTAAATAAAGAATTAACCCATAAATAGAAGTGGTGGTAAAAGGATTTCCCCCAACTAGTAAAGGATGCATGCTAAGCATTCTTCTCAATTTCTCATTTTTAATATAAGATGAAACAAGTGAGTAAACTGATTTATAACTTTTGAGTTTTAATAGAGCAGGCAATTGTTGCATCATTACAAAAGGTTTATCAAATGGTACATCTGCAAGTTCTAAAAAACCTTTATCAAATATTTTTTTTGTAAAATTAACTAATTTTTCATATCCATCTACATCTTCTTTGCTAAGCTTTTCAATTTGATCTTTCATCTCTATTTCGTCACCTGAATAGTTAAATTTAGTTTTGTCCTCAAAAATAAATTGGTACCAAATTTTAAGTGGAGTTAGTTCTATATAATTTTTTGGATCTTTATTGAATAACTCAAACAATTCATTAATTAAATAGGGCGCAGTAATTACTGTTGGCCCTGCATCATATATAAATCCATTTCTTTTAAAGACCCTAGCTCTACCACCTAGGTCTGGGTGCTTTTCTATTAATTTTACTTTATGTCCTTTTGCCTTAAGTCTTAGCGCTGCTGCGATCCCACCAAATCCTGATCCAATAACAATAGAGTTCATTTTAATAATTTATAGCTTTTTTGAAAAATTGTAAGTGTATTATGAGTTAATTTTTTTTAACTCTTCTTTAGTTTCATCTAAATTTTTTTGAAACACAGCATTTAATTTTGACTTGTCTACAGATGTAGTTATTATTTTTTTAACTGAGTCGACAGCAATCTTTATTGATGCGTCCTTAATTTCTTTTAAAGCCGCTTCTTTCATTTGACTTATTTTATTTTCAGTTAAATTTTTTTTAATTTCCGATGATTTATGAAACTTATCATTCATCTCAATTATTAATCTATCTGCATCTTTTTTAGCGTTCTCAAGAATTTCGTTGCTAACAGACTGAGCTGTATCTAATTTTTTTTGCGAGTTATCTAATAGTGTTTTTGCCTCTGTTCTTAATTTTTCACTTTCATCAATTTCATTTTTAATGTCAGATATCATTTTATCTAACATTTCAGAAATTTTTTGAGGAATTTTAAGGTAAATTAACGCTCCAAAAAAAATAATAAATGATACGGCTACCCAAAATGTTGCATCAATTGCCATAGTATTTATCTCCATTTCTTTTAGATAGATCGTCAACAATTGCAGATATACTACTATTATTTACTTCAGCTCCAATTAGTTTTTGCAATAACTCAGATGAAGTCTCAATAGCAATTTTATTTATTTTATCTGGCGCATTTTTTCTTAATGCATCTATTTCTTTTTCAGCCTCAGCAATTTCATTATTAATTTGCTTATCAAGCACTTCTCTTTTTGCACCAATGTCTTTTAGTGCTTTTTCTCTTGCTTGATTGAAAATACTATTAGCCTCAAGTTTGCTTTCAGATATAATTTCATCGTATTCTTTTAGTTTTGCATCACTATCTTCTCTATGTTTCTCAGCAGCCTCAATATTTTCTAATATTTGAGATTTTCTCGATTCCAAGTTGTTACTAATTTTTGGTAGTATTAGTTTAGATAAAACTAAATACATAATACCAAAAGTAAGTATTAGCCAAAAAATTTGAGAAACCCAAAACTCTGGATTTAATTGAGGCATACCTCCGCTTTCAGCTGCAAAAGCTTCTTTAATAAAAAAGAAGCTAAAAAATATTGACTGAAAATATATTTTTTTAACCATCAATTTAAAATGCAAAGAGAATGATTAACGCAACTACCAATCCGAATAATCCTGTAGCTTCTGCAAGTGCAAAACCTAAAAGTAAGTTAGGAAATTGTTTTTGTGCTGCCGATGGATTTCTCATTGCACCAGACAAATAATTTCCAAAAATTATTCCAATACCAACACCGGCTCCAGCTAAAGCAATTGCTGCTAAACCTGCTCCGATCATTTTTGCTGCTTCTAATTCCATTATATCCTCCTCTGTTATTAATGGTGTAAATTTAATGCATCATTTAAATAGATGCAGGTTAAAATTGCAAAAACATAAGCTTGAAGAAAAGCAACTAAGATCTCCAAACCAGTTAACGCAACCGAAAAACTTAGTGGAAGCCACCCACCAACTATTCCAAGGCTAATTACAAAGCCTCCGAAAACTTTCATCATTGTATGACCAGCCATCATATTCGCAAATAATCTAACTGATAAACTTATAGGTCTACTTAAATAAGAAATAATTTCTATAACAACAATTAAAGGGAGTAATACTGCAGGCACTCCACTTGGAACAAATAATTTTAAATACCCAAATCCATGTTTAATAAACCCAATTACAGTCACTCCAATAAATATAAATGCTGCGAGCACAAATGTTACAATGATATGACTGGTTACAGTAAAAGTATAAGGTATCATTCCAAACATGTTACAAAATAAAACAAACATGAATAGAGAAAATATAAATGCGAAATATGGTTTAGCTTTTGATCCAGCTGTATCGCTAATCATTTTAGATACAAAGGTATAGCTAAGTTCTGCTAATAATTGAATTTTGTTTGGTAGTATTGAATTTTTTTTTGATCCTAAATTAAAGACTAACAAAATAGATACAGTACTTAAAATCATAAACAAACTTGCATTCGTAAATGATATGTCAAATGCTCCAACTTTAATTTCAGGTCCAATTCTATAAACGTCGAATTGAGACATAGGATTTGCTGCCATAATACTTATTTATTTTTGCATTTTTTTTGCAGATCTAATCACATTGGTTATTCCAGCAACTACACCAACAAAAAAAAATATTAATATAAACCAGGGTTTAGTACCAAAGGTCTTGTCAAAAATAAACCCAATAATTGTCCCCACAGCCACTGCAGAAACAAGTTCTGTGCTCAATTTGAATGCAGTTCCTATTGGTGATGGGTCATTCTTCTTATTGTAGAGATTTTTCTTTGAAATCTTGCTTTTTGCAATCTCTAAGCGAGTTTTGAAAGGGTCTTTTGGCATTTATATAGTTTAAGCAACCATACTCTCTGCTTTTTGTAAATCAACAGCCACAAGCTGACTAATTCCTTTTTGAGGCATAGTTACCCCATATAGTCTATTCATTTTTGACATAGTTAATGCATGATGAGTTACAATTATGAATTTGGTGTTGGTGATTTTAATTAGTTCTTCAAGTAAACTACAAAATCTTGTTACGTTAGCATCATCAAGCGGTGCATCAACCTCATCCAATACACATATAGGTGAAGGGTTTGTTAAAAATACTGCAAAGATTAATGAGAGGGCAGTCAACGCTTGCTCACCTCCAGATAACAAAGTTATAGATTGAAGTCTTTTTCCTGGAGGACTAACCAACATTTCTAAACCCGCTTCAAGTGGATCATCAGAGTCCACCAATTCTAGTTTGGCATTTCCACCATTGAAAAGTTTTGTATAAACTTCATTAAATTTTCTATTAACTTTTTCAAAAGCTTCAATTAATCTTTCTCTCCCTTTTTGATTAAGTTCGTTGATACTATCTTTCAGTTTCACGATAGCAGTAACAAGGTCGGTACGATCTTGTTCCATTTTTTTTATCTCTTCTTCATATTTACTTGTTTCTTCATCTGCTTTTAAATTTACAGATCCTAATTTTTCTCTTTCTTGTTTTTTCTTGTCTAAAGCATCTTCTTGATCAACTGGGTTTGGAAGCTCTTCTACTCCGTTTAAATTTGAATTTTCCAAAATATTATCTTCATTCAAATTTAACTCAGAACTAATTCTATCAAGGAGATCACTTTTTCTTTTTTGCAGGCCTTCAATTGTAGCTCCTGAGCTTGCTTTTCTCTCTCTGATTTGAATCGATTGTTCTTGAATTTCATTTAATTGTGTTCTTAACATTTCAATTTTTTGGTCTGTTTCATCTATTATCGCTTCATTATCAATTTTTTCTTTATCTGAAATTCTTAAATTTTCTGAAATTTGACCTTTTCTTTCAGCCTGTATTCTAGGTTGGTTTTCTAAATCACTTAATTGTTTTGATAATTTTTCTTTTCTTTGTGTTAGTTCATTAACCATTTTTTCTGAGTTAGTTAGTAAATTTTTCCAACTTTCAATTTCTGTTTCAATGGTTTTAATTCTCTCATTTCTTTTTAGAGACTCATTTTTAATTGATTGATTTTTACTATATGCATCAGCATATTTTTCTTGAAGTAATTTTATATTTTTTGATTTTTCACCAACTCCTAATAATTCACTTCTAGATCTCTCATTTTTTAAATCATTTAAAAAACTATCTAACTCCATATTACATCTATCTAGAAGTGTTACTGCTTGATTTATTTCGTTACTGTCTATTAATTCTTTTACCCTTGATATTGTATTTTTTATATTTTTTATTGGACCAACACTTATATTTACAGTTTCTTCAGCTAAATTATTTACAACTTCATCAACAGCTTTTTGTTCTTCTTTTAGTTTATTTTTTGCACTTTCTAACTCTTCATTAGATAATTTTTCTGTTTCAAAATATTTCGAGTCTGTCTCAATTAATTCAGTTTTTTCTTCCTTCAATCTTTTTTCATTTGAGTTAGCGTCTATAATAATCCCTTTTTCTCTTGTGATATCATCATCAAGTGTTTGAATTGATTTTTTGATGCTTTCTATCTCATCTTGAATTCTAGTATTTTCCTCATCTAAACTTTGAAGTTCTAGATTAAGTCTTTGTATCCTAGATAAATTTTCTATATTTTTCTCTCTCAATGGATTTACTTTATCTGTAAAAGTTTTAATTGAATTTTCTAATTCAGATATTTTGTTATTAAATCCTTCCACTTCTCCTTCTGCCTCAGTATTTATTTCATTTTCTATTCTAATTTCTTTATCTATTTCTAGTAATTTTAAATAATATAAACCTGCTTCAATTTTTTTAATTTGATCTGAAATTAGTTTGTATTTTGTTGCCTCTTCAGCTTGTTTTTGAAGATTTGCTAATTGTTTTTCTTGCTGTCTTCTTAATTCATCTGCTCTTTTTAAATTATTCTCAGCCGCACCTAATCTTAATTCAGCCTCATGTCTTCTAACGTGTAAACCAGATATTCCTGCAGCTTCTTCTAAAATAGCCCTCCTATCTGTTGGTTTCGCAGTTACTAATGCACCTATTCTTCCTTGGCTAATCATAGATGGAGAGTGTGCACCAGTCGAAAGATCTGCAAAAAACATTTGTGCATCTTTTGCTCTTACTTCTTTATCATTAATGTAAAATTTAGATCCTCTATCTTTTTCTATTTTTCTTCTAACTTGTATTTGCTCTAATTCACGGTATTGGATAGGGCCTTCTTTATCTTTGTTTTCAACTTCGATTGATACTTCTGCAATATTTTTTGATGCTTTATTGGATGTTCCTGAAAATATAACATCCTCCATACCAGATCCACGCATACTTTTTGCAGACGTCTCACCCATTACCCATCTTAAAGATTCTACAATGTTAGATTTCCCACAGCCGTTAGGACCCACTATACCTGTAAGACCATCCTCAATTAAGAAGTTGGTTTTTTCAGCAAAAGATTTAAATCCGTTTAATTGGATTTTCTTAAACTCCATGCACTAACTTATATCAGTTTTTCTAATGCTTTTTTCAAATTTTTATAATTTAAAGTTTTTTCGAATTTTTCGTCGTTAATAATTATCGTAGGAGTTGCGTTTACTTTGAAGTTCTTTGCTCCATCGATTCGATCGTTTAATACAAAATCTTCAATTTCCTTATTATTTATACAAGTATCAAAATTAATACTAAATCCTTCACCTTTTAAAAATTTTTGTAAATTCTTATTTGCCTCCTGTATCGAACTTCCCTTTACCCATTTTTGTTGATTAGCATATAAACTTTCAAGGATATCCGACCTTCCATCATTCTTACACTGAGAAACTTTAGATGCATTAAAGGCCGCTATGTCTAATGGAAAATGTCTAAATTCTATTTTAGCGAGTCCAGTATCAAGATACTCTTCCTTTAATTGAGGATAAACATTTTTATGAAAATTAGCACAATGACTACAAGTTAATGATTCAAAAGCTATAATAGTTATTTTTGCATCTTTGTTACCGACAGTTATCCTTTTAATTTCCTCAGCCTGTACATTTAAGACTGTAGAAAAAAATATTAATATTAAGAATATAATTTTTTTCATTTCTCTCTATAAACCCTGGTTAACTCTGTTAATGATTTTTTAATTTTTTCGTTTTTAACACCTTTAATCTTATCTTGATATTTACTAATTGCCACATTTTTAACTTTTGTTTCACCTGAGCCCGTCATTTCATGTTCATCATCAAAACTTATGAATTTAAGCTTTTCAACAACAGAATATCCAAAAAAATTATTCATTTTATCTAAAATATCTTTTTTAGAATATTCTACGTCAACTTCATGTCCTCGCTTGACCATAACCACTAAGGTACTAACACCAAATTTATTTGAATTTTTAAATGTTTTTGGATAGCAGATTTTAAATAATTCGCTTCCAACCAAATATTTCCAATTACTCAGCGTTTCTGAATATACATGACCTTTTTTATTTATTATTTTTTTGACATTTTTTGGCAAAGTGTCTTTGAAAGATCTTAATCCTTGAATGCTAGCGTTTCTCTGCTTAGTATTATTTTTAGATTGCATATGAAAGATCCAATAATAACAAAAAAAATTCTTAATTGGTATGATTTAAATAAAAGATCTTTACCTTGGAGAAAGAATGTTTCTCAAACAAAAAAGCAATACTACACTTTAATAAGTGAATTTATGTTGCAGCAAACCCAGGTTGCAACGGTAATACCTTACTTTAACAAATTTATAAAAAATATTCCCACAATAGAAAAATTATCTAAATATGATGATAAAAAATTAATTAAACTTTGGGAGGGTCTTGGATACTATTCAAGAGTAAGAAATTTAAAAAAAACAGCTCAAATAATTGTTAAAAACTTTAATAAAAAAATACCTAGAAATTTTGTAGATTTAAAGTCTCTTCCAGGAATTGGAGATTATACAGCAAGTGCAATTTCTGCAATTGCATTCAATGAACCAATAATTCCTCTAGATGGTAATATTGAAAGAGTACTAAAGAGATACTTATTTTTAAAAAAACAAGATCAAATAAAAAAAGAAAATTTACACGAGAAGAAAAAAATTTTTGGAACATCTATCAAAAGGTCTAGTGATTATGCTCAAGCATTAATGGAATTAGGGGCACTAATTTGTAAACCTATTAGTCCTAATTGTAAGAACTGTCCATTAGTAAAAAAATGCAAATCATTTAAAAATAAAAATTTTGATTTAGTAAAATTTAAAAAAAAAGATAAGGAAACTTTTTATAAGCTAAATGTTTATAAAAAAAATAATCATTATTTATTAATCAAAAATAACAAATTTAATTTTTTGAAAAATTTTAATATCTTCCCGATGGAGGAAGTAAATAATTCTAAAAATTTTGATAAAGATTTGAATTTTAAAATGTCTAATATGAGTATGAATATTAAAATTGAATTTAAAAATAAATATAATTTAAATAAAAATAATTATTGGATTGATCCAACAAAGCTTCAAAATTATACACTGCCAACATTTACAAAAAAGATAGTTAAATTTCTAGAAAGTCATAAATGAAAAAAATTGCAATAATTGGTGCTGGAATTTCTGGTTTGTATATTGCAAATTTATTCAAAGATCATAAGGATTATCAGGTTACGATTTATGAAAAAAGGAATTCAATAGAAATGGAAGAAGGCTATGGAATTCAGTTGTCGGTAAATAGTGTAAAGCTTTTAAATAAAATAGGCTTCACTCATTTCACTGATGAAGAAAAATTTAATCCAAAAAAAATTGATTTTTATGAAATTAAAAATTCAAAAAAAATTTGTGACTTAGACATTTCAAAATTTAATTCTGAAGATTGTAAATACACAACATTGAAAAGATCAAAATTGCTTCAATTTTTAAAAAAACAAATAAACGAAGATATAATTAAATATAACCATAGTATTGAACAGATTGTTTACGATAAAGATTCAATAAAATTAATATTTGATAAAAATATTATAACTTGTGATTACTTAATTATCTCAGACGGTGTTTTTTCTAAAGGGAAGTTATTAATTTCAAACTATAAATCAAAACCAATTTACAATGATACGATTGCTATTAGAGGCACTATATCGAGAGAAAATTTTCAAAATATAAATGAAGAAAATATTTCTTTGTTTTTAGGACCGAATTTTCATTATGTTGTTTATCCAATTAATAATGATAAAAAATTAAATTTTATTGGCATTTTAAAACATAAATTAAATTCAAATGAGCAAAAAAACTATAATCTTTTTAACGAAAGACCTTTTATAAAAAATATTAAATTTATATTATCTCAAAAAATCTCCCAAAGTTTTTTGGAAAGTCTTCAAAATATTAAATTATTTCCAATATTTGTAAGTAAAAATTTATACAATCCTCCAAAAAATATATTCCTTATAGGAGATGCATTTTTTGCTTTTTCACCTTCATTTGCGCAGGGAGCTTCTCAATCAATTGAGGGAGCTAATGAATTATATAAATGTTTAATAAATAATAATAATTTTTATGATATCAGGTTAAAGAGAGTGAAAATGATTAACAGTAGATCTAATTTCAATCAATTTGCCTTCCATTTATCAAATCCAATTATGATCATATTTAGAAATATTTTTTTAAAACTTTTAACTAAAAATAAAAAATTTTTAGAAAGTTATTTGGGTAAAATTTATAAAAGTTAATTTTTAGAAATTAATCTTTGTCTTAGATAATCTATAGGATAAGTTCGTCCATTTATATCACAGTGCCAAAAAGTCCATCCGTTGCAACTTTCAGCTCCTAAAATAGTAGCCGCAACTTTGTGTATAGAACCCTCTGCTTGATTATGTTTTATACTGCCATCAGCCATAATTCTGGCTGTTATTTTTTTCTTATTATCAAAAATATTAGTTCCAGGTTTAATTATTCCAAGCTCGACTAATGAACCAAAAGGAATTCTTGGTTTTGATCTATTATTTTTTAGCGTATCTAATAAATCGTCTTCAATAGGCTTTGTAGTTTTTATACGTTGCTCAGCAGCTTTAAAATAATTTTTTTCTCTTTCTATTCCGAAATAATTTCTCCCTAGTTTTTTTGCTACTGTAGCTGTTGTTCCTGATCCTAAAAAAGGATCAAGTATCAGGTCATTTTTATTTGATGTAGCTAGTAAAATTCTATGTAATAGTGCTTCCGGTTTTTGTGTTGAGTGAATTTTTTTTCCATCCTTTTTAAGTCTTTCAGAGCCGTTGCATATTGGAAGATCCCAATTAGATCTCATTTGAAGATCATCATTCAAACATTTTAAAGATTGATAATTAAATGTGTATTTTGATTTTTCACTTTTAGAAGCCCATATTAAAGTTTCATGAGCGTTAGTAAATCGTGTACCTCTAAAGTTTGGCATTGGATTATTTTTATTCCAAATAACATCATTTAAAATCCAGAAACCTAGATTTTGTATTGCTGTGCCTACTCTAAAAATATTATGGTAGCTTCCTATAACCCAAATAGCTCCATCTTTTTTTAAAATTCTTTTACATTCACTAAGCCATTTATAGGTGAAATCATCATATTTTTTAAAATTTTCAAATTGATCCCACTTATCATTTACCGCACTAACCTTTGATCTATCGGGTCTAGTTAATTCACTTTTTAATTGTAAGTTGTAAGGAGGATCAGCAAAAATTAAATCAAAAGTTTCACGTGGAATTTTTTTTAATTCTTCGAGACTATCTCCATTAATTATTTTATTTTTGAAATCAGTTTTCATTTGTAAATATTAATTAGACTCCAAATGGATTCTTCGGTCAACCTGAGATTGAAAAATTTGGATTCGATTAGTGTTTCTAAATTACAAGGTAACTAGATGTAGTGTTAATTTATTTTAGATATAGGTGAAAAAGTTTTTCTATGATGTTTAGTAATACCTAATTTTTTCAAAGCTTTTAAGTGCTGTTTTGTTCCGTACCCAAAGTTTTTATCCCAATCATAGCCTTTATTTTTTTTTGATAAGGTGGTTATAAATTTATCTCTTGATACTTTTGCAATTATAGAAGCTGCCGAAATAGAGGGGATTTTTTTATCTCCTTTAATAACTGATTTTAAATTATAATTTTCTAACTCTGGAGTTTTGTTTCCATCTATCAGAACGTGTGTTGGTTTTCTCTTAAGTTTTTTGATGGCTCTTTTCATAGCTAGCAAACTTGCTTGAAGTATATTGAGCTTTTCTATTTCTTTGACAGAAGCTTTGCCTATGGACCAAGTAGAATTTTTTTTTATATATGTACATAGATATTCTCTCTCTTTTTTACTTAATGATTTTGAATCTTTTAATAAATTTTGATTAATTGATTTTTTTAAAATTACTGCTGAAGCATAAACAGGCCCAATTAAACTTCCTCTACCAACCTCATCAACCCCAGCAATTATCTTCATCAAATTTTTAACTTAAGATCTTTGATTTTGTCTCTAATTTTCTTTAAATCTTCCCATGAGTGTTTTTTGTTTTCTGGAAAACGAATTAAATAAGATGGATTAAAAGTTATCATTAAAGGGAATGTTTTGTTTTTTAAAATTACTTCCTTCCAATGTCCTCTTTCAGTGGTTATTTTTTCACTTATTCCTGTTACAGCTTCCATTGCTGAACTACCCATTAAAACAATGATCTTTGGGTTTATAATTGATATATGACTCTTCAAAAATACTGAGTATCTTTTAATTTCAGTTGAGGTTGGTTTTCTGTCATCAGGTGGTCTAAAATTGATTGCATAAGTAGTGTAAATATTTTGTCTCTTTATATTGATGGCTAAAAGCATTTTGTTAAGAAGTTCGCCAACTTCACCTCTAAATGGGACACCCAATTTTTCTTCTTCAGCCCCTGGAGACTCTCCAATTAACATTAAAGGGCTATTTATATTTCCCTCACCTAAAATGATTTTGTTTGAATTTTCTTTCAATTTACAATTTTCAATTGAATTTATTTGATATTTTAAATTTTTTAGTAATTCTTCCTTATTAATTTGCAGGGTGTCATTGTTCGTTTCTAAAATATTAAATCTATTTATTGGCTTATTAGCGAATATAAATTTTGGCTCAATAGTATTAATTAGTTCTTGGTTTAATTTGGTATTTTGATTTATCATTTTTTTAGTCATAGTATGTTCACATGTTCCAAAAATTTCTAAAATTAGTACTATTAATATTCATATCTTATCAGACACCTTTGTATTCTAAAAGTGCTACTTTTAATGATTTCAACTCAAGAGATTTATCAAATTATTTTTCTGGAATTGTTGCATTTGAAAATCGAGATAATTCTGAAGCTTTAAAATTTTTTAACTTAACCAAAGTATTAATTAACAAACATGATAGTTATTTAAAAAGATATGTTAACTCTTTAGTTTTAGATAACAAAGTATCTCAAGCAATTAATGTATTAAATTACAATGCTAACAAATCTAACTCAGATTTTTATGATGCGTATATAATTTTAATAATTGACAGTTTAAAAAAAAATAACTTTAAAAAAGCTGACGAATATTTAACACAAAGTTTGAAATTTCAAGATGAAGATAGGATAAACCTAGTTATATTTGAAACTCTAAAACAGTACATTTATACATTTAAAAATAAAAAAATATTAGATAACAAAAAAAATTTTGGCAACTTATCTCTTATAGCTGAGACATTCCAAAGATGTTATATTGAGGACAAAAGAACTTCGTCATTTTTTCTTAATTTAATAAATAATCAACAAGTCGACTATTCAAGATACATTTTCTTTTATCTTAATCATTTAATTGATAACAATAAATTAAATGAAGCAAGATTATTTGTTGAACAAATTGATTATATAAATTCAACACTTTTACTTTCACAAAGTAAAAGTTGGGTAGATAAAGAAAAATTCGATGATTTTGGAAAAATTTTTTCATGCAAAGATCATAATGATCTTGTAAGTGAGTTTTTATTTTTAATCTCTAATCTTTATTCTTCTCAGGATAATTTTGAGAAATCAAATTTTTACTTAAATTTGTCAAACTATTTAAATCCCAAGTTTGAATTTAATTTGTCATTGGTTGCAGAAAATTTTTATCTTAATGATGAATTTGATAAAGTACAAAGGATCTTAAAAAAATTTAAAAAAGAAGATGAATTTTATTATTGGTTTAGATTAAAAAAAGAAGCTCAAATAATAATTCAACAGCAAGATTATGAAAATGGGATTAAATATATAGATTCAAAATTTAATAAAATTGAAAATCCAAATATAAAAATGATTTTTGATTTAGCTAATTTTTATAAGAATTCTAAAAATTATGAAAAGGCAATAGATCGTTATACAGAAATTATTTTAACACTGGATGACAATTCACTTATTAAATCAGATGTATTGTATCGTAGAGGTGGTAGCTATGAAAGAATGGGCAATTATGAAAAGTCAGATGAAGATTTATTACATGCGCTTAAAATTGATCCTGGTGATGCATATATTTTGAATTACCTTGCTTACTCTTGGCTAGAGCGTGATTATAAAATTAATGAAGCAATGGATATGTTGAAAACAGCATATGATTTAAAAAGCAACGATCCATATATTATTGATTCAATTGGATGGGCTTATTTTTTAATAGAGGATTATGTAGAAGCAGAAAAGTATTTAAAAAGAGCAGTAGAATTAATGCCAGATGACCCAATCGTTAATGATCATTATGGAGACATTTTATGGAAATTAAATCGAAAAATTCAAGCAAGATATTTTTGGAACAACGTATTAACTTTTGATGACACCGAAGATGATATGATAAAAAAAATCAATATTAAAGTAATTGAGGGTCTTAAAAATTCCTAAATGAAAATTAATAAAATTAAATCTAATGCAAAGTTAAATTTAGCACTAAATATCACTGGAAAAAAAAAGGTTTTACATAAAATTGAAAGTATAATTGGTTTCATAGATTTACATGATGTTATTTCGATAAATCAACATAATGGAAAAAAACACCACATTTCTTTTTATGGAAAGTTTTCTAAAAATATTGGAAAAAAAAATACTGTTCAAAGATTATTTCAAATACTAGATAAAGAAAATTTATTAAAAAATAAAAAATTCAAAGTTAAAATTAAAAAATTAATCCCTCAAGAAGCTGGGTTGGGTGGGGGATCGATGAACGCAGCTAGTGTGTTTAATTATCTGGTTAAAAAAAAAATTATTAATCCTAATCATCAAAAAACTCGAAGTATCTGTGACTTGGTTGGTTCCGATGTTATTCTGGGGACCATTTCATCCAGCTGTGTATTGTCATCAGTTGGTAGAATTAATAAGATTTACGATGCTCCTAAATATTACTCTACTTTAGTAAAGCCTGATTTTGGGTGCTCAACTAAAAAAATATACTCTTCTGTTCGAAACTATACAAAACCAAAATATAACAAACCTAAAAAAAACATGTTTGAAGCAAAATATTTGATTGATCAACAAAATGCCCTTGAAACAATAGCACTCAAAAAATATCCAAAACTTAAAAAAATAAAGTTGTTCTTAGAAAGTATAAATAATCCATTATTTGTAAGAATGACTGGTTCAGGATCAACAATTGTTGCCTATTATAATTCATTAAAGAGTTGTAAATTGGCAAAAGCTAAATTTAAAAGAAAATATAAAAATTATTGGTGTGTTACAGCAAAAACTATATGAATTTTATATTTTTATGTTATAGGAAGCTAGTATTGGGGCGTAGCCAAGCGGTAAGGCACGGGTTTTTGGTACCTGCATCCTAGGTTCGAATCCTAGCGCCCCAGCCATTTATGAAAAATTTTTTAGATAAATTTTTTTCCCGATCAAAAAATCTTGATTATATCAGTCAAAATTTAAAACAAATTACTTTAACAACACCAGCAAATAAAATTTTTGAAGCAATTAATAATTTTTCAGAGAAAAGTGAAATCAGATATGTGGGTGGGTGTGTAAGAAAAGTGATAAAAAAAGAAAATGTTGATGATATTGACCTAGCAACAAATTTAACTCCCCTGGAAGTTTGTGAGGCTCTTAAAAACAAACAAATAAATTATTACGAAACAGGAATTGAGCACGGAACTATAACCGCAATAATTGATGAATATAAATATGAAATTACTTCTTTAAGGAAAGACGTCTCAACTGATGGAAGGCATGCTGAGGTAGAATTCTCTTTAGATTGGAAGGAAGATGCCTCTAGAAGGGATTTTACTATCAATTCAATTTATGCAGATGGCGATGGTAATTTATTTGATCCATTTAACGGTAAAAAAGATTTGGAGGAGGGTTATATTAATTTTATTGGCAATGCGGAAAAAAGAATTCAAGAGGATTATTTACGTATTTTGAGATATTTAAGATTTTATTTAAATTACTCAAATCATAAGCACCAGCCAGAAATAATAAAAAATATAAAAAAAAATATTGATGGAATTTCAAATATATCATCTGAAAGATTAATCGATGAACTAAAAAAAATAACTAGTTCAAATGGATTTTTAAAACTCTTTAAAGATAAAGAAAGTTTAGAACTCTTAGAAATAATTTTCCCTCAATTAAAGAATATTAAAAATTTTAAAATACACAATTCTTATGTTGCAGAGAATCTTTTAAAAATTGACTTTATATTCTTAATTGCGCTTTTAGTGATTGATGGGACTGATAATGCCGATTATTTTCTCTATAAATTCAAAATATCTAACAAAGATAGGAAAAGATTAAAATTGATAGATCTTTATTATAGAGAAAAAGTAACTTTAAACAACTTTACAGAGAAAAACTTGAATAAATTTTTTTATTTTAATGGGCGACAGGCTGTAATAGATATAATTAATTTTAAAATATTTATCTCAAACAAAGTAGAGAAAAAACTAATTAAACTATTAGATACTTATAAAGAGAAGGTAATTCCAACTTTGCCAATAGGGGCTGATCTACTAATGTCTAAATTTCAAATTCCTGAGGGTAAAACTTTAGGTAATAAATTAAAAAAAATTGAAGAAACTTGGGTTCAAAACGGATTTCAAATTTCAGATAAACAGTTACAACAAATAGTTAAAAGTTAAATATATTTAACGTCTTTAATTTCAAAATTTTTTACACCAGAGGGTGTATTAATTTCAACTAAATCACTTTTATTTTTTCCAATCAAACCTTTGCCAATTGGTGATTGAAAGAAAATTAGTTTTTGTTTTAAATCTGCCTCATCTCTTCCAACAATTTTATAATTAATTTTTTCACCAGTATCTAAATCTTCTAAATAAACTGTAGATCCAAAAATTACTTTTCCCTCATTGTTTAGATTTGTAACGTCAATAACATTTGCTCTTGCAATAATGTCGTTAATTTCTGTTATTCTTCCTTCATTATGAGATTGTTCTTCTTTGGCTGCATGATATTCTGCATTTTCTTTAAGGTCTCCATGGGATCTTGCTTCAGCAATTGCAGCTACTATTTCAGGTCTTTTTTTTTCTTTTAAAAAAACTAATTCTTCTTTTAGTTTATTTAATCCGTTTAATGTTATTGGCTCTTTATCCATTTTTTTATTTCCATTTTGCAATTGGAGGTAATGACATCAAAATTCCTTCAACATTACCACCTGTTTGTAGGCCAAATTTTGTTCCTCTATCATAGAGCAAATTAAATTCTGCGTATCGACCTCTTTTAATATACTGAAACTCTTTATCTTTTAAAGTCCATTTTCTTTTTACTTTTTTTTTAATTATTTCATTAAATAGCATTTGAAATGTAACACCAACATCTCTGACAAATTTAAAGTCATTTTCAAAATTATCATTTTTATAATCAAAAAATATTCCACCTATACCTCTTGCCTCTTTTCTGTGAGGTAGATAAAAATATTCATCACACCACTTTTTATATTTTTTATAATAATTCTTATTATGTCTATCGCACATTGCTTTTAATATTTTATGAAAGTTTTTCCTCTCTTTTTCATCTTTTATTGCTGGGGTTACATCCATTCCACCACCAAACCAATTCTTTGTTGTACAAATAAATCTGGTATTAAAATGCATTGCAGGAATATGGGGATTTTGCATGTGCATAACTATTGATATTCCCGATGCCCAAAATCTAGGATCTTTACTTGCGCCTGGTATATTCTTTTGAAATTGCTTAGGAAATGTTCCATAAACTTTTGAAAAATTTACTCCTACTTTTTCAAAAATTTTTCCATTTTTAAGAATTCTATATTCACCACCACCCTCATCTTTTTTATTGCTTCTTTTCCAAGAAGTTGATTCAAAATTTACTTTATTTTTTTCAATTTTTAAAATGTTGTCGCATATTGCATTTTGTAATAGCTTAAACCAATTACTCGCTAAGTCTTTTTTGATTGAAATATCCATTTTATATTAATTCTATTTGACGCAAACTTTCTGCCAAAACAATGGCAACAGATGATGCAATATTAAGAGATCTTACTTGGCTATTCATTGGTATTTTTAAACGATTTTTAATAATTTTATGAACCTCTTTGGGTACTCCAGCACTTTCTCTTCCAAACAAAATAGTATCATCAGGCTTAAATTTAAATTTAGTATAATTTATTGAACCCTTAGTTGTCATCAATACGATTCTTTGTTTCTTCTTTGCCTCAAAAAATTTTTCAGAACTTTGATAAAATTCTATTTGACTATAGTCCATATAGTCCATAACCACTCTTTTAAATCGTTTATCTGATAATAGAAAGCCACATGGTTCAATTATTTCTAGTTTAGCACCCAAACAAGCACAGGTTCTTATGATTGCAGCGGTATTCTGAGGTATATCAGGCTCATACAAAGCTATTTTGGGTGCTAAAATTGTTGAATTCTGTGTCATTCTTTCAGTAGTAAAATAATTATTTTATATTATATGAATTCGTATATTAACTATTTTAAATCAAAAAGAGATAATAATAAAAGCTACTAAAAGTGTCTGAAAAAAAAACAAAAAGAAGAGATTTTTTATTTACAGCTACAACAGCTTTAGGAGCTGTTGGCGCAGCCGCAGTAGTGTGGCCAATGATAGATCAAATGAATCCAGACGCTTCTGTTAAAGCATTAGCTAGTACAGAGGTTGATGTAAGTTCATTAACACCAGGAAATACATTGACTGTTTTATGGAGAGGGAAGCCAGTATTTATAAGAAGAAGAACCCAAGAAGAAATTGATGAGGCAAGAAAAGTTAAGATGGAGGATTTAATTCATCCTGAAAAAGATGAAGATAGAGCAAAAAATCCCGAGTGGCTTGTTATGTTAGGTGTATGTACCCACTTAGGATGTGTACCTCTAAATGATAAAGGTGATTATAATGGATGGTTCTGTCCATGTCATGGTTCTCATTATGATACTTCTGGAAGAATTAGAAAAGGACCAGCACCTTGGAATATGGAAGTGCCTAAATATGAATTCGTTGATGCAAACACAATTAAAATTGGATAAAGAAAAATGAGTGACCATGATTACAGACCAAAATCGAAGGTAGGACAATGGTTTAATGATCGATTGCCACTATTAACTCTTGCAAATCATTTAACAGATTATCCGACTCCTAAAAATTTAAATTATTGGTGGACATTTGGTGGAATTTTAACTTTTTGCTTAATCACTCAAATTGTTACCGGATTAACTCTTGCAATGCATTACATTGCTCACGCAGATATGGCTTTTGAAAGTGTTGAGCACATCATGCGTGATGTTAACTATGGTTGGTTAATTAGATACATTCATGCAAATGGTGCATCTATGTTTTTTTTAGCAGTCTACATTCATATCTTCAGGTCATTATTTTATGGTTCTTACAAAGCACCAAGAGAAATAATTTGGATAATTGGAATAATTATTTATTTGCTAATGATGGCGGCTGCATTTATGGGCTATGTATTGCCTTGGGGACAAATGAGCTTTTGGGGAGCAACTGTAATCACAAATTTATTTAGTGCTATTCCATTAGTTGGAGAGGGTATTGTCACTTGGTTGTGGGGAGGTTATTCAGTCGACAACCCTACGTTAACTAGATTTTTTACTTTGCATTATTTAATTCCATTTTTAATTTTAGGATTAGTTGTTTTACATATATGGGCTTTACATGTTCCTGGTAACAACAACCCAGTTGGAATAGATATAAAAAAACCTTCTAAAGATACTGTACCTTTCCATCCTTACATAGTAATTAAAGATGGTTTTGCTTTATTAATGTTCATGATTGTGTTTGCTTTCTTTGTATTCTACGCACCAAATATTTTAGGTCACGCAGATAATTATATCGAGGCAAACCCAATGGTAACACCTGCACACATTGTTCCTGAATGGTATCTCTTACCTTTTTATGCAATATTAAGATCAGTTCCTGATAAATTGCTAGGAGTTGTGGCTATGTTATCTGCAATATTAATCTTAGCGGTTTTACCTTGGTTAGATACGTCTAAAATAAGATCTGCGGTATTCAGACCTTTATATAAACAATTTTATTGGATACTAGTTGCTGATGTTTTGATACTTGGTTATGTGGGAGCGATGCCAGCTGAGGGACTTTACTTGTTGATAGCACGAGTTGCAACAGCGTATTACTTTTTGCATTTTTTAGTTATTCTTCCTGTTCTAGGCTTTAAAGAAAAAACTTTACCAGTGCCTCTAAGTATTACCGAACCTGTTCTAGGTGGTTTACCAAATCTAGCTGCCGCCAGAAATAAAGAGAGTAAAATAGAATAAGGTGAAAAATTTATTTAAATTATTTTCTATAATAATCTTAATTATTAATTCAAATTCATATTCTTCTGCTGCTGAAAAAGTAGAATATCTAAAAACTGACTGGAGTTTTAAGGGTCTATTTGGAAAATTTGATAGAGCTTCTCTTCAAAGAGGTTATCAAGTTTATACTGAAGTATGTGCCTCATGCCATTCGATGAAGTATTTAAGTTATAGAAATTTAGCAGAGCCAGGAGGGCCAGAATTCTCTGAAGCTCAAGCTAAAGCTATAGCAGCTTCATTTGAAGTAACTGATGGTCCAAATTCAGATGGTGAAATGTTTACAAGACCAGGTAAGTTATCTGATAAATTTGTAATGCCATATGACAATGTAAAAGCTGCCCAAGCGGCAAATGGTGGTGCATACCCTCCAGACATGTCTGTTTTGGTTAAAGCTAGAGGAGGTGGAGTTGATTATATCTATTCCTTATTACAAGGATATGAAGAAGCTCCTAGCAACGTATCTTTAGATGACGGAGTTTACTACAATAAATATATGTATGGTAATAAAATTAGAATGGCTGCTCCATTATCAGATGGATTAGTAGAGTATGGTGACGGAACAAATGCAACAGTAGAACAGATGTCAAAAGATGTAACGACCTTCTTAATGTGGTCAGCTGAACCTCATTTAGAATCTCGACATCAGATGGGATTTAAAGCCATTGTTTATTTAATTATTTTAACTGTTTTAGTTTATTTTAGTATGAAAAGAATCTGGTCACGTGTTGAATCTGAAGTTTAATATATCTCCATCTTTAACAATATAGTCTTTACCCTCTAATCTCATTTTTCCGTTAGCCTTAGAATTTACCCATCCATCATTGGCTACAAAATCCTCATAAGATATAGTTTCAGCTCTAATGAAACCTTTTTCAAAATCTGTATGAATTTCTCCTGCAGCTTTAGGAGCAGTACAATTTTTTTGTATTGTCCACGCTCTTGTTTCTTCAGGTCCAGAGGTAAAATATGTATCAAGTTCTAATATTTTATACCCTTTTTGAATTAACATACTTAAACCTGTATCTTTTAAACCAATCATATCCATGTAATTTTTTTTTTCATCTTCTGCTAATTCATTTATTTGGTTTTCTATGTCTGCGGAAACAATCAGGGTGTTATCTTTTCCAAATTTTTCGATGAAGTCTTTAGTATATTTATTTCCATCCTGTACGCTTTGTTCATCTACATTACAAACAAAGATCTTTGGTTTTATTGATAAAAGACCACTTTGATTAAGTTGTTTTGTATCAAATAGAGAATTTAATATTGATATATCTTTATCATTATTAATGCAGTCTAATGCAATCTCTAAAATCTTAAGCTGGTCTTCGTCCACATTTTTTTTATTATTTTTTTCAAGTCTTTTTTGAATAGATTCTAGGTCAGCTAGCATCATCTCAGTTTCAATGATCTCAAGATCTCTTATAGGGTTAACGTCAGGATTAACATTTTGAATATCGTCTGAGTCAAAACATCTAATCATATGAATAACTGCATCAACTTCTCTTATATGTGACAGAAATTTATTACCTAATCCTTCGCCTTTAGACGCACCTTTTACAAGACCAGCTATATCCACAAATGAAATAGTTGTATTTATTGTTTTTTTTGATTTTGAAACTTCTGATAATTTGTTCAATCTTTCATCTGGAACGGGGACTACCCCCACATTGGGATCTATCGTACAAAATGGAAAATTTGCAGCTTGGGCTTTGCTAGAGTTCGTAAGAGCATTAAAGAGTGTAGATTTACCCACATTAGGCAAACCAACAATTCCACATTTAAAACTCATTATTTATTATTTACAGTGCTAGAGAATAAATCTAATTTTTTGTCGATAAGTATTGAAATACAATCTGTGATGTTATTTGTTATTTTTTCCAATCCAAGTATTTCATCCTCGTCAAAATTTTGAAGAACAAAATCACTTACTTCCATTTTATCTTTTGGTTTACCAATTCCAATTCGTACTCTTGAATAATCTTTACCGATAAATTTATCTATTGATGCAATACCATTATGTCCTGCATCAGATCCACCAAATTTTGCTTTTATTTTCCCAAATTCTACATCTAGATCATCATGAAAAACAATAACATCCTCAGCATCTATTTTGAAATATTCAATTAATTCTCTAATACAAATCCCGGAATTATTCATAAATGTTAAAGGTTTAATAGCGTAAATTTTTTGGTCTCCTACATTGCCAGTTGTAAGAAGTCCTTTAAATTTTGGTTTTTGTTTTGAAAGTCCAAATTTTTTATTTATTGCATCTATAATTTTGAAACCAATATTGTGTCTATTGTTTTCACTGTCTGGAGTTGGATTGCCTAGTCCTACAAGTAGAAGCATAAAATATTAATATTGGAGGATAAAATTCAATTTTAATTAACTTATTTTTTTTCTTCAGCAGGTTTTTTATCTTCACCTTCTTTTTTATCACCTTCAGCTGCTGGCTTATCTCCACCTTCAGCTGCCGCCGCTTCTGCTCCTTCAGCACCTTCACCCTCAGCCGCCTCAGCTTCTGCAGGTTTTTCAGGTTCTTTCATGACAGTCGGAGCTGCTAGAGTTGCAATTACGAAATCTCTTCCTTGAATCGTAGGAGTAACATCACTGTCGAGATTTATAGAAGAAATCTTAAAACTTTCTCCAATATCAACTCCATCAAGATCTATTACAAGATTTTCAGGAATTTTTTCGCTTGGACATTTTAGCTCAACTTTTCTTCTTACAATGTTTAAAACCCCACCTCTTTTCAAACCAGGAGATTTTTCATGATTTAAAAATTTAACTGGAACCTCAATTCTAACTTTTATTCCTGGGACTATTCTTAGAAAGTCTACATGAATTGGTTCATCTGAAATAATGTCATATTTTATTTCTCTTGGAAGAGCTTTTTGAGGTTTGCCATCAACGTTTAAAGTTACGATACTTGATAAAAAATTTTCTTTTTCAATTAGTGATTTAAGTACCTTTTTAGATATAGAAATCTTTTCATTTTGAGCTTCACCACCATAAATTATCGCAGGTACATTACCGTTATCCCTAAGTGAATTAAGCTCACCTTTAGTTTTTGTAGTTCTGATATTAGCGTCTAATGAATTCATAAAAACAAGGGTTTTTAGCTTAAGTTCCTTAATAACTCAAGGTATTTATTTAAATAAATCTGATACTGAGGTTGAATTAGATATTCTTTTAATTGCTTCACCCATTAGGCTAGAAATTGACAGAACCTCAATGTTTTTAGCACCCTTAACCCTGTTCATATTATCAATTGTGTCAGTTATTACTAAATTTTTAATTACGGAATTTTTAATTTTATTTACAGCTTCTCCACTAAGTACACCGTGAGTTATGTAAACATAAACTTCTTTGGCACCTCTATCTTTAAGAGCTTTAGCTGCGTTTACTATTGTTCCACCAGAATCGATTATATCATCGACAAGAATACAAGTTTTTCCTTTCACATCTCCAATGATATTCATTACTTGAGATTGACCTGGTTTTGGTCTTCTCTTATCAACAATAGCTAAACCAACATTTAAAAGTTTTCCAAGTGCTCTGGCTCGTTCAGTTCCACCTACATCTGGTGCAACACAAATTAGATTTTTACTTTTTATCTTTTTTTTCACATGTCTTGCAAATATTGGCGTTGCAAACAAGTTATCCACTGGAATATCAAAAAATCCTTGAATTTGTCCTGCATGTAAATCAACAGTAACAACTCTGTCTGCTCCTGCTTTAGTAATTAGATTCGAGACAAGTTTTGCTGATATTGAAGTTCTTGGTGCAACTTTTCTATCTTGTCTTGCATATCCAAAATATGGAATTACTGCAGTTATATTTTTTGCAGAAGATCTTTTTAGTGCATCAATACACAGCAAAAGTTCCATCAAATTGTCATTAGCGGGTGAAGACACAGATTGAATTAAAAAAATACTATTTCCTCTAATATTTTCATTAATTTCCACGTAGATTTCCCCATCAGAAAAATTTCTAATACTAGAGTTTACTAATTTAGATTTTAGATATTTAGCAATATTCTTGCTTAATGGTTTGTTGCTATTTCCGGATAATAATTTCATTAGAAATGCCTAATAAAGCATAATTATTGAAATATTTCTACCATAATCATCATGATTTAACTTTAACGCTCTTCTTGCACTAAAAAAATTATTATTAATATCAAATGTATCAATATTTAAAGACTCAATATTTTTTATTTTATACTTTAAAAGACATGATTTTACATATTTGGGTAAATCAAAATAAAGCTTTTTGTACTTGATTTTAAAAAATTTATTATTTTTTTTATTCTTTTTTATAAATTTCCTTTTAAAATCTTGCTTGACTTCGTAATTTTTAGCTGAGATAGCAGGTCCGATTGCTGCAGTAATATTTTTAGGATTAGATCCTTTTTTGATCATAAATTGGATTACTTTGCTAATTATACCTTTGTATGCACCTTTCCACCCTGCATGAATTGCAGCAACTAATTTTGTTCTTTCATCACAGATTAAAATCGGCACACAGTCAGCCGTTAAAACACCAATTGGTATGTTTTTTTGGTTTGTAATTACTGCGTCTGCTTTTGGTTTTGATCTAAATTTATTTTTTTTATTAACATAAACAAACTTATTACTATGTATTTGATGAAGTAAAAAAATATTTTTAGTGGTGCTTTTTATTTTTTTTTTAACTATTTGTAAATTTTTTTTAACATCAGAGGGATTATCTTTAGAACCAGGACCACAGTTTAAACTTTTATAAATTTTTTTTGATTTTCCACCAGTTTTATTAAAAAAACCATGTTTAATTATTTTAATTTTCGAGAGTTTTTTTGATTTTATCAATTTTGAAAACCTGTTCTAAAATTATTTTTCTTATTTTTTACAAGCATGACTTTGAACAATTCACCCATTTGCTTTTCATCAATTAAACGTCTTACCCGAAAAAATAAATCTGCTTTTTTAGAAAATGCTATATTTTTACTGATAATTTCTGCTCTTTGAAGAATACCCATACTTGTTAAAAATTTTTTTTGATTTGTAAAAATTGAATTAATTTTTTTAAACTGATTTATAAATTTCTCAAAAGAATGAAAGTTTATATTGTAAGTAATATCAGAGTCTCCAATATTTTCTAAAACGTTAGAATATTTGTGATTATTTACTGCCTGAAGAGTTTCATGCATTCTGCTATCTGCATAACCATAATCAATAACCAACATTCCTCCATCATTTTTTTGTATTAAGTCACAAATTGTTCTTAAATATTTGAATGTATCTGGCGAATATTCTATAACGCTCTGATCTTTTGATATTTCGAAATTAAGATGTTTTTCGATTTTTTCTATTTCAATTTTTTCTTCTTTAAACTCAGCTTTATTTGGATCACTCAAATCCACAAATCTTTCAAACCAACTATCTTTTTTTTTAAAAAATTGTTTGATTGGTATGGCATCAAAGAATTCATTAGCTAAAAAAATTGTTGGGTTTGAGTTTATTTTTTCAATGTCTTTTAACCATGAAAATTTTTTAGAATTTAAATTTTTTTTTTGTTCATTTAATAAATAATCACTTTTTTCATGAATTACAAAACTGCAGGCATTGTAACACTCAGGAAAATTTATAAGTGTCTCATCTATGACTTTCATCATTTCACCATTTCCAGCTCCCAGTTCCAGCAAATTAAACTTTTTCGGAGAGCCAATGCTTTTCCAAAAAGTAATCGTCCAAATTGCGATAATCTCTGAAAATAATCTTGTGACATTGGGAGCAGTAATAAAGTCTCCATCTTCACCAAAAGGATTTTTTTTCATATAAAAACCTTTTTCCTTATCGTAAAGAGCAAAATTTATAAATTGATCTAATGGTAAGTTATTTATTTTAGCGAGTTTCATATTTTAAATAAAATAAGATTAATCCTAATATTATAAATATTAAACTTACTACTTGCCCCATCGTTAAGTTTAAAAGCATATAACCAAGCTGTTCATCTGGTACTCTGTAAAATTCAATAATAAATCTGAAGATTGAGTAAATTATTAAAAATAATCCTGAAATTACACCAGGTTTGTTTGAAAATTTATTTTTAAAATAAATTAATAATAAAAATAAAAATAAACCCTCTAATAGTGCTTCGTATAATTGCGAGGGATGTCTAGGAAGATTATCTACCTGAATAAATGTAACTGCCCAGGGTACATTAGTTATAGTTCCGTATAATTCTGAATTTATAAAGTTTGCTATTCGTCCAAAAAATAATCCTACAGGAGCTACTAAAGCGGTAATATCCATGTATAAAAATGGGTTTTGATTATTTTTTTTAGCAAAAAATATAGACGCAAAAATAACTCCAATTAACCCACCATGGAAGGACATTCCTCCTTGCCAAATTTTAAATATATCTAATGGATTATTTATATAAAAACTTAAATTATAAATTAAAATATAACCAAGTCTTCCTCCTAAAATAATACCTATAATTAAATAAGTTAAATAATCATCAAATTTATTTTTAACTTCTATGTTTTGGATAAATAATTTTTTTGCGAGTATCCACCCTAAAATAATTCCAAATATATAAGCCAAAGAATACCACCGGATTTCTAAAGAAAATATTTCTAAGGCTACTGGGTCAAAATTATTAATGAACATTTTCAATAATACTTATAATGTATATCTTAAATATGAGAAATTCTAAATTTATAATTGATAAGTTTGCTAAATTAATTGAGCAAGGACTAGTCTCTTCAAAAGATTTAACTTCAGAACTATTTAATATCTTAAAATCTAAAAGAGATGAGTTTGTTTTTAAAATGAAACTTACTAGTAAAGATGAGTTTGAAGTACTCTCAAAACGTGTTGAGAATCTTGAAAATAAAATAAATAAACTTGAGAAAAAAAAATCAAAAAAAGTTAAACAGGCAAGAAAACCTTAACTCTTAAACCAGCCATTTTTGATTTTTCTAACATTATATTTCCTCCATGAGATTTAATAATATCTGATGAAATTGATAAACCAAGACCAACACTTGATTTAGAGTCTGCTCGACCCTTATCTATTTTATAAAAAGGTTTAAATACATTTTCATACTCATTTTTTGGTATTCCAGGACCATCATCATCAATAATGATGAATAAGTTTGTATTTTTTTTATTTAAACTAATTTCAACTTTAGTTGCATATTTCAGTGAATTATCAATTAGATTATTTAGACACCTGTTAATTAAATTTTTCCTACCATTAAAGTAAATTCTTGGTGTTAGGTTTTGTGAAATATTTTCATTATTATATTTTTTAATAATTTCTAAAATTAATTCAGATAGATTAAACATTTCATCTTTTTCAACATATGATGAGCTGGTGAATTGCAAATATTCATTTAACATTTTCTCCATTTCATTGATGTCTTCAGTCAATTTATCAACAGTTTCTTTATCTTTTATAAAAGCTAATTGTAGTTTCATCCTTGTTAAGGGTGTCCTTAAATCATGACTTATTCCAGATAACATTTCAGTTCTTTGATTTAAGTGTCTTTCAATTCTCTTTCTCATTTTATCAAATTCATGTCCTGCTTGTCTTATTTCTAGGGCTCCAGAAGGTTTGAACTCTTCAATATTTTCTCCTTTACCAAACCTTTCAGCTGCACGAGCTAGATTTGTGATTGGTCTAGTTTGATTTTTTAAAAATATTAGAGAAATAATCACCATTATAATTGCAGGTACCGTAATCCAAAGTGCAAATATTCTTGCTGAAGAACTTGCAACTCTATCTTTGGGCACTAAAAATTTAAAATAGCCATTTTCATATTTAATTCTTAAATCAATTAATTCTTTATAACTTGTTGTATCAAACCAGTATTCATCTAATCCAAATTTAGATTTTAGCTCTCTTCTTAAGGTTCTATCTATAGGACTAAACCATCTTTCGGTATCTGTATTTTGTAATTTTTCGTTATTGATGAATTCAATGTTTAAGTCTAAAAATATGGAGAAAAGATCTAGCAACTCTTGTTTATTTTCTTGCTCACTTCCATGGGCTTCGATAAATGTACTAATTTCATTTACCAGAGTTCTTGTCATACCTTTGTTTGTTTTGATCCAAAGGCTATCAAAAAAAACAATTGTAATTACTAGTTGCAAAACTAAAACTGGAATAGCAACTATAAGAAGAGCTCTATAAAATAATCTTTTTGGTAATACTTTTTTTAAGTAGTTACTCAATCCAGAGAACATATCCTGCACCTCTTATTGTTTGTAAAAATTTTGGATTTTTTGGATCAATTTCAATTTTTTTTCTAAGCCGAGTAATAATAACATCTATTGATCTCTCTTTATCTAAATTGATTAATTGACCAATATCTTCCCTAGAAAATGTTTTGCCTGGGTTATTAATCATTTTTTCTAAAATCGTTTTTTCAGTTGCATTAATCTTAAATTCTTTATCACTTTTAAATATTAAAAGTTTATTCAAATCAATTTTCACATTTGCAAATTCTATAACCCTTTTCTGATCCATTTTGATAGTTTTACTTAATATGTTTTGTATTCTTAGAATTAATTCTTTTGGTTCAAATGGTTTCGGTAAATAATCATCAGCACCAATCTCTAACCCTTCGACTCTTTCATTTGCTTCACCTTTAGCTGTTAGAAGTATAACTGGTGTATCTAATTTTTTTTTATTTTCTTTTAAAAATTCAAGCCCACTTTTACCGGGCATCATGATATCCAAAACTATTAAATCAAACTTGATTATTTTTATTTTCTCTAATGCATTTTCTGCATTTTCAGCAGTAGTGACTAAAAATTTATTTTCATTTAAATACTTTTTTACAAGAGATCTAATTCCATCATCATCATCAACCACTAGTATGTGTGCAATAAACTTATCCATTAATTATTTTACTTAGTACATTATCAAAATTTATAACTTCTTCAGAACTTGAATTTAATAAAGCATTATAAATTCTTTTTTTTTGTAAATTGAAAATTTCATTAAAAATTTTTTTACCTTTATCATTAAGAAAAACATGCTTCACTCTAGTATCTTGGTCATCTTTTTTGAACATGACGATTTCAAGTTTAATCAAATCTTTGAGAACACGATTTAAGCTTTGTTTTGTGACTTTTAATCTCTTAAGTAGCTCAGAAATGGAGATCCCCTCATACATTGACAGTAAATGAATTACTTTATGGTGTGCTAAGCCAATTGAATATCTATCTAATATTTTTTTAGAGTCAGAAAAGGTTTCTCTGTAGCTTACGAATAGTTTTTCAATTAGATCTTTAAGCTGGTCATCTTTTAAATATAAAAGTTCTTTCATAATAGGTAAGTTATATTGACATATTAAAGATACAAAGATATTTTTCATTTATAAATTAAAAAAAATTTTCACACATGATACCTTACGACAAGAGATCTGGAAAAATATGGTACAACAACGAATTAGTTAATTGGGCTGACGTTAAACTGCATGTTTTAAGCCATGGTATGCACTATGCTAGTTGTGTATTTGAAGGTGAAAGAGTTTATGATGGTTCAATTTTCAAATTAGAAGAGCACACAGCTAGATTTTTTCATTCTGCAAGAAGAATGGGTTTTGAAATTCCTTATACAGAGGAAGAAATCAATAATGCATCAAATAAAATAATAGCAACTCAAAAAGTAGAAAATGGTTATGTAAGACCTGTTGCTTGGAGGGGTAGTGAGATGATGGCTATTTCTGCACAACAAACAAAAATACATGTTGCGATCGCAACATGGGAATGGGGATCATATTTTGATCCCAAACTTAAAGTAGAAGGAATTAGGTTAAATATTTCAAATTGGAGAAGACCAGCACCTAATACAATCCCATGGGATACGAAGGCATCAGGTCTTTACATGATTTGTACTCTCTCAAAACATGAGGCAGAAAAGCAAGGATATACAGATTCTTTAATGCTTGATCACGAGGGGAATATTGCTGAAGCAACTGGAGCAAATATTTTTTTCAAAGATAAAAATGGAGAAATTCACACTCCAGTACCAGATTCTTTTTTAGATGGTATTACAAGAAGAACAGTAATCGGAATTGCAAAATCAAAAAATATAAAAGTACATGAAAGAAAAATCAGTCCAACTGAATTACCTAATTTTGTTGGATGTTTTTTAACTGGAACAGCAGCAGAAGTAACACCAGTATCTTGTATAGCTGAAAATCAATTTAAAGTTTGTGATACTATTATTGATTTGAATAAAAGTTATCAGGCATTAGTTAGGAAGAAAAAAGCAGCCTAGTCTTTACTATCTTCAGACATAGCATGATCAATACCTTTTCGCATATAATCATATGCAGTAAAAAGTGTTAAAGCAGCAGATAACCACAAAAGAACTATACCTATTGTTTGAGCGTTATAATCTTGGAAATTAATTATTTTATTTCCTGTATCTCCAGATAATAAAAGTGCTATTGATACCATTTGTAATACTGTTTTAAGCTTAGCAAGGTTTGACACAGGAAGTTTTATTTTTCCTTTTGCTAAAAATTCTCTCAAACCTGAAATTAAAATTTCTCTTGTAAGAATTATTATTGCCGCAATTACTTCATAATTTCTGATCGTTCCATCCATAACCAAAAGTATTAATGCTGTAGCAACAATAATTTTATCAGCTATAGGATCTAATAACTCACCCAGTTTTGACTCTACCCCAAACATTCTGGCCAACATACCATCTAAAAAGTCAGTAAATGATGCAACAATAAATAATATTAAAGCAGTAAGATCACCATAAAATCCTGGAAGATAAAAAGCTAAAACAAAAAAGGGAACAATTATTATTCGTCCTATCGTTAATATGTTTGGAATTTTTTTTAGCATAATTATTCGTGAAAAAAGTTATATATCTTTTTTGCTACTTTTTCCTCAACACCTTCTACAGATTTTATTTCATCCAAGCTAGCAGACTCAACCGATCTTGCAGATCCAAAATGGTTCAATAAAGCTCTTTTTCTAATAGCTCCAATACCCTCTATTTGATCTAACAGAGATTTGCTGATACCTTTTTTTCTCTTTGCTCTATGAGCACTTATGGCAAATCTATGTGACTCATCTCTTATTCTTTGAAGAAAAAATAGGGTAGGGTCATTTCTAGTGAATTTATATTCTTTGCCATTGTGAAAAAAAATTTCATTTCCACTATTTCTAAATTTACCTTTTGCTATTGCAATAATTGGAATGTCGTGAAGTCCTAATTCATTAAGGCTCTCTCTAGCTACTGAATATTGACCTTTCCCCCCATCTACTAAAACCAAATCAGGAAAAGTAAGGTAATTATCTTTTTCTTGAACTGCTCTTTTGAACCTCCTATTTAATACCTCTCTCATCATTCCATAGTCGTCTTGCTCGTTTTTTTTATGTTTAATATTAAATTTTCTATATCTTTTTTTAATAAACCCTTCATCACCGTATGCTATTAAGGCCCCAACACTATTTGTACCTTGAATATGGCTATTATCGTAAACCTCAATTAAATTTATATTGGTTTCTAAATTAAATTTTTGAGCTACTGCATCGAATAATTCCTTATTATTCTGACTTTCATAAAGTTTTCTATTAAGACTATCTTTTGCATTTTTGATTGCTTGATTAATTACTTTTAGTTTTGATCCTTTTTTTGCAACTGAAATATTTATTTGTTTACCTTCTTTTTGTGTCAGTGTTTTTTCAATTAATGCTTTTTCTTTTATTTCTTCTGAAAGGATAACTGATGAAGGAACACTTTTATTTTCATAAAATTGAGAAACAAATGAATTTAGGATTTCACTAAATTTTTCATCTGGGTCATGTTTTGGGAAAAAAGCCTGATTACCCCAATTTTGTTTTGATCTATAAAAAAATACTTGTATACAAGTTTTTCCAGACTCTTTGTATCCAGCTATAACATCTGCCTCAACTAAATTTGCCTCATTAATTCTCTGTGAAGATTGAATTATATTCAATGCTTTAATTCTATCTCTTAATATTACAGCTTTTTCAAAATCAAGATCTTCACTTGCTTTTTCCATCTGATTAGAAAGATTGTTTTGAATTTTTCTAGATTTACCTGAAACAAATTCAATAGCATCCTCTACAGTTTGATTGTAATCCTCTTTTTTTACGTACCCCACACAAGGTCCAGAACATCTTTTTATTTGATATAAAATACATGGTCTTTCTCTGTTTTTGAAAACGGTGTCATCGCAAACTCTCAGATGGAAAATTTTTTGGATCATTTTGATTGTCCAATTAGCTGAACCAGCAGAAGCAAAAGGTCCAAAGTAAAAACCTTCTTTTGTTTTTTTTCCTCTATGTCTTTTTATTTGAGGCCACTTATCTTTATTACCAATAAATATAAATGGAAATGACTTATCATCACGTAATAGGATATTAAATTTTGGCTTATGCTTTTTAATTAAATTTGCTTCTAGAAGTAATGCTTCACTTTCATTAGATGTTGTTGTTATCTCTAATTTTCTTGTTTGAGACAACATTCGTTCAGTTCTAATTATATGATTTTTTTCTGCAACATAACTCTTTAATCTATTAGGTAAGTTTTTGGCTTTACCTACATAAAGAATTTCATTCTTTTCATTAAGCATCCTGTATACACCTGGAAGTTTTGGTACTAGAGGTAGTTCTTTTTTAATTATTTCTTTTCCTATTTCAGAGCTTATCATGGCTTCTCTTTTTGGTAATTTGAATACCAACAGATGAACACTGTTTTAAGATTTCTAATTTTTCAATTTTTAACATTATTTTAGCAATCCTTTTGTCTTTAAATAATTCGTCAAAAACAGCTTCTGCTAAAGTTTCTAAAAAGTTATAATGTTTCTTTTTTACTAGTTTAGTTATCAATTTTACAATTGTTCCATAATTTACAATAGATTTTATATCTTTATCGCTTGATGGTTTTTTATCTTCATAATCAATTTCTAGACTAAATTTTACTTTCTGTGATTTTTCTTTTTCAAAATCGTAATAACCAAGTTTTAAATCTAAGATTAATTCATTAATTAGGATTTTTTTCTCATAATTAAATAGGCTTTTATTTTTATCTATTTTGACAATTTTCAAATTATTTTTTCTCATTCTTTACCCATCACATCTGGTGTTTGCCAGTTTAGATTTTGTCCGCTATCAATAGCTAAAACTTGACCGGTAATAGATATATTTTTAATAAAAAAGTCAACAGCATTACATATTTGCCCCACATCAACTTGTCTTTTCAAGGGTGTTGCTAAATATTGCTTTTTGAAATGTTTTTCAGATTGTCTTTGATTTTTTATAGTTGGACCAGGTGCAATTGCATTTACTCTTATACTTGGAGCCAAACTCATAGCACTAGTTTTTGTGAGAGTATAAAGACCTGTTTTACTTATAGTATAAGAAAAAAAATATGGAGTTAATTTAAAAACTCTTTGATCTATAATATTAATAATATTGTTATTTCCTTTCCTTACATTTTTTGCAAATTCTTTAGATAATAATGCTGGTGTTCTTAAATTAGTTCTAAGATGTTGCCCCCAGCTATCTGTTGTAAAATTTTCTAATTTATCATTTTCAAATAAAGAAGCATTGTTAATTAAACAATCAAAATATTTAAGTTTAGATTTTGCAAATTTTATAATTTTATTTACATCATTTTCTTTACTTAAATCACCTTTGACTAAGTAAATTTTTGTACCTTCATTAGATAACTCTTTTTTTAATTTTTCTGCTTTTAATTTTGATTTATTATAATGGATTAAGATTTCTTTATTAGGACCAGATAATTTTCTTGCAATCGCAGCACCCATTCGAGTTGCTCCACCAGTAATAATTATTTTTCGTGCTTCCATTTTTTATCTCTTTTTTTTGTAACTTTAGTGCCCGGCATACCCATAGTTGATCTACCTTTTGGATAAAGCTTATTTTTTACATCATACTGCCTTATTTTTGGATTTAATGTAATTTCTAATTCAGTACTCTCCAATTTTCTTATTTCATCTCTTATTTTAGCAGCTTCTTCAAACTCTAAATTAGATGCAGCTTCTTTCATTTTTTTATCCAAGCTTTTGAGATGTTTTTTAAGATTTCCTCCAACGTTAGAGCCTTCGCTTATTTTAACGTAGTCTTTTTCATAAACACTTTCTAGAATATCACTGATTTCTTTTTTTACCGATTTTGCATCTATCTTATGTTTCTTATTATAATCTAATTGAATTTTTCTTCTTCTATTAGTTTCTGCAATTGCTTTTTTTATACTTTTTGTTTCTTTGTCAGCATACAAAATTACTTTACCATCAACATTTCTTGCTGCCCTGCCAATTGTTTGAATTAAAGAAGTTTCAGATCTTAAGAATCCCTCTTTATCAGCATCCAAAATTCCAACTAATGCACATTCAGGAATATCTAATCCTTCTCTCAATAAGTTAATTCCAACTAATACATCAAATACACCCATTCTTAAATCTCGCATGATTTCAATTCTTTCAAGTGTATCAATATCTGAGTGGAGGTATCTTACTTTGACTCCATTCTCATGAAGATATTCAGTTAGATCCTCAGCCATTTTTTTAGTTAGTGTGGTTACTAATACTCTATGATTATTTTCTATAACTCGTTTACATTCATGCATTAAATCATCAACTTGATTTTTTGCTGGACGTATTTCTACAGGTGGATCTATTAAACCTGTTGGTCTTATAACTTGATCAATAAATTTACCTTTTGTTTGTTCTAGTTCCCACGGACCAGGCGTTGCAGAAACGAAAACAGTCTGAGTTCTCATTAAGTCCCATTCCTCAAATTTTAGTGGTCGATTATCCATACATGAAGGAAGTCTAAATCCATATTCTGCTAAGGTACTTTTTCTTGATCTGTCTCCTTTATACATTCCATTGAGTTGAGGAACTGTAACGTGACACTCATCCACAAATATTAAAGTATTATCTGGAAAGTATTCAAAAAGAGTAGGAGGAGGTTCTCCTGGTTTTCTTCCCGACAAAAACCTTGAATAGTTTTCAATACCAGCACAAGAACCAGTTGCTTCAATCATTTCAAGATCAAATTTAGTTCTTTCTTCTAATCTTTGTGCTTCTAATAATTTATTTTCAGCACGGTGTTTTTTTAAAGTAACTTCTAATTCTTTTTTTATATTAATTACTGCTTGCTCAATTGTAGGTTTTGGAGTGATGTAGTGACTATTGGCATAAACTTTTACTAGACTTAATTCTCTTACTTTATCACCAGTTAACGGATCAAACTCTTCTATCTGTTCAAGTTTATCTCCAAATAAACACAGCCTCCATGCTCTATCCTCTAAGTGTGATGGAAAAATTTCTAAGTATTCTCCTCTTGCTCTAAATGTTCCTCTATAAAAATTTTGATCATTACGTTTGTATTGAAGAGCAACTAAAGACTTAATTATTTCTTCTCTGTTATAATCATAATTTTTTTGGAGTGTTAAAGTCATTTTGCTATATGCTTCAACAGATCCGAGACCATAAATACAAGAAACACTTGCAACAATTAATACATCATCTCTTTCTAAAAGAGATCTAGTTGCTGAGTGCCTCATCCGATCAATCTGCTCATTAATAGAGGCCTCTTTCTCTATGTATGTGTCTGATCTTGGGACGTAAGCCTCAGGAGTGTAATAGTCATAGTATGAAACGAAATATTCAACAGCATTGTCAGGAAAAAAGGTTTTCATTTCACCATAAAGTTGAGCAGCAAGAGTTTTATTTGGAGCTAAAATCAAGGCAGGTCTATTGGTAGCTTCAATAACTTTAGCCATGGTAAAAGTTTTTCCAGATCCTGTTACACCAAGTAAAACTTGATTAAATTGTTCCTTGTTAGCACCATTAACTAATTTTTTAATGGCCTCAGGCTGATCTCCCGCAGGTTTAAAATCAGATTTAATTTTGAATTTTTTTCCACCCTCTAGTTTTCCACCAATTTTAGGATTTTTACTCTGAATATCTGTAATTAAATCTTGATAAGTATTTTCCATATATTAAACAACGTAGTAGAATTTATTTATATTTCAATGAGCATAATATCAGACAGTTTAAAGAAGATTAAACCATCGCCCACTATTGCTGTTACTCAAAAAGCAAGAGAATTAAAAGCTGCTGGAAAAGATGTTATTGGACTTGGTGCAGGGGAACCAGATTTTGATACTCCAGATAACATTAAGCAAGCAGCTATAAAAGCTATTAATGATGGTGATACTAAATACACTGCGGTAGATGGTACTCCAGCATTGAAAAAAGCAATCGTAGAAAAATTTAAAAAAGAAAATAATTTAGATTACACCACTGATCAAATTACAGTTGGTGCTGGTGGAAAGCATGTAATTTATAATGCTATGATGGCCACATTAAACGAAGGTGATGAAGTAATAGTTCCTGCTCCTTACTGGGTTTCTTATCCCGATATGGTTTTATTAGCTGGAGGAAAACCAGTGATAATGGAATGTGATGAAAAACAAGGTTTTAAAATAAATCCAAATGATCTTGAGAAATTTATAACTCCAAAAACAAAATGGATTATTCTAAATTCTCCCTCAAATCCAACTGGAGCATGTTATTCAGAGCAAGATATAAAAGCAATTGCAGATATTTTGGAAAAACATAATCATGTGTATATTTTAAGCGATGATATTTATGAACATGTGACTTATGAGGGTTTCAAATTTTTTACAATTGCTCAAATTGATAGTTTAAAAGATAGGGTGCTTACAATGAATGGTGTAAGCAAAGCTTATTCAATGACAGGCTGGAGAATAGGGTATGCAGCTGGTCCGAAAGATATCGTTAAAGCTATTGCTAAAATTCAATCACAATCAACAACCAATCCTTCTTCTATTAGCCAAGCCGCTGCAGTTGAGGCACTTAGTGGAACACAAGACTTTATTAAGGAAAGAGCTAATTCTTTTCAGGAGAGAAGAGATTTTGTTGTTAATGCTTTAAATGCGATAGATGGAATTGAATGTCTAAATCCAGATGGAGCGTTCTATGTTTTTCCAAGTTGTAAAGGTTTAATGGGTAAAAAAGATTCAAATGGAAATGAAATTAAATCTGATACTGATTTTGTTCAATCATTATTAGAGAATAGTGGAATTGCTGTAGTCCAGGGTTCTGCATTTGGTTTAGAAGGTTTTTTCAGAATTTCTTATGCAACATCAATGGATAATCTTAAGAAAGCAATGGAAAAAATATCTGGTTTTTGTAAATCCTTAAGTTAATGAAAACAGCCTTAGTCTTTGGTTCAACAGGTTTAGTTGGTGGGCATCTTGTTAATGAACTTATCCTGAATTCAAATTATTCAAAAATAAAGATTTTTGTTCGTTCAAAAATAGAACTTTTTAATCCAAAAATTGAAATTATTGAAACTGATTTTAATGATTTAGAAAAGTATAGAAATGATATTAAAGGTGAAGACTGTTTTTTTTGTATTGGTACAACAAGAAAAAATTCACCTAATAAAAATGAATATGAAAGAATTGAACTGAATATTCCAAGACAAATTGCCCAAATTGCTAAATCAAATTCGATTAAATCATTTTTTTTCGTTTCATCTGGTTATGCAGATCCAAAAAGTTCAGGTGATTATTTAAAATTCAAAGGATTAGTTGAACAAGAAATTAAAAATCAAAATTTTGATAAAATTGGGATCATAAGACCATCTTTCTTATTGGGAAATAGAAAAGAAAAAAGATTAGGTGAAAAATTTGGTATAATATTATTTAAATTGTTAACTCCAATATTGGTTGGACCTTTAAGAAAAATGAGACCAATTAGGGCAGAAATAGTCGCCAAAGCAATGGTAAAGTTGGCAAATGAAAATATTAATCAAAGTATATTTGAATCAAATGAGATTGCTGAATTAGTGAGATAGGAATTTTTCAGCTTCTAATGCTGCCATACATCCCATACCTGCAGCGGTTACAGCTTGTCTAAATGTTTTGTCTTTTACATCTCCAGCTGCATAAACACCAGGAACATTTGTTTCTGTTGAGTCAGGTTTGGTAATTAAATATCCCTCATTATCCATTTTTAATTGATCTTTAAAAAGTTGAGTAGCTGGATCATGACCAATAGCAATGAATACGCCATCAAGTTTCAATTCTTGAATTTTATTTGTTTTAACATTTTTAATCTTTATTCCTTTGACATTTTTAGGATCTTTATCACCTAACACATCTTCAACTACAGAGTCCCAAATTATTTCTATTTTTTTATTTTCCATTAATTTTTTTTGAAGCATTTTTTCAGCTCTTAAACTATCTCTTCTATGGATTAATTTTACTTTAGATGCAAACTTAGTAAGGAAAATTGCTTCTTCAACCGCTGCATTACCTCCTCCAACTACAGCAACTTCTTTATTTTTAAAAAAGAAACCGTCACAAGTTGCACAAGCAGAAACTCCAAATCCTCTAAATTCCTGTTCTGATTTTATATTTAACCATCTTGCTTGAGCTCCAGTAGAAATAATAATGCTATCAGCAGTATATTTCTGACCACTATCACCAATTGCTTCAAATGGTGAACTTTTTAAATTTACAGATCCAATATGGTCTTCAATCATTTCAGTTCCAACTGCTTTTGCTTGTTCTTTCATTTGATCCATTAACCATGGCCCCTGAATAACTTCAGAAAATCCTGGATAATTTTCAACATCAGTTGTCGTTGTTAATTGTCCTCCTGGCTCAGATCCATAAACTAAAATAGGATTTAACATTGCACGAGCAGCATAAACTGCTGCAGTGTATCCAGCTGGACCTGATCCAATTATTAACACTTTTGTGTGTTTAGTTGGATTTTGACTCATATGAAAGCTATATAGTGATTAATGACTAAATTAAAAGGTATTTTATTAACCCAAGGTATGCATGGCATGATAAGCCAGGTAGAAGGTTTGGCTAAAGCTTTAGATATGGATTTTACACACCATAAGGTTGAACTAAATAATTTTTGGAAAATTGTTCCTCCAAAATTAACTCCAATATCACAAAACGTTTATAAAAAAATAAACGAGTCTGATTTTGATGTAATAGTTTCATGTGGAAGAAAAAGTGTTATTCCTTCAATCCACTTAAAAAGTATTTCAAAAAAAAAAGTTTTAAATATTCATATTCAAGATCCAAAGGTAGATTTTAATCATTTTGATTTTATTATTGCTCCCGAACATGATGGAATAAGCGGTACAAATGTAATTAAAACAAAAGGTGCAATTCACTACTTAACGGAAAATGAAATTGAAGAAAATAGAAGTTATTTAAATTCATATATTAAACAGGACAATAGAAAAGTTTGGTGTTTGATAATGGGTGGTCCTACAAAATATTATGATTACTCAACAAAAAATATGAAGCATATCTTCTCAATTTTTTACAAACTATTGAAAAAACATGATTTTCAACTTGTGGTGATACCTTCAATGAGAACGCCATTAAATACAATACACTATGCAAAAGAGTTTTTTGGAGAAAATCACACTGTGATTATGAATGTTGATAAAAAAGCCTATCTTTCAGCTCTAGCAATTTCAGAAAATATAATTGTTACATGCGACTCCAGTTCAATGATATCTGAAGCTGCTTTAACTGGAAAACCAATTTATGTTGCAAATATTTTACCGAAAAGAAAGGACATTAGATTTCAGAATTTTAGAAATTTATTCAGAGAATTAAACATTACTAGAAATTTAGGTGAAGAAATTGAAAATTGGAACTATCAAAAATTAGATGAAACGAATAGAGTAGCAAAAATTATCAAAGAAAAAATACAACTCTAATGTCATTTTTAAACTCAATTAAAAACAATTCAAAAGAACATAATTTTCCATTTAATCATTGGGAGTATAGCGATGCTTTGTCCGAAGAGGCAATTGATGAAATACTTAAAGCTGACATACCTGATGTCAGTAAACATAATCTTAACTATGATGGAACAAGAGCAATAGATGGTGGAGCTGCAGAATTTAGAAAAGGTATAGTTTCAGGAGGAAAAGCAATAAAGTTTAGATGTTTTATTAATAAAGAAAATTCATCTCAATTTCCAAATTTAGTAAAATTTATAAATGAACTTCAGTCTAAAGAAACATATGAAACAATTTCTAAAATGATAAATAAAGATTTATCAAATTCATATGTTAGGGTTGAAGTTATATGTGACAGAGAGGGTTTTTGGTTAAAGCCTCATTGCGATATAAAAGAAAAACTTATGTCAGGTTTAATATTTGTTAATAAAACAAATGAATCTGAAAATTTAGGAACTGATTTTTACAATGAAAAATTAGAAAAGGTTAAGACACTTCCTTACAAACATAATTATGGTTATTTTTTTACTAGCGGACCAAATACATGGCATGGTATGGAGAAGAAAAAGATCGTTAAAGAAAGACGATGTATTCAAGTAAATTATGTTACATTTGAAACTGATTGGAAAGTAAATTCTTAAACGTCCTGAAGAGAAGTCACTTCTAATTTTTTTGTTTTTAGTGATCTAATTGCCTCTAAACATGCTTGAGCAGTAGACATATTTGTACAATATGGAACTTTATTTTTAAGTGTTGCTCTTCTCAATGCTATAGCATCACTTAATCGATATTCAGTGTTTCCACCTCCAGTATTTATCACCAATGCAATCTTTTTAGAGTCTAAAATATCTACTATATGAGGAGTGCCACTGCTAACTTTATTAATTATTTTACATTTCATACCATGTTTTCGAATATATTCAGCAGTTCCTCTAGTAGCACATAATTTAAACTTAAGTTTAAGAAGTACTTTTGCCAAATCTATTCCTTCATCTTTGTGACTATCTTTGAGAGATATAAAAGCTAATCCTTGTTTTGGTAATGAGTTAGCTGCTGCAATCTGACTTTTGGCAAAAGCCATTCCAAAATTCTTATCAAATCCCATAACTTCCCCAGTTGATTTCATTTCAGGCCCTAACAATAAGTCACTGTTTGGAAATTTATTAAATGGAAATACAGCTTCTTTAACTGCGTACATACCTTTAGATTTGTCTTTTAAATTAAACTTAGATAACTTTTCACCAGCCATTACTCTTGATGCAATTTTAGCTAGAGGAAGACCTTTTGCTTTTGAAACAAAAGGAACTGTTCGACTAGCTCTTGGATTAACTTCAATTACATAAATTTCATCTTTTTTTATTGCAAACTGTATGTTCATGAAACCTTTTACGTTCAAAGCTATCGCTAATTTTTTAGTTTGATTTTCAATTTCTTTAAGAAGGTACGGTTTAATTGATACAGGGGGTAGGCTACACGCCGAGTCTCCTGAATGAATTCCAGCTTCTTCGATATGTTGCATAATTCCTGCAACGTGAACCTGTTTTCCATCTGATATGGCATCCACATCTACTTCCATTGCATGATCGATAAATTTATCAATCAAAATTGGATTTTCTTCTGCAGCTTTAAAAGCCTCTTCAACAAATTTTTTAAGTTGATTTTTTTCATGAACAATTTCCATTGCTCTTCCACCTAAAACATACGAAGGTCTTACCATTAATGGTAATCCTATTTTATCTGCAATTTTTATTGCCTGATTAAATGTTTTTGCAATTCCACTCTCCGCCTGCTTAAGTTTTAATTTGTTTAATAAATTTCTAAATCGGTCTCTATCCTCCGCTAAATCGATAGATGTATATTGTGTTCCTAAAATTGGAAGTTTGTTGTCATGCAAAAATTTAGCAAGTTTAATTGGAGTTTGTCCACCAAACTGAGCTATCACTCCTATTAGGTTTCCTTTTTCTTGTTCTTTTTTAATTATATTAAATACGTACTCTTCTTTTAAAGGTTCAAAGTATAATCGATCACTCGTATCATAGTCTGTTGATACTGTTTCAGGGTTACAATTTACCATGATAGTCTCAAAACCTGCGTCTTTTAATGAAAAACTTGCCTGACAACAGCAATAATCAAACTCAATTCCTTGACCAATCCTATTTGGTCCTCCTCCAAGAATAATTATTTTTTTCTTATTTGATGGATCAGCTTCACATTCAGAGTTAATTGAAAAATTTCTTTGATAAGTTGAGTACATATATGGAGTAAAAGATTTGAATTCAGCTGCACAAGTATCTACTTTTTTATAAACTGGAAGTATTTTAAGAGCTGATCTTTTTTTTCTTACAATTTCTTCAGACGTTTTAGTTAATTCCGAAAGTTTTTTATCTGAAAATCCTATTGATTTTATTTTATTAAATTCTACAAAATCTTTAGGAAGTCCTTTGTTTTTTATCTGTATTTCACAATCAACTATCTCTTTAATTTGTTCTAAAAACCAAGGGTCAATTTTAGATAAATTGTATATTCTCTTTAAGTTTATTTTTTTTCTAATTGCTTCAGCGACTAGCAATATCTTGTTTGGAATAGTTTCTTTAAGTTTCTTTTCAATTTGCTTTTTATTTAAATCAAAAATTCTGTCTAAACCTGAAAAACCAGTTTCAAGAGATACCAAAGCCTTTTGTAAAGATTCTTTAAAGTTTCTTCCAATAGCCATTGCCTCACCTACTGATTTCATTGATGTCCCTAAAGTTGCAGGAGAAGTAGAAAATTTTTCAAATGTAAATCTTGGAATTTTAGTTACTATATAATCTATACTTGGTTCAAATGATGCAGGAGTAACTTTAGTTATTTCATTTTTTAATTCATCCAGAGTATAACCAACCGCTAATTTTGCAGCCACTTTCGCAATTGGAAATCCTGTTGCTTTTGATGCAAGTGCTGATGATCTTGATACACGTGGATTCATTTCAATGACAACCATTCGACCATTTTTAGGATTTATAGCAAACTGAACATTTGACCCTCCAGTTTCAACTCCAATTTTTCTTAAACATGCAATGGATGCATTTCTCATTACTTGGTATTCTTTATCTGTAAGTGTAAGAGCTGGTGCAATTGTTACTGAGTCACCCGTATGAATTCCCATTGGATCTATATTTTCAATCGAGCAAATGATGATACAGTTATCTTTCTTATCTCTTACAACCTCCATCTCAAATTCTTTCCAGCCCTCTAAACATTCCTCTACAAGAACTTGGCTTACTGGAGATTCATGCAATCCATTTTTAACAATCTTGAAATAATCTTTTCTAGTTTTGGCTATTCCCCCACCGAGCCCACCAAGTGTAAAAGCAGGTCTTATAATTGCAGGTAAACCAATTTTTTTTAATACTTTTGCTGCTTGATTATTATTATTTACGATTTCTGATTTTGGTAAATCTAAACCAATATCTATCATATTTTTTCTAAATTTCTTTCTATCCTCTGCATTAGAAATTGCTTTAGAATTCGCCCCTATCAACTCAATTTTGTATTTTTTTAGAATTCCTTTTTTCTCTGCTTCCATTGCAAGATTAAGCGCAGTTTGCCCTCCCATTGTTGGAAGAATTGCATCGGGTTTTTCTTTCTTTAGAATTTTTTCTAATACACCTAGTGTAATTGGTTCAATATAAGTTTTATCTGCAACATCTGGATCAGTCATAATTGTTGCAGGATTTGAATTTATTAAGACTACTTTATAACCCTCATCTTTGAGAGCTTTACATGCTTGTGTCCCTGAATAATCAAATTCACATGCTTGTCCTATAATTATTGGACCAGCTCCTACAACTAATATTTTTTTAATATCTTTTCTTTTTGGCATTTTTTTTCATGTTGTTAATAAATTCTTGAAATAAATAAACACTATCTTGGGGTCCAGGATTAGATTCTGGATGATATTGAACTGAAAATATTGGTTTATTTTTAAGCTTTATTCCTTCAATAGTATTATCAAAAAGAGACTTATGAGTTACTTCAATTTTTTTTGGTAAAGTTTCTTCAACTACTACAAACCCATGATTTTGACTGGTAATCTCAACTTTGTCATGAACTAAATTTTTAACAGGATGGTTCGCGCCTCTATGTCCTAACTTCATTTTTTTTGTTTTGCCACCTAAAGCTAATGCCAAAATCTGATGACCTAAACAAATACCAAATATAGGTAAATTATTTTTAATTAGATCATTAATAATTTCTATAGAATATTTCCCTGTTGCAGCTGGATCACCAGGACCATTTGATAAAAATATTCCATTTGGTTTTAAAGCTAAAATTTTGTGGGCACTGGTTTTACAGGAGACAACTGTAACTTTACAGTTGAAGTCAGAGAAATATCTTAGGATGTTTTTTTTAATTCCATAATCAATTGCAACAACATGAAATGAATTTCTATTATTTTTTTTATATCCAAATTCTTTTTTCCAAGTTTTAAGACCTTTCCAAATATAATTTTTTTGAGTGGAAACTAATTTTGCAAGATCAAGATTTTTTAATCCACTCCATTTGATGGTAGAATTAGCTAATTTATTAATATTAAACTTTCCTTTTTTTGAATAACTAATTGTGCCTTTGGGGGCACCTTTGTCTCTTATAAAATTTGTAAGGCTTCTAGTGTCTAATCCAGTAATTCCAACAATTTTATGTTTCTTAAGCCAAGTATCTAAATGCAGGAACGATCTATAGTTTGAGGGTGAAGTTATTTCTGAATTAATTATTACTCCTTTTGCCCATATTTTATCAGACTCATGATCTTCTTTATTCGTCCCAACATTTCCTATATGGGGAAAGGTAAAGTTTATAATTTGACCCGCGTATGAAGGATCAGAAATGATTTCTTGATAGCCTGTTAAGGATGTATTAAAGCAAACTTCGCCTGTGGCTTCTCCCTGGTAACCAATTCCAATTCCTTTAAATACCTTTTTATTTTCAAGAACTAAAACGCCTGTGTTGATTTGAGATTTATATTTTGAGTTAGTTTTTTTTGCTTTTTTGATCAATTACAACTCATGAGTTAAAGGTTAATACAATAATTGCTTTATTATCGCAACAGAGATGTAATATAAAATTGTAAAAAAACAATTTTTCTTTTGAAGAATTTTTTCTTTAAAGTAGATTAAAAATTATGTCATTAAAAGAGACCATCGAAAACGAATATAAAAACGCTTTAAAATCAAAAGATAAAAATAAAATATCAACCTATAGGTTAATATTATCTTCCATTAAGGATTTAGACATTGTTAACAGATCAGGACCAGACAAAAAAGAAACTGATGATGAAGACATTAAGAAACTTTTAAAAAAAATGGTTAAACAAAGAGCCGAATCGATCGATATTTATAAAAAAAATAATAGAACAGATCTTTTAGAGATTGAGCAAAATGAATACGATATTTTAACAAGTTTTTTACCAAAGCAGCTTAGCGAAGAGGAAACTAAAAAAATCTGTTCAGATATTATTTCAAAAATTGGAGCAAATTCGTTAAAGGATATGGGAAAGGTTATGGGTGAACTTAAAAAAACTCATGCAGACGAAATTGATTTTTCCAAAGCAGGATCAATGATCAAAGAATTGTTGAACAAATAATGAAATACCCAAAAGAGTATCTTGATGAAATTAAAAATAGGTTGAAAGTTTCAACGGTGGTATCAAAAACTATTTCTTTAAAAAAAAGAGGTAAAGAGTTTGTAGGTTTATCACCATTCAAAAATGAAAAAACTCCCTCATTTACTGTTAATGATGAAAAAGAATTTTATCATTGTTTTGCAACTTCAGAGCACGGAAATATTTTTGATTTTGTGATGAAAACTCAAAATTTAAAATTTGGTGAAGCTGTTAAATATTTAGCTCAATTAGCAGGAATACAGCCATATATGTTTTCAAAACAAGATGAAGAAAGAGAAAAAAAGTGGAATGAATATAAGTCTATTTTTAATAGTTATGTTGAATTTTATCACAATGAACTTTTAAAAAATGAAAATTATTCAATTGCTAGAGATTATTTAAAAAATAGATCACTAAGTAAAGATGAGGTTAAAAAATTTAAAATAGGATATATACAGAAAAATCCAAATTTTTTTGAAAAATTTAAAAAAGATTATAGTGAGCAAACTTTAGTAGAAACTGGTTTGTTTTATTTGGACGAAAAAAAAAATATTTATGTTGAAAGATTTAGAGGTCGATTAATATTTCCAATCAACAATATCTCAGGTCAACCTATTGCTTTAGGCGGAAGAATAATTGAAAATTTAGATTATCTAGCTAAATATATAAATTCACCAGAGACAAATTTTTTTAAAAAAGGATCAAATTTATATAATTTGGATCTAGCAAGAAAACTTTCTAATAAAATTGATCATATTTATCTGGTTGAAGGATACATGGATGTTATAGGTCTCAGCAAAAATGGAATTGATAATGCAGTAGCAAATCTTGGTACGTCTTTAACTGAAAAGCAAATTTTAACTTTAAACCAATTTTTTGATGATATCATAATTTGTTTTGATGGTGATGAAAGTGGGTATAAAGCTGCTGTTAGAGCAGCAGAAAATTCAATAAAGGAACTGAAACCTGAAAAACAGATTTCATTTTTATTTCTGCCAGATAAAGAAGATCCAGATAGTTATGTAAATAAAAACGGTAAGGCTAATTTTGTAGATTTCACAAAGCAAAGCAAATTATCAATTCATCAATTTATTTTTAATCATTATAAAAAACAAACTAAAAATAATCCTTCATCGATGGCTATTTTTGAGAAAAAATTAAGAGAAATTGCAAATACAATAAAAGATGATTTTATAAAAAAATATGTTTTAGAATATTTTTTGGAAAAAATTACCGAGTTAACACCGTATTCGAACCAAAATAATAAAAGATTTTATTTAAAGAAAATAAAATCTTTAGAAAGTACAAAAAGATATTTTCAAGAGAGTCAGTCTTTGACTGGTGTTGAATTAAAAGAGTATTCCTTATTATATTTGGTTATAAATAAATTAGATTTGTTGCAAGCAAATATTCATTTAATTGAAAATATTAAATTATTTACTGAGTTTAATAAAAAAATATTTGAAAAGATTATTGAAAAATTGAAATCTAGTTCAAATGTTACAATTCAAGATCTTAATTTGGATGTTCAATTAATAGAAAAAATAAACAAATTTGCTCCAATCAAATATATTTTAAAAAATCAACCTGATGATGATCAAAAAATAATAGAATTATTAGAAGACATCTCTAGAGATTTGATGAATTATGATCTTGAGTTCAGAATCCAGGAATTAGAATCGAAGTTTTCTTTAGATATGAGCGAGTCTACATTTAATGAGTTAAAAGAGCTAAAAAAAAAGCAGAATCTCAATTAAACTGACTAAATTAGTAATAGATTTTTATATAATTGACATTATATAAGACCTCTAAACTCAAATTATCGTGGAAAGAATTATTACAAAATCATTTGCTAGACTTATGGGTCGAGGAACCCATAGAGGTTTTATTACCCATGAAGAATTAAGTAAATCTTTGGGAAAGAGAAATTTATCTGATGAAAATTTATCTCAAGCATTTATTCATATTTTAGATGAAAATATTACTTTAGTAGAAAAAAAATCTGATTTTAAAGTTTTAAGAAAAAAAGAAAACTCTAATAAAGAAGAAGGTAAGACAATTGAAAAAAGTGATGATCCTATAAGAATGTATTTGCGTGAAATGGGAGGTGTAGAGTTACTCTCAAGGGAAGGAGAAATAGCAATTGCAAAAAGAATAGAAGCAGGAAAAGATGTAATGTTAATTGCACTTTCGCAAAGTCCAATAACGGCTAAACAATTTTTTGAATGGAATGAACAATTACAAAAAGATGAAATTTTAGTTCGAGAAATTATTGATATTGATACAAATTATATGGAAGACGAGTCTACAGGACCAAGTGCTAAGCAAAAAAATGCAGGTGAGACAGATAAAGATGAAGGTTCTTCAGATGATGAAGATGATTTTAATCCTACGCTTGCTGCTATGGAAACTGAAATTAAACCTAAAGTTTTAAAAACAATTAGTGTACTTACGAAAGAATATACAAAGCTTTTAAAGTATCAAAAAGAAAAACTTGAATGTGTTTTAAATTCCCAAAATTTTTCTCCTTCCAAACAAAAAGGATACGATAAAATTGTAAGCGACATATTGGAAAATATTAAATCTCTTCAATTATCCCCATCTGTTTTAGAAGAACTTGTTCAAAAACACTATGTTGAAAATAAAAAAATTATTTCTTTAGAAGGTAGTCTTTTGAGATTGGCCATGGATCACAAGATATCAAGAAATGAATTTATTAAGTTCTATGTGGGAAATGAAATTAATCCAAATTTTAGAAAATTTTTAGATACAAACTTGGTTTGGAAGCAATTTTTTATTAAAAATAAAGATGAATTTAAAAATATTCGAGAAAGATTAATTGAGATTAGCAATAAACTTGGAATTTCAGTTACTGATTTTAAAAAATTGGTAAGTCGAATTCAAAAAGGTGAAAAGGAGTCTAGGATAGCTAAGAAAGAAATGGTTGAGGCTAATTTAAGACTAGTTATATCAATTGCAAAAAAATATACAAATAGAGGTCTGCAATTTTTAGACTTAATTCAGGAGGGAAACATAGGATTGATGAAAGCAGTGGACAAATTTGAGTACAGAAGAGGATATAAATTTTCTACTTATGCTACTTGGTGGATCAGACAAGCAATTACTAGATCAATCGCTGATCAAGCTAGAACAATTCGTATACCTGTTCATATGATAGAGACAATAAATAAAATAGTAAGAACACAAAGATTAATTTTGAGTGAATTTGGCAGAGAAGCAACGCCCGAAGAATTGGCTCAAAAGCTTAGAATGCCTCTTGATAAAGTAAGAAAAGTTTTGAAAATTTCCAAAGAACCTGTCTCACTAGAAAAACCAGTTGGAGATGAAGAGGATAGTAGTTTAGGAGATTTTATTGAAGATACAAAAGCATTAGCTCCATTAGAACAAGCAATAAAATCAAATTTAGGAGAAGCAACTACAAAAATTCTTTCAACTTTAACACCTAGAGAGGAAAGGGTTTTAAGAATGAGATTTGGGGTGGGCATGAATACTGATCATACTTTAGAAGAGGTTGGTTTACAGTTCTCAGTTACAAGAGAAAGAATTCGACAAATTGAAGCTAAAGCACTTAGAAAGCTAAAGCATCCAAGTAGATCAAAACAACTTAAAAGTTTCTTAGAAAGCTAAATCTGGGCCGTTAGCTCAATAGTAGAGTACTGCATTGACATTGCAGGGGTAGTTGGAGCGTAACCAACACGGCCCACCAATATTTTATTATCTTTAATTGATAAGTTTAAAAAAATGATATAACTAATTCTTTATTTGGGCCTGTAGCTCAGTTGGTTAGAGCAGTACACTCATAATGTATTGGTCCCAGGTTCGAGTCCTGGCGGGCCCACCAAATCTAGCAAAATTAACGTTTAGAAATTAAAGTTTCTTAAAATTTTAGCAAAAAACCCTCTAAAAATTTTTTCATTGTATACCAAATTGAGTCCAATCATTTTTAGCAATGTACTGGTCAGCTTCTAATAGGTTTGTTAGTCTGGGGTATGGAAAAAGTAAATGAGATATTGAATTCTTTCATTCAACAATCAAAAACTGATAATTTAAAATGGTCAGCTTATCCTAAAGAATATTTAGATTTGAATATGAAAGTGTCTTTTGGACAAGGTGTTCCAGCAAGAGTTAGCTGGATATCTTTTTTGGCTCCCGAGATGCAAACAAGCAATGGTTTTTATCCTGTTTATCTTTTTTATAAAAAAGAAAATAAATTGGTTTTAGCTTATGGAATTAGCGAAACATCAGAATACCCACAGACTTGGCCAGATGAAGTAGTGAATAATCATAAAAAAATAAGTGAATATATTGATAACCCCGCGAGATATGGTGACTCTTTTTTATTCAAATCATATGTACCAAAAATAGATTCAAATAATGTTAATTTTTTTGATGATGATAATCAGCCTGTATCAAATGAATCCGTTGAAAATGATCTTAAATTCATAATCAATTCATATAAAAAATTTGTTTCAATGGAGATAAAAAATGAGTCTTCACCAATCAGCCAAGGTTTATTTTATATGGAAAAACAACTTGAGGATTTCATTATTGAAAATTGGAATAATACTGAATTTGGAAAAAAATATGACCTTATTGAAGAGGAGGGCAGAGTCATTAGTCAACAATATCCAACTTCTATAGGCAAAATAGACATACTAGCCAAAGATAAAAAAACTAAAAGTTATGTAGTTATTGAGCTTAAAAAGAATCAAACTAGCGATGATACAATAGGTCAACTTTCAAGGTATATGGGATGGATCAAAGAACATAAAAAAGACGATAACGTAAAGGGTATAATTGTTGCTGGAAAGTTTGATGAAAAATTAAAGTATGCAAAAACAATGGTTCCAAATTCAGAAGCATTTTTATACGAAGTAAATTTTCAAATTAAGGAATATAAGTGAATAAACTTTTAGGGATCGTGGTTCTGGGTTTGCTAATAAGTGGTAAATCTATATCTGCAACACCATCATCAAAAGATTTTAAAAAAAATGAAAAAAATAAAGTATACGCTAAACGTGATGTAAACTACTTTACTAGCCAGGGTTACAATATTGTTCTTCAGGAAACTCGAGGGACTACAACAGCTTACGTTTTAAAAAAATTTGAGGAATATATAGGTTGTAAGTCAACAGGTTTATCCAAAGAACAAACTTGTTATATTATTGAGTTAATAAACAATGAAAAAAACTAAAAATAAGAAATCAAGATTTGCAAATTCTATATTAAGGTGGATGTGTATTAGATGCTATCATTATAGATCAAATAAATTTAATCCAGAAATCAATGCAGTAACCCTTAAATGTTCATTATGTGATGATTTTCTTATATCTGAAAATGATTTCGCTACTTGCCCTAATGATTGTGGAATTACTATTTTAAAACCTAAATGTTCTACATGTGGAGAAAAAATGATAGAAACCGAGGGAACATTAGAAGATTTGTTAGTCAACAATCCTATAGATAGAGAGATAGCATTAGATTACCAAAAATTAATTAATAAAAAACCCTGGTGGAAAATTTAAAAGTACACTTTTTATTATCTAATTTTATTTTTTCATTGTATCCGAAATTGTGTACAAGCTAACGTAAGAGTAAAATTAACTAATTATTGTAATGCTAATTAATGTTCTTTCAGGACTCTCATAATGTATTGGTCCCAGGTTCGAGTCCTGGCGGGCCCACCAAATAAAAACTATTTTTTATTCTGTTATCAATAAAAAAATTATTTTAGTTTTTTGAAAATTCCTCTAAAGTTTTAAATAAAGAATTAATATCTCCATTATTTGAGTTTAAGATGGAAGCAAACTCTTCTTTTTGAGTTCTTGCTAAACTTAGTCCCTCAATAATTAAATCTCTAATTAAAGGATTATTCGGATCTTTTGTATAAATTCTCCAATCAATTTTTACCTCAGGTCTCTCTGAGGTACCAACTAACAAACTGCTAACTATTGTATAATTTTTGTTTATAACCTCTTTACTTTTTACTTCTATTTCAGGGTTGGTATATTCTGCCAATCTACTTGAAAAACTTTTTAAAAAATATGCTTCGAATAACTCAGAGTACTCTTTTTTCTTATTGTCATCTAGATTTTTTCTAGCAGAACCTAAGGAGTAAAAACCTACACCTTTAATATCTACAGTTTCTTTTGCTATTAATTTTAATTTACTGATTTTCTCATTTTTAGTTATATTTTCTGATAAAATTTGTGAAGCTCTATTGACTGTAGATTGAACAAATACACTTGGCTCCATTGAATATACATTCGAAAAGCTAAAAGTTAATATAAAAAAAATTATAACTTTTTTTATATTATTCATTATTTAATTGTAAACTATTGAGTTTCAATTTCTTCCCAATCACTATCATCTTGGGTTTCAATAATTTTATTTGTATTTAGAATTTTTTGTTGTCTATCTTGAAGATATAAACTTTTAACTGATGCATAAAAATCAATAGAGTTTTTTTCTAGATTTTCTATTGCATTATAATTTTTTGCTCTGAAATCTACACCAGAGGTTATTTTTGATGCGTAATAATCAAAATCACTGAAATGTTGGGTGTTATTTAAAACAGTGATATTATACCACGGATCTCCTCCAACAAAATTAGCTATTGAAGCTGAAGCATCTCTTACTGTACTTGGACCTAACACTGGTAATACTAGATAGCAACCCGGCCCAACACCCATAGCAGCTAAAGATTGACCGTAATCCTCTTTTTCATATTCAGGAAATCCAATATACTGCGCAACATTAATCAAACCCAAAATTCCAACTGTTGTATTAATGACAAATCTCCCTGAATTTACTCCAGCTTTTTTAAATTCACCTTGTAATATATTATTTGGAATAGTTAATAAGTTAGATAAATTATCTAAAGAATTGCTAACCCCAGATTTGACTGGAGATGGCAAAAATCTGTAAGCACTCGCAACAGGTTTAAATACTACCCCATCTAAAGCTTGGTTGAAAGCAAATGTTGCTCTATTTAATTTTTCAAAACAATCTTTTATTTCACCGGGTTCATTTTTTTTCAAAACTAAATCTCCATCTGAACCTGCGTTTGCATTAAACGATGAGATTAAAATTACAACACTTATTAATATTAATTTTCTAAACATTTTAACTTGTATAATATATAAAAATTTAAAGTAAAATAAGAATTATTTTAAAAAAATGACAATAAAATGTCTTCAAAATAGCGAAATTTAAACGTTAAAATGGTTATAAATACAACCCTGAATTATTCCCCTAATTTTGATCCAAAAAAAAGAAAACCTAAACAAATAAAATTTATTATTTTTCATTATACCGGAATGAAAAAAGAAAAGGAGGCAATTAATCGACTTATCAGTAATAAAACAAAAGTTAGTAGTCATTATTTAATTAAAAAAAGCGGCGAAATATTAACTTTGATCCCTGATTTATATGTTGCTTGGCATGCAGGAGTTTCATCTTGGCAAAACTATAAATTAATTAACAAGTACTCAATTGGAATTGAAATAAGCAATGCAGGGCATGATCACAATTATAAAAATTTTACAGTAAAGCAGATCAAATCAATTTTAAAATTATCAAAATATCTAATTAAAAAATATAAAATTAAATCAAAATTTATCTTAGGTCATTCAGATATAGCTCCTAAAAGAAAAAAAGATCCGGGTGAAAAATTTCCTTGGAAAGTGTTATCAAAAAATAAAATTGGATTATGGCATGATCTCAATCAAAAAGATTTATTTATTAAAAGAAAAAAAGAAATTACAAAATTTGAGCAAAAAGTTTTTATTCAAAATTTAAATAAAATTGGTTACCCTGTGGGTTTAATTAATAAAAATCTCAATTATTCAAAATTATCAACCAAAGCTTTTCAGCGAAGATTTAGGCAAGAATTAGTAGATGGTATTATTGACCAAGAATGCTTAGTGATATGTAAAAATCTTGTTAAAAAGTTTAAATAATTTTTTCTTGAAAATAAATTTTTAAGTAATAAATTATAGTTGCCAGATAAACGACTTATCGCTTTAATTATTTTTAAAGAGGAAAGTCCGGGCTCTACAAGGACACAGTGCCAGGTAATTCCTGGCGGGGGCAACCCTAGGGATAGTGCCACAGAAAATAAACCGCCATAACATGGCAAGGGTGAAAAGGTGTGGTAAGAGCACACCGGTTCTATTGGTAACAATGAACGCTGGAAAACCCCACTGGGAGCAAGACTAAGTAGAGATGACGTTGTTGAAAAACTAAAAGCCGTCCTTGGCTAGTCATCAGGGTTAGTCGCTTGAGCTTAAGAGTGATCTTAAGCCTAGACAAATGATAGGTTTTAATGACAGAACCCGGCTTATAGTTTATCTGGCAAATTTATTGATACCCTAAAATTTAAAATAACAAATTTTCTTACTTTAAATCTATATATTAAGTCACTTAAGTTCTTTTTTTCAGTTTTTAAAAGCAAGCAAATATTCATAGAAATTTTGTTCCTCATAACCTGTTCTGTCAAAAAAAACCAATATCTATAAGGAAAATTTTTATAAATTCAGAGTTTGACTATTATTTTAATTACCCATATATTCCCATATATTCCCAATTATGGAATTTAAAAAATTAAAAAAACATGTTTTTATCAACTTACGAGAACAAGTTAGACAAAAAAGGAAGAGTGTCAGTGCCTGCTAGTTTTAGGTCATATTTATCAAATTTAGGTTATAATGGTGTAATCTGTTATCCATCTTTTAATAATTCATCAATAGAAGCATGCTCTCAAGATAGAATTGAAAAAATTTCCTCAGCAATAGACTCATTAAATCCTTTTGAGGAGAAAAGAGATTATTTTGCAACATCAATATTAGCAGAAAGTATAAATTTACAGTTTGATAGTGAGGGTAGAATTTCACTTACAACAAAATTATTAAAACATGCAAAAATAAAAAAAAGCATGTTGTTTGTTGGTCAAGGCCAAACATTTCAAATATGGGAGCCAACAGCATTTGAAAAATTTAAGATAACAGCGAGGAAAAAAGCAAATATTAATCGTGGTAATCTTAAATGGGAGCTTCAACATAACAAACAATAGGGGATAAAAGATGACAATTAACTTTAAAGCACCAGAGATAAAAGAGCTACAGCCACGACTACTAGTTTTAGGAGTTGGTGGAGCTGGCGGAAATGCAATTAACGAAATGATAGAAAACAATCTTCAAGGCGTAGAGTTTATTGCAGTAAATACTGATGCTCAAGATTTGAAGCTTAGTAAAGCCAAAACAAGAATTCAAATTGGTTTGAATTTAACAAAAGGTTTAGGAGCAGGAGCAAAACTTGATATCGGTCAAGCAGCTGCTGATGAATCTTTAAATGAAATTGTAAACACACTTCAAGGTGCAAACATGGTTTTTATTGCAGCTGGTATGGGTGGTGGAACGGGCACTGGTGCTGCTCATGTCATCGCAAGAGCCGCTAAAGAATTAAATATCTTAACTGTAGGTGTTGTGACTCTTCCATTTTTATATGAAGGCCCCTCAAGAATGAGAAGAGCACAACAAGGTTTGGAAGAACTAAGAAAACATGTTGATACTATAATTGTTATTCCCAACCAAAACCTATTTAAAATAGCTAATGAACAGACAACTTTTGAAGAGTCTTTTAATCTTTCAAACAATGTTTTAATGCATGGAGTTCAAAGTATCACTGATTTGATGGTTAGACCTGGTTTAATAAACTTAGATTTTGCTGATGTTGAGACTGTTATGGCAGCAATGGGTAAGGCCATGATGGGAACTGGTGAAGCGGAGGGAGAAGGTAGAGCTCTTAAAGCAGCAGAGATGGCAATCAGTAACCCGTTAATAGATGACTATACTCTAAAAGGTGCAAAAGGATTGTTAGTAAATATTACTGGTGGTAAAGATCTTAAACTTTTTGAAGTTGATGAGGCGGTTAATAAAGTAAGAGCTGAAGTTGATCCTGAAGCAGAGTTAATTATTGGTGCAATCACTGATACAGAGCTAGATGGCAAGATGAGAGTTTCAATTGTTGCTACTTCTTTGGATGGTCAGCAACCTGAGTCAAAATCTGTTGTAAACATGGTTCATCGAATTCAAAATCGCAACCCTGGTTACTCTGATTTTTCAAACATGGGATCGTCTCAATCTTTCAATTTCTCAAATACAACAACATCAAACCCCATTACACATGGTGCCAATGCTTTAAAGCTTGAAAATGAGATTATTCAAGAACAACAAACTGAAAGCTCTCATAATCAAATGATGAATGAAGAAGTTGTTCAAAATACTATCATGGAAAGCGAAAGTATAGTTGAAGATAATTCAGTTAATGAAATGGAGAAATCTTTTGCTCAAGAAGCTATGGAAACTAATCATGAAGATCATCAAGATATTAATAGCGAAGAAGAAACTTCTAATGATTTAAAAGAATTCGGAGTTGACTCAGACGCACCAGATTTATTTAGTTCAGAATCTGATAATTCAAGCCCTGAAGATTTATTAACTTCAGAGGAAGAGGAAGAAGATGATCTTGAGATACCAGCATTCTTAAGAAGACAAAAAAATTAATGGTCTTCCAAGAGATAAATGGACGCCACCATTGTACCGAAAATGCAAAAGCATTATCCGGTACTGCTAAAAGAAATTATTAGCGTTATTTCCCCTCAACATGGTGGCACATTTATAGATTGTACTTTTGGTCAAGGCGGGTATTCCAAAAAGATTCTAGATTTTGAAAATACAAATGTAATTGCTCTTGATAGAGATAAAGAGAGTGAAAAAATTGCCAATCAATTAAAAGAAAATTTTGAGGATAGATTTATATTTAAAAATATTAAATTTAGTCAATTAAGTAATTTGAAACTTAAAAACGAAAACATAAGAGGAGTAATTTTTGATCTTGGTTATTCCTACACTCAAATAAAAGACCCACAAAAAGGATTGTCATTCGATAATACTGGTAAATTAAATATGCAGCTAGGATTAAATAGTTATTCTGCAGAAGATGTGATCAATAAACTTGATGAAAAGGAATTAGAAAAAATTTTTAAATTTTTTGGAGATGAAACAGAGGCAAAATTTATTGCACGAAATATCATAAAAGAAAGATCAAAAAATCAAATTGATACTAAATCTTTAGTTGAAATTATTGATAAATCAAAAAAAAGAAAAAATTTTAAAGTTCATAATGCAACCAAGGTATTTCAGGCTCTTAGAATATTTGTAAATAAAGAGATAAGTGAGCTAATTTTTGGACTTATTAATGCTACTAAAGTTTTAAAAAAAGGAGGGATTTTAGGGGTAGTTACATTTCATTCTTTAGAGGATAAAATAGTAAAATATTTTTTTAAAAGTCTCTCTGAAAATAAAAGTATTTCACGATATAGTCCTGTTGTAAAACAAGCAGATACATTATTTAACTTAATACAAAAAAAACCAATAACTCCTTCGGATGAAGAGATAATTGAAAATCCACCATCCAGATCTGCTAAATTTAGATATGCAATAAAAAAAACTGATTTTTATAATTTTGATACAGATATAGAGGAACAGTTTAAAAATTATATAGAAATTGAAAATTATGGAGACAAACTGTGAAAAAGTTTGCTTTGGCTCTAGTGATTTTTTTATTAGTCCTATCAACTGCAATAATAAAAAATACGACTAAACAAATTGAAGATGAAATATTTTCAGCAAAAGAGAATATTAGAGTTTTAAATTCTGAATTGGAAAATGTATCCTTGGAGCATGATTATTTAAGTTCTGCAGAAAGATTACTTGAATATCAATCACAGTATTTTGAGGATGAGTTAATTCAAAAAAATATAAACGACATAAAAATCTACAATATTTCAGATGATTTAAATAAAATCCAAAATTTTAAAATTATTAAAGAGTAATGGCTGATATTAAATCGAAATTAACCATAGAAGACTACAAAAGTGATTTTATATTTAAGAAAAAAGAGAATGGATTAAATATTCAATTTAATCGTGTAGCTTTTATTTTCTTTGTTTTTTTTATTATATATTTAATTTACACAATACACCTAATTCATTTAGGTTCACGAAAGAGTAAATTAGAAAACATCAATAATGTTCCTGGATATAAAAATAAGCTTTATCGAGCAGACATCATAGATATTAATGGAAATTATTTGGCTAAGACGGTCAAATCGATTGATATTGGTTTAAAAACTTCAGATATAATCAATGAAAAAAAATTACTTCTAAGTTTAAATATTATTTTTCCTGATAAAAATTTTGATGAAATTAAAAAAAAAATAAAAACTAAGAAATTTTTTTATTTAGAGAAGAAAATTTCAGAGGAAAATTATGAAAAAATAATGAAATTAGGGGATAAATCTTTGGTTCCAGAAGAAAGAGTTTTAAGAATGTATCCACAAAAAAATCTTTTTAGTCATGTTTTAGGTCAGATAGATGATGACAATAATGGTATCTCTGGATTAGAAAAATCGTTAAATGATGAACTTAGAAAATCAAAAGATTCAATTAAACTTACCTTAGATAAAGATATTCAATTTTTAATTAGAAAAGAATTAATTAAATATCAGGAAATTTTTAAAAGCAAAGGTAGTGCAGCCATTTTAATGGATGTTAATAATGGCAATATTTTATCATTAGTTTCTTTGCCAGATTTTAATCCAAATGAAAGACAAAATATTACAGATGTAAATTATATTAACAGGGTAACCAAAGGAACATATGAGCTCGGCTCAGTTTTTAAGACATTCACCTATGCCAATGCTCTTAATGAAAATTTAATAGCGCCAGATACAGAATTTATAGATTTACCTAAATCAATCAAATGCGATAGATACAGAATAGGTGAATATGATGATGATATTCCATCTAATCTTACTGCAGAGCAAATCTTAGTTAGATCTGGAAATATTGGATCTGTCAGAATTGCTCAAAAAATTGGACCAGAGAAATTTAAATCTTTTTTAGAAAAAGTTGGAATATTAAGCAATATTGATTTTGATATAGAAGAAGTTGCTCCACAAAAAAATTATGAATTTGGAAAATGTAAATTAGCTACCGCATCTTATGGACATGGAATTGCTACTACTATTCTTCAATTAGCAAAAGGGTATGCAATTTTATCTAATGGAGGATTTGAAATTAATCCAACTTTGATTAGTAAAGATAAAAGTAATTATAAAAAGGGAAAATCATTAATTAAAAAAGAAGTTTCTGATCAGGTTGTAAGCGCTCTAAGAAAAGTAGTTAATACAAACGAGGGAACAGCTAAATTTGCAAACGTTCCTAATTTTCAAATTGGAGGTAAGACAGGTACTGCTGATAAAGTTTTAAATGGAGAATACTCCGAGGGAAAAGTGAATACATTTGCATCAATATTACCAACCTCGAACCCTCAATATGTTTTTATTGTTATGTTAGATGGACCTAAAAAATCTAAAGATTATTATTATAAATATAGACATAGGGATGGTGGTTGGAAGGGAACTTTAAAAAATAGTGCAGGCTGGACCTCAGTAGAGGTAGCTGGAAAAGTCATAGATAAAATCGGGCCTATTTTAGCCACAAAATATATAGAGTTTAATTAATTATGCTTCTAGGAAATTATTTTCATAACATAAATAAAAATTATAAAAATTTTTCTTTTTCAGGAATTTCATTTGACACGAAGAGTATCAAAAAAAATAATATTTTTTTTGCAATCAAAGGAAATAGTATTGATGGTAATAAATTTATTCCTAAAGCAATTAAAAAAGGATCTAAAATTATTGTAACCGAAAGAAAAACAAATCAATTCCAAAATGGAATTTTATATATTCATACAAATAATGTAAGAAAATTATTAGCTGAAACTGCTTTTAAAATTTATAATAAAAAACCAAAAAATTTAATTGCAGTTACTGGTACAAACGGAAAATCATCAGTCGCTGATTTTTATTATCAAATATTAAAATTAAATAATAAAAAAGTTGCTTCAATTGGCACATTAGGTGTTAAATCAAAAAGTATTAATTTGAATTTATCTAATACCACAATAGATCCAATCAAATTGGCCAAAATATTAAGCAAGTTAAAAAATAAAAAAATAGAAAATGTAATCATGGAAGCCTCCAGCCATGGTTTAAAGCAAAATAGATTAGATGGTTTAAAGTTTAATTCAGGTATATTTACTAATCTATCTCAGGATCATCTTGATTATCATAAAAATTTAAAAAATTATTTAAAAGCAAAACTTTATTTATTTGAAAAACTAATCTTAAAAAGGGGGAATGTAATTACAGATCAATTAATGCCCGTGTTTAAAAACATAAAAAAAATTGCAACTAATAAGAAATTAAAATTACATACACTTAATGATGAAAAAAATAATCTAGAGCTTTTATCTCATAACTTTAAAGGAGAAGGTCAATTTCTTAGAATTAAATTAAATAGCTCAATAAGGGATATAAATTTAAATTTAATTGGAAAAATACAATTAAAAAATGTTTTGATGGCAATAATTACAGCAAAATATAGTGGTATTAGTTTAGATAAAATTTTAAATACAATTCCAAAATTAAAACCAGTTGAGGGAAGGTTTGAAAAAATTGGTAAAATTAAAAATCAATCAAAAGTAATTCTTGATTATGCTCATACACCCGATGCTCTAAAAACGTGTCTTCTAAATCTTAGAGAACAATTTCCTAATAAAACAATCACAGTTCTATTCGGTTGTGGTGGAAATAGGGATCAAAATAAAAGATCAAAAATGGGGAAAATAGCTAGTGATTTTGCAGATAGCATAATTCTTACAAATGATAATCCTAGATTTGAAAATCCTCAAAAAATAAGAAGAGATATAAAAAAGGGAATTAAAAAAAAGAGGATTGCCGAAATATCTAATAGAGCAATAGCAATAACTCAAGCTATTCATAATTTGAATTCAGGAGAGATTTTATTAGTTGCTGGAAAAGGCCATGAGAAAACACAAGATATTGGAAATAAGAAAATTTTCTTTTCAGATAGGAAAGTAATTCTAAATGCTATTAAGAATAAAAATGATAATTTATCAGATAATCTAAAATTAAATATAGTTAAAGAGGCAGCTAAAATTAAAAAATTGTCTTCATCTACATCTTTTAAAATGGCAAGAATTAATTCTCGTGAAATTAATAAAAACGATATTTTTTTTGCCATTAGAGGAAAAAAAAATGATGGTAATAAATACGTTGCGCAATCATTTAATAGAAAAGCATCGTTAGCTGTAGTAAATAAAATTCAAAATAAATTTAATAAAAATCGTCAGATTAAAGTAAAAAATACTTTAAAATTCTTAACAGATATTTCAAAAACTTTTAGAAAATGCATTGATACAAATATTATAGCTATCACTGGAAGTTGTGGCAAAACTACACTCAAAGAATTGTTGGGTGATGTTTTAGGTAAAGTTTCAAAAGTAAGTATTTCTCCAAAATCTTATAACAATAAGTTTGGGGTTCCATTGAGTCTCTTTAATTTAAAACAAAATGATGAATTTGGAATTTTAGAAGTTGGGATGGATAAAAAAGGGGAAATTGATTATTTATCAAAAATACTAGAACCAGATGTTGGAGTAATAACAAATATAAATTATGCACATGTTAAAAATTTTAAAAATATCAAACAAATCGCTTTTGCAAAATCTGAAATTATTAACAACATAAAAACTTATGGTTATGTTGTATTAAATGCAGATGATAGTTTTTTTCAATTACATAAAAAAATTGCCAAAGAAAAGAAAATTAAAGTAGTTTCTTTTGGTATTAAAAGTCAGAAATCAGATATTAAATTAATAAATATAAAGTCCTACGGAAAAAAATTTAGAATTAGTGTTAGATTAAATAATAAAAAAAAGTATTTCATATTATCTAACGATTTTCAAAACAATATATATAATACACTTTCTGCGTTAGCAGTTATTAGTATTTATAAAAATATATTTAAACTTAATGAAAATATTTTTCTCAATTTCAAAATTCCTGGGGGAAGAGGGGACCATTCTGTAGTAAAATTTAATAATAAAAAAATTAATTTAATTGATCAAAGTTATAATTCGAATCCTCTATCATTAAAATCAGCAATAAAAAATTTTGATAAAATAAATTCTAAAAAATCAAATAAATATTTATTAATTGGTGACATGTTAGAGCTTGGCAGTCATTCTAAAAAACTTCATCAATCTATTGCCCCAATAATAAATCAAACCAAGATAGATAAGGTATTTGTAAAAGGAAAAATGGCTTCAATAATATTTGAAAATATCTCAAAAGCTAAAAAAGGTAGGATTTTATTAAACAAATCTCAAATTATTGAATTGATTAGAAAAGATTTAAATAATAATGATTATTTAATGATTAAAGCCTCACTTGCGACAGGATTCAACGACATAGTAAAAGATCTGAAAGGATTACATTAAATGCTTTATCAATTTTTATTAAATTTTGTTGATACCTTTAGTTTTTTAAATGTATTTAAATATTTAACTTTTAGAACTGGTTTATCTTTTTTTACTTCATTGGTTATTGTGCTGATTATTGGAGGTCCTTTTATTCAATTTTTTTCAAAACAAAAAATTTTAAATCCAATTCGGGACGATGGACCTGAGGATCATATAATTAAAAAAATTGGTACACCAACTATGGGAGGTTTAATAATTTTATTCGGATTGTTGATATCGGTAATATTTTGGGCTGATTTGTCAAATATTAATATTTTATTTTGCATCTACATAGCAATTACTTTTGGTTTATTGGGAGCATATGATGACTTTAAGAAGATTAAATATAGCAACTCATCAGGAATTTCTTCAAAGTCTAAAATAACTTCACAAATAATATTAGCAATTTTTGGTGTAAGTTTTTTTGTTTATTTAAATGATTATCAAAATTTAAATAATTTATATTTTCCATTCTTTAAAAATTTAATTATTAACCTTGGATGGTTTTTTATACCATTTGCAATATTCGTAATTATTGGTTCGTCAAATGCGGTTAACCTTACGGATGGATTAGATGGTCTAGCAACAGTACCTGTAATATTAGTTGCAGCATGTTTTGCTTTTATAAGCTATGTTACTGGAAACATAGTATTTTCAAATTATTTACAAATTCCCTATATAGAAGGAACTGGTGAAGTATCAATTTTTTGTGGTGCAATTATAGGCTCTTGTTTAGGCTTCTTATGGTTTAATGCTCCACCTGCTAAAATTTTCATGGGTGACACTGGCTCATTATCTCTTGGAGGATCTTTAGGTGCAGTAGGAATTATTACAAAGCATGAAATTGTTTTAGCTATTACTGGTGGTCTTTTTGTACTAGAGGCAATTTCAGTAATGGTTCAAGTAATTTCGTTTAAACTCACTGGAAAAAGAATTTTTAGAATGGCGCCTATTCACCATCATTTTGAAAAAAAGGGATGGCCAGAGTCTACAGTTGTGATTAGGTTTTGGATTATCTCTATTATCCTAGCAATGATTGGTTTAGCTACCTTAAAATTAAGATAATGAAAATATTTAATAATATTTTTTTAAGAAAAAAAATATTAATTTACGGTTTAGGAAAGAGTGGCATTTCATCTTATAAGTTTTTAAAAAACAAGTCTGATATATATTTGTTTGATGACAATCAAAAAATTAAATTAAAAATTAAAAAAAAAATTATTAAACTAGAGCAAATTCAAAAAATAAATTTTGATAGAATTATTATTAGTCCTGGAATTGATATCTCAAATTGTAAATTATCAAAATTTTTAAAGAAAAATTGTAAAAAAATTCATACTGACCTTGATGTTTTGTTTTCATTTTATAAAAATGATAGTATTACGATTACTGGAACTAACGGTAAATCTACAACTGCTAAAATTTTACATGATGCTTTAATCGATCAAAAAAGAGACTCAAGACTTATTGGAAATATAGGTAACCCAGCATTATCAGAAAAAAATATTACAAAAAAAACAATCTTTGTAATAGAGGCTTCTTCTTATCAGCTAGATTACAGTAGCATATTTAGATCAAAATATGCGTTAATTTTAAACATAACTGCAGACCACATTGAGAGACATAAAAGTTTAAAAAATTATGTAAATGCAAAATTTAAATTATTAAAATCTCAAATAAGAGGATCCTTTGCATACGTAAAAAAAGAGGATGAGCTAATAACTAAAAAATTAAATAAAAATAAATATAGTTCAAAAATCTACAGAGTGCAGACCTCAGGTATAGATAAAAAGTTTAGTAAAATTACTAATAAATATTTTTTATCTGATGGTAATAAAGAAAATTTATCATTTATATTAAAAATTGCTTCAAGATTAAAACTTAATTATAAAAAATTAGTTAAAACTATTAATAAATTTAAAGGCCTAGATTTCAGACAACAAATTATATTTAATAAAAAAAATCTCACAATAATTAACGATTCTAAATCTACAAGCTTTGCTTCCTCGGAAAATATGTTAAAAAATTTAAATGGAGCATATTGGATCTTAGGAGGAATTCCCAAAAAAGGAGATAAATTTAAACTATCAAAAGTAAAGTGTAAAAATATCAAAGCTTATATTTTTGGATCACATCATCGAGAATTTATAAAAATTTTAAAAAATAGATTAAAAATTAAAAATTTTAAAAATTTACAAGAAACACTTAAAGTTATTTTTTCAGAAATTAAAATTCAAAAATTTAAAAAAAATATTATTTTTTTCAGTCCAGCTGGAGCTTCATTCGATAGTTTTAAAAATTTTGAATATAGAGGGTATTATTTTAATCAAATAATTAAAAAGTATATAAATGCAAAGCGATAGTATTGTTTACAAATTTTATTATCAATGGTGGAAAAACATAGATAAATCTATTTTTTTATTAATAAGTTTATTATTTGTTATTGGATTATTTTTTTCTTTAGTTTCAACCTCTCTAATAGCTTCTGATAAGTTAGATACCAACAGTTATTTCTTCTTTTTTAAACATTTGATTTATGTGTTAATTGGAATATCTCTTATTTTTATATTTTCCTCTTTAAATTCAGATCAATTATATAAATACTCTATTTTTCTTTTTTTTATTTCATTTATTTCTTTAATTTTGGTGCCATTCGTTGGTGTTGAAGTTAAAGGATCTAAAAGATGGATAGACTTATTTTTCTTACCAAGATTTCAGCCTATAGAAGTTTTAAAACCATTTTTGATAATAATTTTAGCAACTATTTTTTGTGATATTAGATCAAATATTTTATTTAAGTATTTGATATCTATTATTTTGATATCTGTTATTTCTTTACTTTTAATAGCTCAACCAGATATTGGCCAAACTTTGTTAGTAGTATTTTGTTGGGCAGCTCTAATCTTCACATCAGGAATTAATATATATATTCTTTTAGCAATATTTATTGCTGGTGCGTCTTTGCTTACTTATCTTATTATTTATGTTCCAAGGTTTGATTATATCCAAGGACGTATTTTTTCATTTTTTAACAGAGAAACAGGTACTCACAACTTCCAATCTGATAAAGCAATAGAGTCAATTACAAGTGGAGGCTTTTTTGGAAAAGGTATAGGTGAAGGAGTTCTTAAAAATAAAGTTCCTGAAGCTCATACTGACTACATTATTTCTGTAATTTCTGAGGAGTTTGGTGTTGTTGCCATAATGTTAATATTATTATTGTTTTTGATTTTAATTTATATGGTTTTTAAAAAAATAAGTTTTGAGACAAATGATAAAGCTAAACTTGTTTTAATTGGATCTATTAGTTTAATATTAATGCAGGCTACTATTCATATTGGGGTAAATATAAGATTATTTCCAACCACTGGAATGACATTGCCTTTTTTAAGTTATGGTGGTTCATCGATAATAAGTACATCAATATTAGCTGGGATAATTTTAAATTTAACAAAAAGAAAAATAAATTAATAAATAAATGACAAAAAAAGTTTTAATTTCTACGGGTGGATCTGGTGGTCATGTGGTGCCAGCAATTACAATTTATAATCATTTAAAGAATACTCACGAAACCTTCATTTCTACTGATATAAGAGGCCTTGCATATTTAGACAAGAATTACAAAGCATTTGTAATCAACACCCCAAAATTAAATAATTACTTTTTATTTCCTTTTTCATTTTTAAAAATATTTTTTCTAACTGTTAAATCTTTTTTTCTTCTAAAAAAAAATAATATTTCAATTTTAATTTCTACAGGTGGCTATATGTCTTTGCCAATATGTTTAGCAGCAAAAATTTTGGGAATTAATATTTTTTTAATTGAACCAAATATGGTTCTTGGAAGAGCAAATAAATTTTTTTTAAATTTTTCAAGAAAATTAATATGTTATTCAAAAAATTTAATTAATTTACCATCTGGAATTAATAACAAATTGACTACCATTAAACCTTTGATACGAAAAGAATATTATGAAGCCAGCACGACTCAAAAACATGATAATTTATTCACAATTATAATTATAGGTGGTAGTCAGGGTGCAAAAATCTTTGATGAGCTTTTAAATAAATCTTTAGCCAATATAGCAAAACAAGTACCTATAAAAATAATTCATCAAACAGGTGAGAAAAATATAAATTTTTTAAAAGATTTTTATTTTCAAAATAATATTGAAAGTAGAGTTTTCAGCTTTGATCACAATCTTAATGAAGTTTTAAAACAGGGAGATTTGTGCATAACAAGAGCAGGTGCCTCAAGTTTAGCCGAACTATCCTTATTAAATATTCCATTTGTAGCAATACCACTCCCATCATCAAAAGATAATCACCAGTATGAAAATGCAAAATACTATAAGGAACAGGATTGTTGTTGGATAATTGATCAAAATAATTTTGATAACCAAAAATTTGAGAAATTTTTACTGGAATTGACAAATAAAAGTCAGGATTACATGACAAAAAAAAATAATTTACAGAAATTAAATTATCAAAATACATGGAATAATGTTAATCAAAAAATATTAAAAATTATTAATGAAAATTAAATTAGCAAAAACAGAACTGATACATTTCGTTGGAATAGGTGGAATAGGTATGAGTGGCTTAGCACTAATAATGAAAGGTAAAGGTTTTAAAGTTCAAGGAAGCGACATATCAAATAATAAAAATATTGAAAGATTAAGAAAAGAAAAAATAAAAGTTTTCATTGGACATAAGAAACAAAATATAGAAAAGGGGACTATCCTAGTTATATCTTCAGCTATTAAAAAAAATAATCCCGAGCTTGCTGCGGCAAAAATAAAACAATTACCTATTTATAAAAGAGGCGAAATGCTAGCTAATATTGTTTCTTTAACAAAAAATATAGTAGTAGTTGGGTCACATGGCAAAACCACAACGACATCTTTAATAGCATCTATATTTCAAGAAACAAAAATTGATCCTACAATAATCAATGGTGGAGTCATTAATTCAATAAATAATTCTGCAAAGCTTGGAAAAAGTGATTGGTCCATATTAGAGGCAGACGAGTCTGATGGAAGTTTTGTTTTTATACCTCCTACATATTCAATCATCACTAATATAGATCGAGAGCATATGGATTATTATCGTACTATGGACAAACTAAATAAATATTTTGAAAATTTTGTAAATAAAGTTCCTTCATTTGGAAAATCATTTATTTGTTTAGACGATAAAAATAATAAAAACTTAATTAAAAATATTAGAAATAAAAACTTTTATACATATGGTTTGGATAAAAAATCAAATTTTTGTATAAAAAATATAAAACAATTTAAAGAATTCTCCGAGTTTGACTTAAATATAAAATTACCTAATAAAAAAAATCTATTAATCAAAAAATTCAAAATTCCATTATTGGGAAATCATAACATTAAAAATTCTGTAGCTGCAGCAGCATTAGCGTTAACAGTAGGTTTGCCAATTAACAATATAAAAAAAGGACTTAAAAATTTTAAAGGAGTTCAAAGAAGATTTAATAAAATTTTCAATTTTAAAAATGTAGATTTTTATGATGATTATGCTCACCATCCTACAGAAATCAAAGAAGTACTTGATGGTGTAAAAAATGTTTATAAAGATTATGAAAAGATATGTATTTTCCAACCACATAGAATATCAAGATTAAAAGATTTAAAAAAAGAATTTACCTACGCTTTTAAAAATGCAGATAAAGTTATCTTATTTCCAATTTATACTGCTGGAGAAAAATTAAAGCTTGGATTTAGTTATATAAATTTTGCGAAAGAAATAATTAAAAATTCAAAAGTGCAGCTATTTTTAGTAGATGATAAATTTCAACTAGCTAAATTTATTAAAGCAAACATATATGGAAAAAAAATAGTTATTGGAATGGGTGCTGGGACTATTTCTACTTGGATGCGAGAATTACCTAAATTGTTAAGATGAAAATTGATTTAAAAGAACTGATTCCAGAATTTAATAATAATTTAAAGTTAGATTATGATCTTAAAAAAAAAAATTGGTTTAACATAGGAGGTAAAACTAAAGCTTTCTATAAGGCAGGTGATTTAAAAGAATTAATTAAGTTTCTCAAAAAAATACAAGATAAAGAAAAAATATTTATATTAGGAGCTGGTTCTAATACCCTTATAACCGACGACAAATTTGATGGAGTTGTAATCAAACTTAGTCAAAATTTTAATAATATTTCTTTACATTCTGAACAAATTATAGTGGCTGGGAGTGCAGTTGCAGATAAATCATTATCTGAATTTGCAATGGAAAATAGTTTAGGTGGTTTTGAATTTCTTTCCTGCATACCTGGTACAGTAGGTGGTGGTATTAAAATGAATGCAGGTTGTTTTCAAAGAGAGTTCAAAGATATTCTTATTTCTATCCAGGTAATAAATAAGTCAGGACAAGTCATGACTATTCCTGCAAAAGATATTAATTTTAAATATAGAGATAGCGGATTATCTGAAGATCTTATTTTTTTAAGTGCATCATTTAAAGGTTTCAAGAAAAATAAGAAACTAATTAAAAATGAGATAAAGTTACTTAAAGAAAAAAAAGAGCAAGCTCAACCGACAAAAATAAAGACAAGTGGTAGCACATTTAAAAATCCAATAGATCAATCTGATAAAAAAGTTTGGCAATTAATAAAAGAGTCTGTACCATTAGAAAAATCGTTTGGTGATGCGTCAATTTCCGAAAAACACTGTAATTTTTTTGTAAATAAAGGTAATGCTAAGTTTGAGGATATGAAAAAGTTAATAGATTTTGTTTCCGATAGTGTATTTAAAACAACAGGCATTAAATTAGAAACAGAAATAAAAATACTAGAGTAATTTGAAAAAAAAAGTTTTGATACTATCTGGTGGAATTTCTAAAGAAAGATTAATAAGTCTTGATACAGGATTACAAGTTGCTAAAGAACTAAAAAAAAATGGTTACAATGTTAAAATTTCTGAACCAGACAATAATTTAGCAAAAAATATAAAAATTTTTAAACCCTGTGTAGTTTTTAATGCATTACACGGACAATTTGGAGAAGATGGTTATGTCCAAACTATTCTCGAAAGGTTTAAAGTTCCATATACTCACTCAGGTGTAATTGCATCTTCTATAGCAATGGATAAAGAAATTTCTAAAAAAATATTTATAAAAAATAAAATCAAAACTCCAAAATTTATTATTTATTCTTATGATATTTCAAAATTGAATTTAATTAAAAAAATTCAAAAAAAATTAAAATTTCCTGTGGTTGTTAAACCTATAAATGAAGGTTCAAGTGTTAATGTATTTATATGTAATAAAAGCAATATATTAAAAATTATAAATTTTCTTAAAAATTATAAGAAAGTCATGATTGAGGAGTATATAGGTGGCAGAGAGATTCAGGTTGCAATTATGGGTAATAAAAAATTGGGTGCAATTGAATTAAAACCAAAAAGAAAATTTTATGATTATAAAGCCAAATATAATACAAACTCAAAAACTAAACACATAATACCAGTGGACTTAAAATCGAAACATCTTAAAAAGGTTATGGGTATGGCATTAAATGCACATAAAAAAATAGGGTGCAAAGGTGTAACAAGATCAGATTTTAAGTTTTTTAAAGATAAATTTTATTTACTTGAATTAAATACTCAGCCAGGAATGACTAAATTATCTTTAGTGCCTGAAATAGCGGCATTTAAAGGAATTACTTTTATTAAATTAATTGAATGGATTATTAATGACGCAACAAAGAAAAGGTAAAAAATTTTTAATATACTTTTTTTTGTTAATTTTACTTGGTTCTTTAAATAATATTTCAATAAATAATACAAAATTAGAAAGTGTAAAGAATATTAATGTTACTGGATTAATTAACTTAGAAAAAGAGATCTTTTTAAAAAATATATTAGATTTAAATTTAAAAAATATTTTTTTTTTAAATAAAAAAGAAATTATAAAATTAATTGAAGAAAATCCTTTAATTGAAAGCTACATAGTTTTTAAAAAATATCCATCTACATTAAATGTTAAAATTAAAAGAACAAATTTTTTAGCCAAGATTAATAAGGATGGAGAAATTTATATTGTTGGATCTAATGGAAAATTGTCTGATATAAAATTTTCTACAGAAGAATTACCATATATTTTTGGTAAACCAGAAATAAAAGATTTTATAACTTTTAAAAAAATTTTAGATCAGTCAAAAATATCTTATAGTCAAATTAAAAATCTATATTTTTATCCATCTAAAAGATGGGATATAGAATTAAAAAATAATATTATTTTAAAATTATCAAGAGACAATATTAAAGATTCTTTAGAAAATGCTTTAAAAGTTTTAAATGATAAAGGATTTAAAGACTTAAATACGATAGATGTTAGAGTGCGGGACAAAATAATTATCAATGGTTGATAAATTTGAAAATGAGACATTTCTTGCTATCTCTCCTTATGAACTAAGTATTTTTTTGTTTGATAAATCAAATAATACAAATTTATATAAAGAAACATTAAAGCTTAAAGATAAATCACAAGAAATAGATTTAAATATTTTATCAAATTTTATTGAGAATAATATCTTTAAAATTGAAAAATTAGCTGGAAGTTTCATACAAAACATTTTTTTAATAATTGAAAACAAAAAACTATGTGATTTTAAAATAGGAATTAAAAATAAAAATGATGAAGAAAAAATAAGTAAAAAAAATTTAATAAATATGCTTACTGAAGCAAAAGATATATTTAAAGAAAATAATCAAGATTATAAAATAATGCATATGGTTATTAATAATTATATAATAAACGGAAAAAATTTTGACAAAATTCCAAAAAATATAGAAGAGAATAAGTTAGGTTTAGAGATTTTTTTTTTAACAATTCCAGTAGATTTGATTTTACAGATTGATGAAATATTAAAAAAATTTCAAATTAAAGCGGTTAGATATTTGTCTTTAGATTTCATTAAAAGTTCTTTTGGAGAAAAAAATATTGAACTATCTGAAAAAGCAAGCAAAATACTTATGGGACACAATGTAAATGAAATTATTTTAATACAAAAAAATACTAAAAGTAGTGGTTTTTTTGAAAAATTTTTTCAACTATTTAGTTAATAGTGTTTTTTTCAGTAACATTAGTTGTTTTTAAAAATTAATAAAAACAATTTAAATAAAGGTGTGTCTTATTTAACTCAAAAAACTGTTAAAGAAAAAGTTTCATTACATGGAGTTGGTCTCCACAGCGGTTTAAATGTAAACGTTTGTATTAAACCAGCAGAACCCAATTTTGGTATTGTGTTTAAAAGAACAGATTTAAAAAATAATAATCTTATTTATCCTAATTTTATGAACGTAACAAATACATCTTTAAACACCACTATCGAAAACGAATTTGGGGCAAAGGTATCAACCATAGAACATTTAATGGGAGCCTTATTCGGTCTAGGTGTAGACAATGCTTTAATCGAAATTGATAAAGAGGAAGTTCCAATTTTAGATGGTTCAGCTAAAATTTTTATAGACCAAATTAAATCTGTTGGTTTTCAATTTAGTGATGCTCCAATTAAAATTATAAAAATAGATAAAGAAGTGATGTATTCTGAGGGTGAAAAGTTTATCTCAATTAAGCCGTCGTCTTTGAATCTCGAGATTAATTTTGAGCTAAAATACAAAAACAAAATAATTGGTAATCAAAGTAATAAGTTTAAAATTTATGAGGATGATCTTACAGATGTTTATAATTCAAGAACTTATTGTCTTTTCGAAGATATTGAAAAAATTAAAAAGATTGGTTTGGCAAAGGGCGGTAGCTTGAAAAATGCAATCGTAGTAAATGATGAAGAGGTATTAAATCCTGAGGGTTTGAGAAATGAAAAAGAATTTGTCAATCACAAAATATTAGATTGTATAGGAGATCTTTATACTTCTGGATATAGGATTGTTGGTAATGTTAATTGTTCTCAAGGTGGTCATTCTTTAACTAATAGATTTTTGAGAAAAATTTTTAATAATAAAGAAAATTTTTCTATAATTGAAATAAAAGAGAAAAATTTGCCTCGCAATTTAATCAATAGGAATTTATTGAGATCAATTGCTTAAGCTTAAAGACAGCTTTTAAATCTTAATTAAAGTAAGTATAATTCTAAAATGAAATTATTTAGCTTAATTTTTTTCTTTTGTAGTATTTTTATATTTTTTACTTCCTGTTCTAAAGAAGAGGTTAAAACATCAATAATAAAAGAAAAAAGCTTAGATCTTCAAGTACTTGAAGTTTACAAAGAAGGAATGGAGTCATTAGAGGCTGGCGATATATTTTTTGCTGCAAAAAAATTTAATGAAGCAGAAACTTTATTTCCTCAGTCTGAGTGGGCACCTAAATCATCTCTAATGGCAGCTTATGCATATTATACTCAAGATTACTATCTTGACACAATCTCAGTATTAGAAAGATTTTTAAAAGTTTATCCCAAACATAAAAATCTTGATTATGCGTATTATTTACTAGCACTTTCATATTATGAGCAAATAGTAGATGAAAAAAAAGATTTACAATCTATTCTTAAAGCGAAGGAATATTTTAGCATTATAACAAAAAACTTTCCAAATACAGAGTATGCAATAGACTCGGAATTTAAAATAGATTTAATAAATGATGTTTTGGCAGCAAAGGAAATGTATATCGGGAGATATTATTTCCAGAAAAAAAAATGGATACCAGCTATAAATAGATTTCGAACAATCGTAGATGATTACGAAACTACAATTTATACTGAAGAGGCACTTCACAGGTTAGTGGAGGTTTATTATACTTTAGGGTTAACTGAGGAAGCAAAAAAATATGCAAAACTTTTAGGTTATAATTATCAATCTTCTATATGGTATGAAAAATCATATAGTGTATTCGATAAAACTTATGAGAAAAATAAAAAAGCAAATTTTAAAAAAAGAAAAAAAAACAAATCTTTTATTAAAAAATTCAAATCTCTTTTAGACTGAGATGAGTAAAAAATTAATTCAAAAAGAATATCAGGAAAAAGTAAAGTTATTAAATAAGTTTAATAAATATTATTATGATGAGAGCAAGCCTTTAATTTCTGATAGTGGATATGATGAATTAAAAAATGAAATATTATTATTAGAAAAAAAGTATATTTTTCTTAATTCAAAAAAATCACCCTCAAATATTGTTGGCTACAAACCTTCGAAAAATTTTAACAAATTTAAACATAGAACCTCTATGCTTTCACTTTCAAATGCATTCTCAGAAGAAGATTTAAAAAATTTTGAAAAAAAAATTTTAAATTTTTTATCTGAAAATGATGAATTTAAAATTTTCTATAGTGCCGAACCAAAAATAGATGGAATTTCTGCTTCATTAACTTATAAAAATGGAAATTTTGAAAGAGGATTATCTAGAGGTGATGGGAAAGAGGGTGAAGATATAACTGTCAATTTAGCAACAATTAAAGATATTCCAAAAAAAATTTCAAATAAAGATTTTCCTAAAGACATTGATATTAGAGGAGAGGTATTTATAAAAAACAGTGATTTTGAGAATTTAAATGAAAAATTTGCAAACCCTAGAAATGCTGCCTCAGGGTCTTTACGCCAAAAGAATCCTGAAGATACAAAAAAAATTCCTTTAAATTTTATAGCATACACTTATGGTTTTCAGCAGGGCTTAAAAGAAAAAAAACAATCTGATTATTTGAAAAAATTAAATGAATGGGGCTTTAAAACCAATACACTCAATAAAACTATTTACGGTATAAAAAATTTAATTAAAAATTATAATGAGGTTGAAAAGAAAAGATCAAATTTAGATTTTGATATAGATGGAATTGTATATAAAGTTAATGATTTTGAACTTCAAAAAAGATTAGGAAATGTTGCTAATGCACCTAGATGGGCAATAGCACATAAATTTTCATCAAATAAAGCAATCTCAAAAATATTAGATATTGAAATTCAAGTAGGTAGAACTGGAGCTTTAACACCAGTAGCAAAAATAAAACCAATTAATATTGGAGGTGTAGTAGTTTCCAATGCAACATTGCATAATGAAGATGAAATAACTCGAAAAGATATCAGGGTAGGTGACACTGCTGTTGTAGAAAGAGCAGGTGATGTAATACCGCATATACTTTCTATAGATAAAAAAAAAAGGTTACAAAATTCAAAAAAATTTGTTTTTCCAAAAAATTGTCCATCATGTGGATCAGAAACAATTAAAGAATTTAACAAAGTAACAAAAAAAGTTGATGCTGTAAGGAGATGTTCCAGTGAAGGTTATTATTGTGATAAAATATCAATTGAAAAATTAAAACATTTTGTTTCAAAAGAAGCATTTAATATAGACGGCTTCGGGAAAAAAATAGTTGAAAATTTTTGGAAATTAAAATTAATTAAATATCCCCAAGATATTTTTAACTTAGATTTTTCAAAAATTGAAAATTTAGAAGGCTGGGGTAAACTTTCTGTTCAAAATTTAAAGTATTCAATTGATCAAAAAAAAAATATTTCTTTAGAAAGGTTTATATATTCTCTAGGTATAAGACATATAGGTTTAGAAAATGCAAAATTGTTGTCTAAACATTTTGTATCATTTTCAAAATTTAAAAATTTATCTAAACAAATTGATTATGAAGATTTGCTAAATATTGATGGAATCGGTGAAACACAAGTCAGTTCAATTAAGAGTTTTTTTTTAAATAAGACCAACAGAAAAGTTGTAAATGAATTAGAAAATCTTTTGTTAATTAAAGATGCTATTCAAAATTCAGATGATGGTTTGTTAAATAATAAGACTTTTTTAGTTACCGGTAAATTAAATGGAATTAGTAGAGCAGAAGTTAAATCTCTGATTGAGGAAAATTCTGGAAAAACAATTAGTAGTGTATCAAAAAAACTAAATTTCTTAATTATTGGCGAAAAACCAACGAAAAAAAAAGTAGATTATGCAAAACAGTTAAAAATAAAAGTAATTGATCAAGCTGAATTTTTGAAAATGCTAAATAAAAGTAGCTAACCAGCTTCTCTCATTTGGATTTAAATATTTTGATATCCTTGAATAAACTTCTAAATGATATTTAAACAGATAGTTTTTCTCATCTATTGTTAATAAATTAAAATTTATTAACTCTTTCTCTATAGGTGCCATTGTTAAATTTTGAAATGACAAATTTTTTTTTATTTTTTTAACATAAACAAGATTTTCAATCCTAATTCCATATTGATTGGTTTTATAATACCCAGGTTCATTACTTAAAATCATACCTTCTCTTATTTTTACTGTATTTATTTTTGTAATAGATTGAGGTCCTTCATGAACATTAAGAAAAAAACCAACACCGTGTCCTGTACCATGCGCATAATCTAGTTTACTTTTATTTAAAAATTTTCTAGCTCTTTTGTCAATTTTTTTACCTGTGATATTTTTATTTATATCAGTCGTAGCAACAGCAATATGACCTTTTAATACTTTTGTGAAAATATTTTTGATACTATGTTTCTGTTTGGAAAAACATATTGTTCTTGTGACATCAGTTGTCCCATATTTATATTGCCCACCTGAGTCACATAACAAAATATCATTTCGATTAATAGTTCTGCATTTTTCTCTTTTTGCACGGTAATGTACAATAGCACCATTTTTACCTGAGCCTGCTATGGTATCAAAACTAGGATATAGAAAGTTTTTATTTAATTTTCTAAAATTTTCTAATTTTTTAGCTGCATCTACTTCTGTAATTTTTTTTTTATTAATTTTTTTTATCCAAAATAAAAATTTAGTTAATGCCACCCCATCTAAGATATGAGCATTAATCATATTCTTAATCTCTGTTTTATTTTTAACTGCTTTTAAAAGATAAATCGGATCTTCTCTTTTTATGATCTTAAATTTAGACTTAATTAAATTTTCGTAAAATATTGAGCAAGATTTATCATCCACAATAAAGTTTTTTCCCTTAAGATGTATTATTTTACTTGGTAAAGTATTTACATCTAAAAAATCGTCTTTCTTAATTATTTTATTTTTTAATAATTGCTTACACTTTTTAAGATTACTTATAAGATGTATTTTTTTTGATTTACTTACTATCAATCTTGAATTGGGAATTGGACTGTTGGGGCCATCTCCACCTCGTATATTTAAAGTCCATGCAACATTTTCTGGTGCACTAATAAAAATAAAATCAGCGTTATTTTTTTTTAAGTATTTAGTTATTTTATTTAATTTAGAATTAACACTTTCACCAACAATTTTTTTATCTAAATAAAAAAATGGGATAGAAGTATTTTCTTTCTGTTTTTTAATTTCATCAATAAGATTGTTTTCAATATATTTGATTTTATTGTATTTTGAAAAATAATTTTTAATTTGAGTATTAGTAAATAACTTTGGATCTATGCCAAGTGTAAGATTTTTGAACAAACTACAATTTATTAATTTTTCAAATCCATAAATTTTAAAATTTTTTCCACTCTCAATTTTACTTTGAATTGTATATCTTCCATCAGTAAACAAATAATTTTTATTTTTAAGAATTATGGCTAAACCAGCAGATCCGCTAAAGTTTGAGATAACTTCTAATCGATTTAATTTTGAATATTCTGTAAAATAATCGTCATTTTTTGGAACTACATAGCCATCAATTTCATATTTTTTAAATTTACTTCTTAATTCTTTTATGTAATTTTTCATTTAATTCTTTTTTGATATCTTATCCAACCCGGACTTCTGGTACTTTCCTCAATTTCAAAATCTTGATTAAACTCAAAATCATCATCATTATTTATTTCTTCATCAAAAAAAGAATTTTTCTCTAAGTTTTTTTCTGGTAATTCCTCTATAAATCTTGAGGCCATACTGTCTATCCAGTCTCCTTGATAAAATCTATTCATTGAAAAAGATATTATAGCTTTCTTCTTTGCTCTAGTAATCCCCACATAAGCTAAACGTCTTTCTTCCTCTAAGCCATTTTGACCTTTTTCTTCAATAGATTTTTGATGAGGAAATAAGCCTTCCTCCCAGCCTGGAAGAAATACTACTTCAAATTCTAATCCTTTTGCAGCATGCATTGTCATCATATTAATTTTTTCACCATCCCACTCTTGGTCTACTGATGTTGCTAAAGAGACATGTTCTAAAAAACTTTCTAAATTATCAAATTCTTTCATAGCACTTAATAACTCTTTAATATTTTCTAATCTATTTTCATTATCTACATCTTTTTTATTTTTCAACATTGCTGAATAACCAGACTCATCTAAGACAATTTGTAATAACTTGATATGATTTGATTTTTTTAGTATTAGGTCATTTCTCCACTTGGATAAGGAATTAATAAATAAATTTAAACCAATTTTAGCTTTTGGTTTAACTAGATTTTGTTCAAGCATTTTAATTGAAGCTCTTTCTAAATTTAAATTATTTAACTTAGCAAATTCGTGTATATTTTTTAAAGTACTATCTCCTATTGATCTTTTTGGATTATTTACAATTCTTTCAAAAGCAAGATCATCTTTTTCTTGATAAATTAATCTCAGATAAGCTACACAGTCTTTTATTTCAGCTCTTTCATAAAATTTTGTTCCACCTAAAATTCTATAAGGCATACCAATTTTAAGAAATCGCTCTTCAAACTCACGTGTTTGAAAAATAGCTCTAACAAGAATTGCAATATTATTGTATGAAAATTTTTTCTTAATATTTTTTTCTATTTCATCTGAAATTCCAATAGCTTCGTCTTTACCATTTTTAAAACAGTTTAGTTTAACCAAATCACCTTCCTCCATGGTAGTAATTAATGTTTTTCCAACTCTATTTTGGTTATTGGAGATTAGATTTGAAGCTACTGATAAAATATTCTGAGAAGATCTATAATTCTGCTCTAATCTTATTACTTTTGTATTTTTATAAACTTGATCAAATTCTAAAAAATTTTTTATTTCCGCACCCCTCCAACTATAAATCGATTGATCATCATCCCCTACACAGCAAATATTCTTATTTTTTTCTGAAAGGAGATTAAGCCATTTACTTTGAATAAAATTTGTATCTTGATATTCATCAACAAGAATATATTTAAAATTTTTTGAATATATTTCTCTAATATCTGTATTAAATTCTAAAATTTTAACAGCATGCAAAATAAGATCTCCAAAGTCACAAGAGTTAAGGTCTGTTAATTTTTGCTGATAAATTTTGTAAAGTGGAAGAATTGTTTTTTCATAGAGATCTTTTTTATTAATTACTACCTCATTAGGATAAAACCCTTTATTTTTCCAACGATCAATTATTGCTAATATAAATCTCGGTGATAATTGTTTGATATCAATATTTTCAGCTTTACAAATATTTTTTATGAGCCTTATCTGATCATCTGTATCAACAATAGTAAAATTAGAATTAAGGTTTGCTGCCGAAGCATGTTTTCGCAATAATTTCGCACATATAGAATGAAATGTACCTAGCCAAGAAAGCCCGACTGCAGTAGAACCAAGAATTTTGCTTACTCTGTTTTGCATTTCTTTAGCAGCTTTGTTGGTAAAAGTGACTGCTAATATCTGATTTGGGAATGCCTTTTTTTCTTTAATAATATTAGCAATCCTTGAAGTTAAAACTTTTGTTTTTCCAGATCCGGCGCCAGCAACAATCAAAAGAGGTCCATCAAGATGCAGAACGGCTTCTTTTTGTGCATCATTTAAATTTTTTAAATAATCTTTGTTTATCATTTAAAATAATACTTTATAAGGTTTCTTTAATTGTCATGAGCAAAACAAATTCTTTTGTAAAATATTTAAAAAACATCAGTAATTTTATTAATAATCTTTTAGAAAAAAATTTAAACAAGTTAAATTTTAAAAATATTAGTTTTTTACTCAAAAATAATAAAATCATTTTAACTTTTGTCGCACTTTTTGTTGTTTTTATATCCTATTTATTGTTGCCTACTTTTTATACACAAAGTGATATTTCCAAAAAGTTAAAAAATGAGTTTCAAAGAAAATTCG
>CACMRC010000002.1 GCA_902615975.1 uncultured Pelagibacteraceae bacterium
AATATAATTTTTCTAAAAGCAAATTCATCCATGTAATAAATATTTTGAATAGGATCATTTGAAGTTAGAATTGAAATAAACGCTAAAAAACAACTTCCAAAAGTTGTAATAACAATTACTTTTCTTCTATCAAATGTATCTGAAAAATAACCTATTGGTCCTTGGCCAACCACTCCTGCAATCGTTGAAATAAATAAAAGTATTGATATTTCAACCAAAGTAAATTTTGCAAGAGTTGCATAAACAGATATTAAAGAAAAGAATGCTGCGTGAATGATACCAGTAAAGAATGAGCTCAATGAACCAAGTGGTGAAATCTTATACAATTCTTTGATACTTATTGTTTCTATCTTTTTAAATTTAGGGGCAGGTCTTTTAGTTAATAAAATAGGAACAAGCGCAACAGAAAGTAAAATAGAAACTAAAATAAATGGTTCGTAGTCCTCTGGTTTGCTTACGTTAAGAAGCAACATACCTATAGCTAATCCAAAATAGATTACCATCATATAAGCAGACAATAGTTGTCCTCTATTTTTATTAGTCGCCCTATCATTTAACCAGCTTTCAGTAACAACATAACAACTAACTAAACTTATGCCCGTTATGAACCTACTAATTGTCCACATAAATGGATTTACATAAACAACAGCAATTAAAGCGCTTAAAGATGCAAGCGAAGCGAATGCAGCAAAAACTCTTATGTGACCAACTTTTGAAACAAAATTAGGTGTGGTTCTTGAGCCAACAAAGTATCCAACAAAATATCCTGACATGAATATACCTGTTGTTAAAACACTAAAATCTTCAAGTACTGCCCTAATACCCATGACTTGTAATTGCAACCCATGACCAATCATCATCAATCCAATCCCAATAAAAAGAGCCCAAGATTTTTTTACTTCTTTTTGCATTTATAAATTTTTTAATTTAATAATTTCCGGCTAGGTAGTTTTGGTTTGTGTTTTTTTTATGGCTAGTAAAGAGTGAATTGCAATCGTTATAATAATAACTATACCTCCATAGATAGTCTCGTTAGAAGGTTGCTCCTTAACAACCATCCAAACCCATAATGGTCCAAGAATTGTCTCTAAAAGGAAAAATAGATTAACTTCGGCTGCTGTTATAAATCTTGGTGCTATGGTCACTAAAACAAATGGTATGGCTACACACATCACGCACATTAAAGGTATATAAAAAAGATCATTATCCACTAGAGCAAAGTCTTTAACAAAGAAAAAGGCAAATATTGCAACACAAGATTTTCCAATTACGGCAGCAGGCACTAAATCGGTAGATTTTGCGTATCTTGCAATGTTTGCGTTACAAGCCAATCCAAAAGAAGTTATTAAACCAAATAAATCTCCATAAAAATTACCAAGACTTAAAGAGTCGTAAAAAATATAAACACAAGCAATAAAGGTAATTATTATAGCAATCCAAGTCCTATTATCCGGTTTTTCTTTTAAGAAAATAGCTCCTAAGATTGCTGATAGCATTGGTGCAAGAGCTACCATTAATAAAGTATTTGCTACATTGGTGTTTTGTATTGAGATAATAAAAGTAATATTGCAAATAGAAAAACTAATTACATAAAAAATACCTGGATAACCAATTTTAAACAAAGCTTTTAAGAAATTATTTTTATAAAATAAAAGTAGACCAACTAAAACCACCAAAAATGGTATTGCTCCTCTGTAAAAAAGCATCCCCCAAGTATCAATATTTGATAATCTAATTAGCAAAGAGTCAGGTGTTATAAACAAAACTCCTATAAAGGCCATTAATGAACCTTTTTGTTGATTACTTAAATTATTCACGCTTTAAGTTCTTTCCAAAAAGTTTTAGCTAAATTAATTCCCGATAGATCATAAAGTGTTTTAAGTCCAGTTGGAGATGTAACATTTATATCTCCATTGATTTTTTGATCTATAAAATCAATTCCTGCAAAAAAAATGTTTTCTTTTTTTAAATCTTTTGCAATTAGTTTTGAAATTTTAATTTCTTTATTTGTTAATTTAATATTAGTTGGTTTTGCTCCTTTACTCATATTACTTAAAATTGAACCTTTCTTTGGAACTCTTGAAATTGCACCACATACTTTACCATTAATAATAAAAACTCTTTTGTCTCCCTTACTTATTTTAGGGAGAAATTTTTGGCACATGATATGATCATGTTTTTTTATAAATTTATTAACTAATTTTGAATTAAATTTAGTTAGTAAATGAATATCATTTCCACTGAAACCATGGATGGGTTTTAAAATGACTTTTTTATTTTTTTTGAAAAATTTTTTTATTTCATCAATATTTTGAGTAAAAATAGTAGCTGGCATATATTTTTGATATTTAGATGAATATAATTTTTCAGAAATATTCCTTACAGCAGTAGGGTTATTAATTATTTTTACTTTAGCCTTAATTGTATCTAAAATGTATGTTGTTGAAATATACTCAAGATTAAATGGTGGATCCTGGCGAATAAGAATAAATTTACATATACTTAAGTCTAGATTTTGTTTTTTTGTGATTTTATAGAATTTTTTATTGCTATAGTTAAATTTAATAAAAAAACCTTTAGCTGTAACTTTCGAATTAACAACTGATAAGTCTTTTGGATCGTAATAAAAAATTTTATATTTTTTGTTCTGAATTTCGTTTGCTAAAAAAACACTTGTATCTGTTAAAGGATTTAGTTTAGAAGGATGGTTTCCTTGAACAGCAACAATTTTATTTATCATACAATTCGTCTAAATTTTCGTTTTTGGAAAATTTACTAATCATATGATCTGCGTTTGTTGTCTTATTATCAATTACTTTTTGTAGATGATTTAGGAATATAGTCTCGTTATTACCTTTTTTACTTAAAACATCTCTATTCTCTAAACCTTTTCTTGAAAGATCTAAAAGTGTAGATGACCAATAAAGAAGATCTTTACCCATTAATTGAGTATTAAATCCCTTTTGTGGCGCCTCTAGATAAGCGTTGATAATTTTATCGACTTCCCATGTTGAAATTAGTTCATGAACTTCGTCTAAATTTCCATAAAGCATACCTATATTATAAGCTGGTCCTGCACATAAACAATCCCAACCACATGTATCCATTGATCTTAATTCAATATATTTTTTAACTCTATTCTCAGTAAATATTGTGCTTAAGTGAGTTGTTAAGTCTACTTCAGTTGGAAGTCTATTTTCAATTTCTTGGATTTTTCCTTCCATAAAATCTTTAAAAAAATATTTCCTACCTGAAATATACTGATCTTTATGTTGTATAAATAATAAAGGAAAATTAATTACAAAATCTGCATATTTTTCAAAACTCATATTTTCAAAAAATAATTTAGGCAATCCACCTCTAGAAGTACTTTGCCATACTTTAGATCTATACGATAAATAGTTGCTATTTTTTTTCTCCACAATTGAGGAATTCGCAAACAAAGCAATTGCTATGGGTACAATTGAGTTTGCTACTCTAAACTTTTTAATAAAATCTTCTTCTGAGCTATAATCTATATTTAACTGAGTGCCACATGTTCGATACATCATATCTAAACTAAGTTCGCCACCTAAAGGCATATCCTTAGTCATCAATTCATATCGTTGTTTAGGATTGTTTGGTATTTCATTTAATTTAGATATTGGATCGAATCCTGCACTAACAATTTTTATATCTAATTTTTTTGTAACTTGTTTTAATTCAAACAAATAGTCTTGTGATTCTGCACAAGCTTCATGCATATGATTTAATTTGTCTCCTGATAATTCTATTTGATTGCCTGGTTCAAGAGTTATATTTTTTCCACCTTTATTAAGAGCAATTATATTTTCTTTTTCAAAAACTGGATTCCAGCCAAATTCAAGCAGGGCTGTAAACATTTCTTTTATTTTTGAATAATCAATCCTTTTATTGTCCGAATTATTAAATAAAAACTTTTCATGCTCGATTCCAATTTTAAAATTTTTAGGTTCCTTAATACCTAATTTAAAATAATTTATAATTTTTTCTTTTGAATCAATCATGCGCTGTAAGTAGTGATTTATACCTAAATTTAAAGATAATAATAAGGCTCTTTAGCAAATATTTTTTTAACTAATGGCTTAAAATCATCCAAAGTCATACTTTTGTAATCAGGATCAAAAGAGCATTGGTCATATTTTTCACAAAAATCTATAGTGTCTTGATAATACTTGTGGTCTTTAAATTTATCTCTTGCATTTCTATCACCACCTAAATGATGAGCGCTGTAGTAAGTTTGAAAAAGACCATGGTGTAGAACAATCCAATAAGTTCTTTCTGAAACATAAGGTCTTAGTATAGATGCAGCATATTGAGAATGATTCATTGGTGCCAAATCATCTCCAATATCATGAAGTAAAGTTGCAACAATCATTTCATCACTTTCTTTATTTTTAAAAGCTCTTGTTGCAGCTTGTAAGGAGTGTTCTAGTCTAGTGATTTTGTAACCTTCTAAAGTAGTAGTTTGTTTAGATAAATAATTTAAAACTCTATCAGCTGTTTGTCTTTCAAAGTTTTTCTCAAATCTTTCAAGAAGCTCATAATCTTCCTTAGTTCCATTTTTCATTTGAGTAAAATTTACTGTTTTCATAATTTAATTATTTGATCCAGTACTTAATAAAGATAATTGAGTTATTTTATTATCTCCTAATTCATCTACTAATTTAACAGGATATTCACCTGTGAAATAATGATCTGTTAATTGTGGATATGTTTCGTTTCTTTTTTCAAAACCAATAGCTTTATACAATCCTTCAATTGATAAAAATCTCAAAGTTTTAGCTCCAATATATTCGCAAATTTCATCATTTGTTTTATTTGCTGCTAACAATTCTTTTTTTGTAGGTGTATCTACACCATAGAAATCTGGGTATCTAATTTCGGGACATGCAATTTTAACATGAACTTCTTTCGCACCAGCATCATAAAGCATTTTAACAATTTTGTATGACGTTGTTCCTCGAACAAGAGAGTCATCAATTAGAATAATTTTTTTATCTTTTATAGTTGTTTGATTAGCATTTAATTTTAATTTGACACCTAAACTCCTGATTTTTTGGCTTGGCTCGATGAAAGTTCTTCCAACATAATGATTTCTAATTAATCCATGTTCAAAGTTCATTTTTAATTCTTGAGCAAAACCCATAGCAGCAGCATTTCCAGAGTCTGGGACTGGAACAACTATATCTGCATCAGTGTCATTTTCTTTTGCAAGTTCTCTACCGATGTTTTTTCTATGCTCATATGCTGTTTTTCCTCCAATCAGACTGTCTGGTCTTGAAAAATAAATATATTCAAATACACATGGTCTAACTTTTTTAACAGGGAAGGGCTTAATACTTTTCAGTTCATTATTTTCAATTAAAATTATCTCACCATTTTCAACTTCTCTTACAAATTTTGCACCAATTATATCAAAGGCACAAGTTTCAGATGCCAAGACATAACTATTGCCAAGCTTACCAATTACTAGTGGTCTAATTCCGTAAGGATCTCTAACTCCGATTAAAGAGTTTTGAGTTAACATCACTAATGCATAGCCACCTTGAATTTGAAAAATTGCATCAATTACTTTATCTATTGTTTTTGTTCTCTTTGATTTAGCAATTAATTGAACAATCGTCTCAGTGTCTGATGTAGTGTAAAATATAGCTCCATCTTCAACTAGTTTATTTCTCAAAGATATTGAATTAGTAAGATTTCCATTATGTGCAACTCCAATTCCACCTGCATTAGTGTCAGCAAAAAATGGCTGAATGTTTCTTAATATATTGTTACCAGTTGTACTATATCTGTTATGGCCAATTGCATAATTTCCCTTAAGGTTATTAAGTACTTTTTCTTTGTTGAAATTATCACCAACTAAACCAAATCTTTTTTCAGAATAATATTTTTCTCCATCAAAAGTAACTATTCCGCAACCTTCTTGACCCCTGTGTTGTAGGGCATGTAGTCCAAGTGCTGTGAGAGCTGATGCATCCTTTGCATTACTGATACCAAAAACTCCACATTCTTCCTTAAGTCTTGGATTATAGTTCTTTAATTTTTTCTTTAGAATCTTGATATGTTTTTTCATTAGGAAATTCTTTTATCAGATAACTACTACCTTTTTCTAAATATGGAAAGACGTATGATTTGTCAAAATTTATTGGCCATTTATCATAATTATAAACGATATGAACTCCTGAAAAGATACATACAGAAATAATATAAGCTCTTATAAAACCAAAAAAGAATCCAAACGTCGTATCTAATCCACCGATACCTGTATATCTAACTGCTTTACTGATTCCTTTATTAATTAATAAAACTAAAAAGATAACAACCACAAATATTATTATTCCTAAACTAACATCAAGCACATACTCATTATCAATTATGTTTTTTACATATGGTTTAATTCTTGGAAAAAGAATTAATGTAATTATGTATGCCAGCAACCATTTAGCCATTGAAAGTATACTTAAAATGAAACCCTTTTTATAACAATTTATCAAAGAAAGGATTGTTAAAATTAAATAAATTAAATCAATTATTGATATTGCTTTATAAAAATCTTTTATGATTTCTAACATTAAGATGATTTGCCAAAAGGTTTAATAATTAAAATTAATGCAGGAAGTAGAGTTAATACTGATATCATAGCTAATAACATAGCAAGTCCCGTAAAAACACCAAAATAAATTGTTGGGATAAACTTTGATAACACTAAAATTGAAAATCCAAAAACAATAGTAATTGAGGTGTTAAGTATAGCAACTCCAACAGTTGAATGACACGTTTTTAATGTTTTGTTGTAATCCTTTATTTTATTAAACTCTTCTTTAAATCTGTAAATATAATGAATGCTGTTATCTACTGCGATTCCTATTGTAATTGCTGCAATAGTTATGGTCATCATATCTAAAGGTATTTCTAATAATCCAATTATTCCTAAGATAAAAAAAGCAGCAATAAAATTTGGAACAACTCCAATCAATGAAAGTTTAATATTTCTAAACAAGATAATGAACATTGAAAATATTCCAATCATAACCAATCCCAATGTTAAAATTTGAGATTTAAACAGACTTTGTAATAAATTATTAAACAATATTAAAACACCTGCTAGCTTGTAATCTTTTTCTACTAAACCAAATTTATCTTTTAAATCAAAATTAATTTTGTTAATTAAATCATTTCTTCTTAAATCTTTTTGCGAGTCTATAATTCTTAAACTAATTCGAGCCTCATTATCTTTAATTGAAAGATAAGGATCGATGATTTCAGTTTTAATACTCTCAGGAATTTTAGAGTAAAGCACTCCCATTTCTAAAGTACCTAAAGGCTTATTATTATTTAATTGAGTAGCTACCTCAATAATAGACGAAAAAGATAGAACTTTGCCAATTTCAGGTAAGCTATCTAAGTAATCATGAACAGATGTAATTAGATCAATTTTATCTTTGGTAAACCAATATTTTTCATCATTAGTATCTTCTTCGTCACCCCAATCGTCAAATTCATCATCTTCGCCAGATTTTTCCACCTTTTCTTTCTTCGGAAATTTTATAATAACCTCTAAAGGTGTGGTTCCACCTAGCTCCTCATCTATAAGCTTCATACCTTTATAAATTTCGGTATTCTTATCAAAGTAATTTATAAAACTATTTTCAACTTCAAGCTTACTTATTCCAATAACGCTGAATATTATAACTATTCCACTCACCAAGAAGATTGAGTTTTTATTATTAAGAGAAATTAGACCAAGTAAATTTGTAATTTTAGATTTTTGTTCTTTTTTAACTGAAATATTATTTGTGGGTGCGAAGTTTAAAAGGGTAGGTAGTAGAGTAAATGTAATTATAAATGATGTAATTAAACCAAAAGTCATCATCCAACCAAAGTCAATAATAGGTTTTATTTCACTAAAAATTAAAGATAAGAAAGCAAAAATTGTTGTTAGAACAGTATAAAGAATTGGCCAAAACATTTTTGAAGTTGTTAAAGAAATAATTTCAAAATTATTTTTTGAAGGAAAATCTTTTTTAAGTTGAAGAAACCTAGTACTCATATGAATATTCATTGCCATTGTTAAAATCAACATAAGTGCAATAAAATTTGAAGATATGACCGTGACTTTCCATCCTAGTAGTCCAAGTAACCCCATCATAATTATCACAGAAAAAAGGCAACTACTTATAGGTACTACAATCCAAAGAAGATTTCTAAAAACAAACCATAAAGTAGCAATAATAAATAATAGAACACCTAAACCAAAAACAATTATATCGCTTTTGATAAAAGTCATCATATCATCTGCAATCATTGGTATTCCACCAAGATAAATTTTTCCAACATTGCTATAACTTTGAATAACATCTCTTATTTCTAAAATATTCTGATGGTTTTGTTTTTTGATTTGATCTTTAATTAACTCAATTTCCTCTCTTGATTTATTATCTATATTTTCTAATGCCTTAGACTGTTTAATATTAACAATAATTCCACTGGTTTTTCCATCTTCACTAATTACAAAGTTTCTAAAAACAGGACTATTTAAAATTTCTTTAAAACCCCGATTTCTATCAACATCGTCATCTTTTAAGGTTTTAAAACTTTCTAGTCTTTCTTGAAGAGGAGCATCTGAATTATTTAAAAGAGGAATGTCTAACAATGTAATTACACTATGCACCCAGTTTAGGCTCTGAATTTTATATTTTAAACTTAACAAATTATTTATCGATGAGTCAGTTACCATTCCCTCATTTGGTGTATAGGTAAGAATTAAAAATTCTTTAGACCCATATCTTTCAGAGACTTCTTTCAAATATGCTAAATCTGGGTCACCCTCTATTAATAAGGTTTCTGATGAAGCATCTAGTCTAAAATTTTTTGAATAGTATCCAAAACTTAAAATAGCAATAATTAACAATATAAATATTGCTTTGGGATTTTTGAGGATAACGTTTTGATAAAAATGAGCTACCATTCAAGCTCTTTATATTGGAATTTAACTTAATTGAGTATCCTTAAATTTTGTAAATCTTTCCTCAAATTCAAGTGTAACATTGCCGATTGGACCGTGTCTTTGTTTTCCAATTATAATTTGAGCTAAATGCGCAACCTCATTCATTTTTGCTTGCCATTCTGCATGTTCAACTGTTGCTTCTCTTGGCTCTTTTCTCTGTAAATAATATCCTTCTCTATATACAAACATTACTACATCAGCATCTTGTTCAATGGAACCAGATTCTCTCAAGTCTGCCAATTGAGGCTTATGATCATCTCTTTGTTCTACTTGTCTAGACAATTGCGAAAGAGCCACAACAGGAACAGAAAGTTCTTTGGCTATTGCTTTAAGTCCTTGAGTAATTTGTGATATTTCTTGAACTCTTCCATCTTTGTTAAATGTAGTTCCTCTCATTAGCTGAATATAATCAACCACAATCATATCTAGACCAAAAAGTCTTTTGATTCTTCTCGCTCTATTACTTAAAGCAGCAATACTTATTGCTGGTGTTTCATCAATATAAAGTGGCAGTTCAGAAATATTTTTTGAAGTTTCTAAAAACTTATCAAACTGATCATCAGATATTCTTCCTCTTCTTATGTCATTAGAACTAATTCTAGCTTGTTCAGAAATAATTCTGGTAGATAATTGTTCTGAAGACATTTCAAGTGAAAAGAAAGCTATAGATGATTTCTTGCCACTCTCTTGTAGTTTTTGAGCAGCGTTAAATGCAATATTTGTTGCGAGTGAGGTTTTACCCATCGAAGGTCGACCAGCAATAATAATTAAATCTGATTGGTGTAAACCACCAAGCTTATCATCTAAATCCCTTAAACCAGTTGGAACACCAACTATTCCCTCTTCATTCTTATAAGCAGCTGAAGCCATTTCAATTGTTTGTTTCATTGCTTCATCAAATTTTACCAAAGAAGAACTGAAAGAACCTTTTTCAGCTAAATTAAATAATAATCTTTCAGAATTTTCGATTATAGATTGTCCGTTGGTATCAAGATCGTTTAATTTTGCACTATCAATAGTTTGTTCAGAAATTTTGATTAATTCCCTTCTTACGAACATATCGTAAATTATTTTTGAGTATTCTATTGCTTGCCTTACTGATGTAGAGAACTTTGTGATCTTAACTAAATATTCTGGAATATTTAGATCATCTTTTTCATCTTCAAAATAATTTTTTAAAGTAATTGGGTTAGCTAACATTCCTTTGTAAATAAGACTTTCCACTGCTTCAAATATCTTTTGATGCATTGGATCATAAAAGTTAATACAAGAAATTATTGTATTAATTTCGTCAAAAATTTCATTGCTTACCAGGATAGATCCTATAACTGCTTGCTCTGCCTCAATGTTATTTGGCAACTCTTTAAATTGATCTTTAACTAAACTTAAATTATTTTCCATTAAAATAAATTTACATGAAAAATGGTTAAATCAAATTGTAAATTGGCGCTGGGGAAAAGAATGTATAATTATTGAATTGTGTCAGCTGAAGAAACATTAATTGTTATCTCAGCATCAACTTCAGAGTGCAAATAAATTTTAACTTTAAACTTGCCCAAAGCTTTTATTTCTTCAACTGGTTGTATCATTGAAGGTTTGATATCAATTTTGTTTTCTTCTTGAATAAGTTTTGAAATTTCAGTTGGTTTAACAGATCCATATAATTCATTATTTTCTGTACTTAGTTTTTTAATTAAATATTCTTTTCCATTAATTTTCTCAGAAATTTCAGAAGCTCCCTTTTTCTTTTCATTATCTTTTTTTGATAACTCGGCCTTAATTTTTTCTACCTCTTTTATATTCTCTTTTGATGCATAAAGCGCTTTTTTATTAGCTATTAAAAAGTTTCTTGCAAAACCTCTTTTTACGTCTATGACTTCACCTATAGAACCTATTCTTTTTAAATTTTCTAATAAGATTACTTTCATATTATATTAATGCTAAATTTCTGGCTCTTTTAATTGAAAGAGAGAGCTCTCTTTGTTTTTTTTGGGATACATTTGTGATTCTTGAAGGTAAAATTTTACCATTTTCAGAAACATATTTTTTTAAAAGTTTAATATTTTTGTAATCTACTTCTGGAGCACCTTTTGCTGATAACGGACAAGTTTTTTTGAATTTGTATTTATTGGGTTGAAAAATACTTAATTTAGCAAAATTGCTTTGTTTGCTTTTTTTATTTCCACTTTGTCTTTTAGGCATTAGTTTTTAGCACTTTCTTTATTTTCATTATCTATTTTTTTATTAAAATAATTTGTTTCTAAATCAAATTTTTTCACTCTGACAGTTAGAAATCTTAGCAACTTTTTGTCAATAGCTTCATTTTTTTCTAATTCCTCAATTACATTACCTTTACCTTTTATTTTAAAGTGTATGTAACTTCCTTTTTTATTCTTTTTAATAAGATAAGATAAGTTTAGTAATCCCCAGTTTTCAGTTTTAACAATTTCGCCATCATTTTTTTCAACAATTTTAGAATATTTTTCTGTTAGTTGCTTTAATTCACTGGGTGAAGTATCTTGCCTAGCAATAATAGTATGTTCGTATAAATTCATTTAAGTTCTTTAATAAAAAGTGAGGATATACTATTATAAAAGTTCAATTACAATAGTTAAAAAGGCAGAAATATTAGTTTTTTTTATATGTTTTCAGTAATTTTTCCAGGTCAGGGATCTCAAATAGTGGGAATGGGAAAAGAGCTTTATGATAAATTTAATATAGTAAAAAACCTGTTTAAACAGGCAGATGAAACTTTAAATTTTTCTATTTCCAAACTTATTCTAGAAGGACCAAAAGAAGAGTTAGATTTAACTGCAAATACACAGCCGGCAATTTATCTAATAAGTTACTCAATATTTAATTTAGCAAGACATGAATTCAATATAAATTTGAATAAAGCAAAATATTTTGCTGGACACTCTTTAGGTGAATATTCAGCTTTATCATGTGCAGGATATATGGATTTTTCAGATACTTTAAGAATTTTAAGAATCAGAGGGGATGCTATGCAAAACTCTGTGCCTAAAGGACAGGGAGGGATGGTTGCTGTATTAGGCTCAACAGTTGATGTGATTGAAAAAATTTTGATGGAAAATAAAGAAAATTTTAAAGCACAAATTGCAAATGACAATTCTGAAGGTCAAATTGTTTTGAGCGGAAAAACTGAAGATTTAGAAAAATTAATTCAAATTTTAAAGGATAATTCAATTAAAAATATTAAACTTCCTGTGAGTGCACCCTTTCACTGCGAATTGATGAATAATGCTACAAAAATTATGAAAGAACAGTTAAATAAACTTAATTTTAGAAATGGACAAAATAAATTAATTTCAAATGTGACTGCTAATGAGATTAAAGACTTAGATGAGCTAAAAAATCTATTAATTAAGCAAATAGAGAATAGAGTTAGATGGAGAGAAAGTGTGATTAATATGATAGAAAATGATGTAGATCATTTTATAGAAATTGGACCTGGGAAAGTTTTGTCAGGTTTGGTAAAAAGAATTAATAGAGAGGTTAAAATTGATACAATTAATAGCCAAAGTGATATTGAGGGTTTAAAAATATGACAGATTTAAAAGGTAAGAATGTTATAGTGACTGGAGCTTCGGGGGGAATTGGAAATTCAATAATTGAAAAATTAAATCAAGCTGGAGCTAATATTTTAGCTTCAGGCACAAGAATAGAAAAACTTGAGGAACTAAAAGGTAAATATGGAAATATTAAAACATTAAAATTTGATATTTCTCAAAGCGATAAAATTGAGGAATTTGTTGAAAACGCAACTAAAGAACTTGGTGGCAGTTTAGATTGCATAGTAAATAATGCGGGCATAACCCAAGATAATTTAGCAATAAGGATGAGCCTAGATGAATGGAAAAAAGTAATTGATGTTAACTTAACATCAACTTTTTTGATGAGCAAATCTGCAATTAAAAAAATGCTTAAAAATAAATCTGGAAAGATTGTTAATATTACATCAGTTGTTGGGCATACGGGTAATTTAGGGCAGGCCAACTACACTGCTTCTAAAGCAGGTATAATTGCAATGTCGAAGAGTTTGGCAATAGAGTATGCTAAGAAAAATATAAATATAAATTGTATTTCACCTGGTTTTATCAAAACAGCAATGACTGATAAATTAGACGATAAATTTAAAGAAGATATAATATCAAAAATCCCATCTGCACGACTAGGAGAAGCAGATGATATTGGAAATGCTGTACTTTTTTTATGTTCTAATCAATCAAGTTATATAAATGGTGAAACTCTTCATGTTAATGGAGGCATGTATATGGCTTGACAAAATAGGTTTTTAAACTATTAAGAATTTATAACAAAAAGGATCAATATGTCAGAAGACGTTTCAAGCAAAGTAAAAAAAATTGTAGCAGATCACTTAGGTATTGACGAAGCTAAAGTAACTGATGAGTCAAGTTTTATTGATGATTTAGGAGCTGATAGTTTAGACACAGTTGAATTAGTGATGGCTTTTGAAGAGGAATTTGGATCTGAAATTTCAGATAGTGAAGCTGAGAAGATTTTAACTGTAGGCGATGCGGTTAAATTTATCGAAGGGAAAGCTAACTAGAAATTTAAATGCCATCAGAAAAAGATGGGATAATGATAATTTTATCCTCCCCTTCAGGAGCGGGAAAGACCACACTTGTTAAAAAATTATCTAAAAAAGATAATTTTGAAATCTCAATATCACATACAACGAGACAGCCAAGACCTAAAGAAATTCATAACGAGGATTATTTTTTTATAAATGAGCTAGAGTTTAAAAGATTAATACAAAATGAAGAATTTTTGGAATATGCAAAAGTTTTCAATAATTTTTATGGTACAACTAGAACACCAGTTATTGACAAATTAAATAAAGGAAAAAATATCCTTTTTGATATTGATTGGCAAGGAGCTGATCAAATCAAAAATAAAAAACTAGATTATAATTTGATAACTTTTTTTATACTCCCCCCTAGCAAAGAAGTTTTGTTTGAAAGATTATCTAAGCGACATGCAAGTGATAAATTAATAGCCCAAGAAAGAATGAAACAATTTGAAAGAGATGTATTGCATTGGATAAACTATGACTATGTAGTTATAAATAATGATCTAGATGAGTGTTACACTAAAATAACTAATTTGATTGGCGCAGTAATTAATAATGGCTCTAAAGATTATGATTTAGAATATATTAGACGTCATGTTGATCAACTAACTTCCTAACTTTTCATACTCGCAAGCTAGCTTGTAATAAGTATCTAAATTTATATTTTGTGGTCTCATCGTTAAATCAATTTTAAATTTATCTAGAACTCTTTGATCCCCATTAAAAATTTGATTAAACGGTTTCTTTAACATTTTTCTTCTTTGATTAAAAAAAACTCTAGTAATTTTTTCCAAATTATTTGGATTTTTAATTTTTACGAAATTTTCTTTAGGATGAAAAAAAAGTAAAGAACTATCTACTTTTGGTTTTGGAAAGAATGCACTAGGCTTTACATCACATATTTTTTTAATATTAAGCTTCCAATTAGAAATAATTGACAACCTTCCATAATTCGAAGTATTAAATTCAGCAATTATCCTGTCAGCAACCTCTTTTTGAAACATCAAAACCAAACTCTCAAACCAAAAGTTATTTTTTAGGTTAATTATCCATTTGGTAAGAATTTCTGTTGCAATATTATAAGGCAAATTACCAAAAACTATAACCTTATCTTTGAAAAGTTTAGTTTCATCTATTTTTAAAACATCATCATTAATAATTGTTATTTTATTATTAAATTTTGTTTCAAGAGCACTTGCAAGTTCATTGTCTTTTTCAATTACAAACATTTTTTTTGGCTTATTTTTAAGAATAAAAGATGTTAAATTTCCAGTGCCTGGACCAATTTCAAGAATGATTTTATTTTTTATTATTGTTGTATTTATAATCTTTTCTAAAATACTACTGTCTATTAAAAAATTTTGACCTAAACTTTTTTTTGCTCTTATCAATTTTTATCCAAAAAATTAATTGCTTTAATAAGACTTAAAGGATTAGATGAATTCTTTCCCAACATTTTTTCATTTGGCCCATGATCAGGCGTAATTCTTATAAAAGGTAAGCCTAAAGTAACATTAATAGAATCATATTCATATAATGTCTTAATAGGTGTTAACACTTGATCGTGGTACATTCCTAAAACTACATCGAATTTATCTCTATTTTTTTTTAAAAAAAAGGTATCAGCGGAATACGGGCCAGAAATCTTATAACCTTTTTTATAAAGAAATTTTACAGCTGGTTTGATTATTCGATCGTCTTCATTAAATTTATGTACGCTTTCACAATGAGGGTTTAAACCTAAAATAGCAATTTTTGGTTTTTTATTAAATTCTTTTAGGTAAAAATTATTTATTAACTTAGTTTTCTTATAGATATTATTTCTGGAAATTTCTTTAGGCACAAACTTTAAAGGAAGATGTGTTGTAATTGGAGAAACAGATAAATTTTTATTGTAAATTAGCATTGCATTATTTTTTATATTAAATTTTTTTGAAATATACTCAGTAATACCTAAATATTTATTACCTAAAAAATTTTTTTTTGAAACTGGTCCATTGATAAACTTTTTAATTTTGCCTTTCTTTATTAAATAAAATGCCATCGCAAAACATTCTTCAATATATTTATTTGATTTTTTTGTTATTTTTTCAAACGTTTTTTTTTGATTAAAGTTTATGTTAATTAAATTAATAAACTTATTATTTAAATTTTGATCATTTATTTTATCTGGATTTAATATTTTAATTTTTTTTTTAAATTTAAATTTATTCATTTGTTTTTTTAAATGTTTTTCTGAGGATATTAGAATTAATGGGCTTTTAATTTTTTTTAATTTCAATGTTTTAAAAAAAATTTCTAAAAAAACACTATTTGGTTCACCTGAAACAATTAAAATTGGACTATAATTCATTTATAATAATATTTTTTTTTACTTTACCAAAATATATATTTGATAATTGATTTAATTGTTCATTTGTTTTTTCATTAATTACAAATTTTATTTCATTTTCCAAATTAATTTCTTTTTGTGTTTCTCTTTTATCTTCCATTTTTAGAATTAAAAAACCACCTGGTATAACAATAGGATTTGTATAATCTCCTATATTTAACTTACTAAGATTTTTTTTTATTTTTTCACTTAAAACTGACTCTTTTACCCAGCTTAATTTTCCCCCTTCGTTTCTTGAATTTGAAATACTGTGTTTTAGTGCTGCTTCTGAAAAGCTCTTATTTTTGATTTCCTCTTTAATTAAATTAAATTTTTTAGAAAGTGCTTCATCATTAGATAGTGTAAATAAAATTTCTGAAAGAAGAAATTCTTTTTGTTTTCTATTTTTTAATATTTCCTTTTTAATAGCTTCTTCATCTATTTTGACATTTTTGTTGTATTTATTATAAATAAATTGGTTCCAAAGAACCTCTATTGTTATTTTTTTTCTTACTTTGTTAGGATTAATATTTTGTTTTAAAAAAAAATTTTCAAAATCTGAAATATTTTTAAAACCTAATCTTTTGAAATAATCAATTGAAAATTTATTTAAATACTCATTATCTATATTTATTTCCTTATATATTTTTAACAACTCTATTTCTTTTATTTTTTCACGAATTAAAGATTTTTTTGCAATTTCAATAGCATTTTGTTTATCTAATTTTTTATATTCCTTATTAATTGTTCCCAAATAATTAATTTCATCTAAAATATCTATAGATGTTACTATTTGATTATTTATTTTAAAAAGTATTTTATTTTGTTTCGCTTTACTCTCTTGAATAAAATTGAAAAAAATAAAATAAATTAAAATTAAATATAATGTTTTTTTCATTTATTATTTATTTATAATTTAAAATTTCGTTTGCTTTATATTCATAAGTAGTTAAAGGCACTAGTGTTAAAGTAAACATCAAATTTTCTGAAGGTTTTAAATCACCGTCCGCATAGTAAGTTTTGTTGTATTTAACACCAGCTATTAGACAATCATTTTTATACTCATAAACTAAATCATAGTACTCTGTTAAGTTAATTTTCCTATTCCTTCTTGTTTTAAATGTAAAAAAATTTTGATCATCATGTGAATAATTTATCGAATTAGTAAATACATTTGTATCTCCTACCTCGTTATTTTCTTCTATGAAATTAAAAGTTGTTACAATATTATTAAAAGATAATGTCGCATTTAAATCATTATATTCAAAAGTTGTATAATCATTATCAATTGAAAAATTATAACCGAGTCTTAAATTCTCTGAAATTCCTTTGTTTAAAGATCCAAATATATTAGAGTGTTTTTCATTTAGAGAACTTTTTCTTGGAATGAATTCCTCTTTTTTGTCTCTTAAAACTGTTCCTATTTTAAATTTAAAATAATTATTTATATCATTTAAAGAATTTTTTTTATTTCTTTCGAAATCCAATCCTAATGCAATAGATCTTCCAGCTTCAAATGTATCAGACAAACCAAGCCTGTTATTAGCAAAAATACTGTCAACATTAACTTTATTATCTGAAGAAGAATAGTCTTTCATATCGCTTGGGTTAAATTTAAATGAAAATTTGGGAGTAAGTAAATTTGTATAAAGCTGTGTATCTTTAACTAATGGCAAACTTACTTCTGTATTGAACAAGCTAACCAATTCTACCTGTGGGCTAGATTTATATTTGGAAGTGCTTTTTCCTACAGAATTTAAATTTTTTAAATTTATATTAAAATTTGTTTTTAAACCATTGTTAGAAATGAAATCTTCACTGTTGTATTGAATATTATTTATTACTCTAGTTTCTAATTTGTTAGTATTATTTAGGTCATTTGACCCATCTGAACTAAAATTGAAAGAACCAGTTATATAGTTTTGATCAATAAACCAATTTAAGTTGTAATAAGGTAAAATAAATTGATAACGATCATTAGGAGATAAGTTAAGCGTCTCATAACTTTGGAAACCACCATTAAAATTAAATCTTTCATGGTTTAAATAAAGTTTAAAGTTGTTTTCAAGTGTATCAAAGTTTGGTCTTAGTTTTGATTCTGTAATATGAGAAGAAAATACTTTTAAATAGTTATCATTTGATACTCTTTCCAAAGACATTTCAAAATCACTTGAAATAAAATTTTTTAAATTTAGATCAAGATTATATTTTGCAAATAAATGTGAAAAATTTTTTTTTTCATTATTTGTAGAAGATTTATAATTGTTCACATAACCAATATCAGCAATCATATTAGAATTTTTATTTATTGTTCTATATTCTATTTGAGACATCAAAAAATCATTAGTAAAAATAGTTGGAGTAAAAGTTAAATCTTTATTTTTAGAAATTGCTTTAAAATATGGGACTGTTATTGAATCGCCAAGTATATTTGAGTTATTTAATTCAGGTTTTAATAAACCTGATTGACGATTAACAGTTGGATCTGGATGAAAAAATTTTGGAAAATAAAGAACTGGAATATTGTAAATATTGAGTACTGCATTTTCATATAATAATTGTTTTTTATTTTTATCATGAGTAATTTTATTAGCTTTGATTGTCCAAGGAGGACAATCGTCCTTTTTGTTACAACTAGTAAATATTCCTTTGTTTACAATTGTTGTGTTGTCATCTGCTGTTGCAGATACACCGCTTAATCTAGGATCATTTTCTGGATTATCAAAAACATTTTTATGAATTTTAATTTGAGTATCCTTTCCAATAAATTTTTTGTTTTTTAAGTTGATTATAGCATTTGAAAAATAAAATTTATCACTTTTAGGTTTATTATAATTTGTGATAATTAAAATATTTTCTCCTTTTATTATTTCTTTATTTATTGAATAATCAAATTTATCTAGATTATAAATTTGTGAATTATTGTTTGTAATTTTGGTTTTTTTATTTGAGCTCAAATGATTTTCATTAACTAAATAAATTACATCAGAAGTTTCTATTTCATACTTTGATTGGATAAAAAATTTTGTTTCTGCTTGAGTAGTTATTTTTTCTTCATTCTTAAAATACGTTAATATTTTTGTTTCAATAATATTATCTTTAAGTCTATCTTCAGCTCTCACATCTCCTGATGCAATTAATATATTTTCATTTTTAGAAAATTTAAACTTTGTAGCAGTAATTATTTTATTTTTCTCATAAATAGCTTTCGAATTCTTATTTGTTGAAATAATTTCTTTATTTTTATCGTAAATAGCACTGTCAGAAAAGATAGTTATATTTTGTTTTACGTCTACAAAAACAACATTTCCGTTTGTTGTAATGATTTCATTATTTTTGTCATATGTAAGTTTATCAGAATAAATTTTAATTTTTTTAATTGTATCAATTATCTCAACATTTCCCTCATTTACTAATAAATTTTTAATTTTATTATAATAAAAATTATCAGAATTTATTACTATACCGTCATTTGTTGTGATTGTTCCTTTTTTAAGTCCCTTAACAATATTACCCTCATCTAAAATTTCTACTTCTGTAATATCAAAATTAAATTGTTCATAACTAAAAGCTTTAAATGTAAATATTATACTTAGGAATAAACCAATGAAAATTGAGTAAATTTTATTTTTCATTAATATTTTCTAACATAAAACTATTTACAACAACCAAAATTATTAATGGAATAAAAATTGATGGCAACGTTGAAATTTTTTCTGTACTTCCCATAACAAAAAAAAAGTTATTTATATAGTATATAATTACTGAAAAAAACAATCCTAACGAAATTTTTATTGTAGTATTATCCAATCGCTTAACTTTGAACATTATTAAAGCTGAAAAAATTGTCATTAAAACTAAATATAAAGGATAAGATATCAGCTTGAGTAGTTGTAAATCTATCTCAACAAGTGAGTAATTCATTTTTTTATAATTTTCTCTTAATTGATATAATTGAAAAATATTAAATGATGATAAGTTTGAATATAGTGTTTGAATCCTTTTATAGTCAAAATTTGTTTTGAATTTTAAGATATTTTGACTTTTATAATTATTTTTCTCATATATCTTTGCATCATAAATTATCCATTCTTCATTAGTTAAATCTATTTTTTTACTTTTTATATTTTTTATAACATTATAGTTTTCATCAAAAATAGTTATAAAACTATTATTTAAAAAAGTTCCTTCAATTTCTGAGGAGTTTATAATGTATGTTCGTTCATCGAATTTATCCTTAATCCAAAGTCCGTTTTTAGTGATTACAGCTAAATATTTACCATCTGTTGTATATTTAGTTTTTATTTCTAGATAAATATTTTTAAAATTTGAAGATAAATTATAAAAAAGAGTTGTAACTAATATTCCACTAATTAGAGCCAGCAAACTTAATATAGATAGCATCTGAGTGTTTTTAAAACCAGAGTATTTAAAAATTTCTAGTTCGTTGTTGTTAAATAATCTTATAAAAAATAATTGTGTTGTAATAAGAAATATAAATGGAAACATTTCAAATATCATTACAGGAGAATTAAGAATGGCAAGCAACAAAGTAAAATTTATACTTACATCAATTTCTTTAAAAAATTCTAGTTCAGTTAAAAGATTTAATATAAAAACCAAACTAAACATTATTCCTACCACATAAAAGAAAGATTTTAAAAAATTATATGTTAAAAATTTTATATAAACTTTCATTTTACAAATATTTTAATTTTAAATTTTTAAAAATAAATAAGTACAAAATTAAAAAACTTATATATGGCAGTATTACAATTAAAATATTTTTTGATAAATCTTCAGATATTAATCTTATAGTTGTTTCAGAAAAAATTATGAAAAACAATCCAAACATAAAAGTAAATATTTTATATTTATAGTAATCTGGATTCTCTTTTGATGATAAAATTAAAATTAAAACGATAAGAGAGAGTAATGGAATATAAAATGGAATAATTAATCTTTTATATACTTCCTTAAAAATATTTTTTATGTTTTTGAATGTACAATTTTCTATGCTTGAATCAGGATTTTTTTTATTTGAAAGATAAATTGAACTCAAACATCTATAAAGATGTAACGATGATACTTCTTGGGTTTTTATATATGTAGTAGAATTTGTTTTAAAATTATTAAGCGGAAAGTCTGATTTTGAAAAACTAAAATTTGTAATACCTGAGGATCCGCCAGTTATTGTTTCTCCATCAAATAAAATTAAAACAGGTATTTTGTTAAATTCTTTAAATATTCCCTCTTTTGCATAAGTAATCTGAAATCCATCTTGATTTTGTTTTTTTAAGTATAAATTATACATCTTACCATCAACATCTTTTCTTTCACTATAAATGGTTACACCTTTAATAGTGTCATTAAATTTTTGAGGTTTTATAAAATTCTCAAAAAAATTTATACTTGAAGTTCTTAAAAAATCTCTTGCTGCATCTTGCGCTTTTGGAACAATAATTGATGCTAATAGAATTTGAATTATCATTAAGAATATGGAAATTTTAATAACAAAGTTAGTTAAATCAATTTTATGAACACCAAAATTCCAAAAAATTATAAGTTCATTGTTATTTTCATATTTTAAAGTTACATAAAACAAACTAAAAAAAAGAACGAATGGAAATAGTCGACTTATGATTTTAGGAAAGTTAAGTAGCGAATAATTTACATAAACCATGTAGTCGCGTCCATCTTCAATCATAATATCCAAATAATTTACCGCTTGAAAAACCCAGATAATTACACTCGAACTCAATAAAGCAATTAAAAAAAAGCTTAAATAATCTCTAAGTAATTTTCGAAATAATATTTTTTTCATTGAAAAATGATATTTTTACTCATATATACCATCCATCTAGCTAAGAGTGTATTTAAAATTTATGCCAACTTCAATAAACTACAAAAATAGTTTAAATAATAAAAAACAATCAAATCTTGTTTTATTTGTTGAAGAGAGTTTCAAAAGTTTAGCTTTAAATAAGTATATTAAAAAATCCGAATATTTGTTTATTAATGATTTAATTAAAACAAAGGATTTTAAAAAAAAAATTCTTACTTTCGAATTAAGTTCAAAAAGAAATATTGTACTAGTATTACACAAAAGAGACTTAAATCCATCAGAAATTGAAAATTTAGGAGCAAAATTTTATGAGACTTTTAAAAATAATAAGCAAAATTATTTTACTATAAATTCAGATACTTTGCCTTTTAAAACTAAAAATTTAATAGGTCATTTCCTGCATGGTCTAAAATTAAAATCCTACAAGTTTGATAAATATAAAACTAAAAAAGATAATAAAGATTTATTAATAGACGTTGTTGGAAAAAATAAACCATCAGTTAATGATCAAAAAAAATTTAAGGCTATTGAGGATGGAACTTTTTATGCAAGAGATTTAGTTTCTGAACCGGGGAATATACTTTATCCAAAAGAATATGCTACACGAATAAATTCATTAAAAAAAATAGGATTAAAAATTAATTTATACGATGAAAAAAAATTAAAAAAATTAGGTATGAACACTTTACTTGGTGTTGGTCAAGGTAGCAGCAGAGAGTCTTACCTAGTAACTATGGAGTGGAATGGATCTAATAAAAAATCAAAACCTCTTGCATTTGTTGGAAAAGGAGTTTGTTTTGATACTGGAGGTATATCATTAAAGCCTGCAAAATTTATGGAAGATATGACTTATGACATGGCTGGATCCGCTGTGGTAGTTGGTTTGATGAAAAGCCTTGCATTAAGAAAAGCAAAAGTAAACGCTGTTGGTGTCGTTGGACTTGTTGAAAATATGCCTGGGGGGAATGCACAAAGACCAGGAGATATTGTCAAATCTTATAGTGGTAAGACAGTTGAGATATTGAATACTGACGCAGAGGGAAGACTTGTTCTAGCAGATGCACTTACTTATACAGAAAAAAAATTTAAGCCAAAATTTATAGTTGATTTAGCAACTTTAACTGGAGCAATAATTGTTTCTTTGGGTTCTGAATATGCTGGTTTATTTTCTAACGATGACAAATTGTCAAAGCAGTTGATTAATGCAGGAGAGCAAGTTGAAGAAAAAGTTTGGAGAATGCCTTTAAATAAAAATTTCGATAAATTAATCGATTCAAAAAATGCAGATATGCAAAATATTAATTATGTTGGTGGCGCAGGATCCACTACAGCTGCTCAATTTTTACAAAGATTTATTTTAAATAAAACACCTTGGGCGCATTTAGATATAGCTGGAATGGCTTTTTCAAAATATGGTGGAGCATTAAATTCGGGTGGTGCTACAGGTTATGGAGTAAGATTGTTAAACAAACTAATAGAGGATAATTATGAGTAATTTAGAACAAACTTTATCGATTATTAAACCTGATGCTGTCGAAAGAAACCTTGAGAATGAGATTAAAGAAATGTTTAAAAGTAAAGGGTTTTCAATATTAAAAGAAAAAAAAATTCAAATTGAAAAGTCAGAAGCAGAAAAGTTTTATATAGTTCATGAAACAAAACCATTTTATAATGATTTATGTGATTATTTATCATCAGGCCCAATTGTAGTCATGGTTCTTGAAAAAGAGAACGCAGTTTTAGAAAATAGAGAATTAATGGGCGCAACGAATCCAAAAGATGCAGAAGAGGGCACTATCCGAAAAAAATATGGAATTTCAATAGATAAAAACTCTGTTCATGGGTCAGATAGTGTTGAAAATGCTAAAATTGAAATAGATTTTTTCTTTAAAGATTAAAAACTTTTAATATAGCTTTAGGATAAAGTTTATGTTCTTGTACTAAAATTTTTTTAGCAAGTGAAGCCTCAGTTTCGTTTTTTGAAATTTTGACTTTCTTTTGGAGAATAATCTTACCAGAGTCTAATCTAGCATTTACAAAATGAACAGTACATCCCGAGTATTTTTCTTTATTACTTAACGCTCTTTCGTGAGTATTTAATCCTTTGTATTTAGGAAGTAAAGATGGGTGTATATTTAAGATTTTTCCTTTAAATTTTTTAATAAAATCCTTAGACAAAATTTTCATAAATCCAGCAAGACAAATCATTTCAATATTGTTTATTTTTAAAACAGAAAGTAACTTATTTTCACTTAATTTTTTGTTTTTAAAATTTAAAACTTTTTTTTTAATTTTAAATTTTTTGGCATAATTTAAACCCTTTGCCTTAGAGTTATTTGAAACAATAAAGTTAATTGAAATAGGAGATAATTTAGTTTTAGAAAATTTAACTAAAGATTTTAAATTGCTGCCTGTTCCTGAAATAAATACAGCTGTTCTAACTCTATTGATACCAGTTGATAAAACCATTTAACCTAACTTTGTTTTTACCATTTAAAATTTTTCCAATAACATATGGTTTATATTCTTTTGAAAAAAATTTACTTATTTTTTTTAAGTTTTTACTTTCAACAATAAGACAAAAACCAATTCCACAATTAAATGTTTTCAGCATTTCTTTGTCAGAAATTCCGTTATTTTTAAGCCAATTAAATATTTTAGAAGTTTTAATTTTATCTAAACTTATATGTGCAGAGAGCTTATCTGGTATAATTCTTTTAATATTATCAGATAAACCTCCTCCTGTAATATTTGCACAGCCATTGATTAAGTTGTTATTTATCAAATTCATTACTTCTTTAACATATATTTTAGTTGGTTTTAGAAGCTCAGATTTTAAAAATTTGTTTTTTTTAATATTTATTTTTTTTTGTTTTAATAAATATCTTACAAGAGAATATCCATTAGAATGTAAACCACTTGAAGGAATTGCAACTATGAGATTATTTTTTTTTATTTTATTTTTATTTAAAATTCTATTTTTTCCAACAACACCTACAGCAAAGCCTGCAATATCAAATTTACCTTTTTCATAGGTATCTGGCATTTCAGCAGTTTCTCCACCAACGAGTTCACATTCTGATCGATTGCAGCCTTTGTTAATTCCTTTTATAATTGCTTTAAGTTTTTTAAGATCAATTTTATTTATTGAAATATAATCTAAAAAAAGTAAAGGTTTAGCTCCTTGAACAATTAAATCATTTACACTCATAGCAACCAGATCAATACCAATAGTATCAAATTTATTTAATGTATTAGCAATTTCAATTTTAGTTCCCACACCATCAGTACAAGCAACTATTCTAGGTTGTTTAATATTACCTGGAATATTTGTGATTGAACCAAACCCTCCTATATTAGAGAACTTTTTTTTGCCTCTTTTTTTTGCTGAAACTGTAGAAATGAAATCAACAAACTTATCTGCAGCTTTGATATTAACTCCACTTTTTTTATAGGTAAATTTTTTTTTATTCATTAATATGTTTTATGAAATTAATTTCTCTACTAAGTAATTTAAAGCTTTTATATAATTTTTTTTTATTTCTTGCTTTAATAAATATTTTCTTTTCCACAGGAAAAAGTCATGCAAAGACATTTTCTGTAAATGATATTGAAATATCAACACCTTTTGAAATAAATTTTAATAAAAATGAAATTATTGATGAAGGATTTGTAAAGGCATTTAATGAACTTATTTTGTCAATTGTCCAAAGTAAAGATCAGACAAAATTAAAAAATACATCAATTAATCAAATAAAAGGTATGATAGAAACTTTCTCAATAAAGGAAGAAAAGTTTATTGATGAAATATACTATCTTTCCCTAAATGTTTCATTTAATAAAAAAAATATATTTGATTTATTAGAAACGAAAAATATTTTTCCATCTTTACCTGTGAAAAAAGATTTTTTATTCATCCCCATACTTGTTGATCAAAATAAAAATCAAGTTTTAATGTTCTCTGAGAATAAGTTATTTTCCACTTGGAATTTAAATAATAAAAAATACAGTCTTTTAAATTATATTTTACCTACTGAAGATTTAGATGATTTTAGATTGATAAAACAAAATATTAATATTTTAGAAACTTATGACTTCAAAGAAATTATAAATAAATACAATATAAATGATCACATTATTATGATTGTGTTTAAGGATAATAATAAAATAAGAGTATTTAACAAAATTATTTTTAATCAAAATAATAATTTAAAAAATTTAAATTATACCGAGGTTAATTTTGATGATGAAGAAGAGTTATTTGAATTTATTGATAATTTAAAATTAATCTACGAAGATTTTTGGAAATCACAAAATCAAATCAATACTTCAGTAAAGTTATCTTTAAATATTTCTATTGATAATTCCAATAATATAAAAATTAATAAATTTGAAAAAATTTTATCTGATATGGATTTGATATATAATTTTTCAATTTATAAGTTCGATAATCGAAATAATTTTTATAAAGTTATTTTTAACGGAACACCTGATAAGTTTTTAGAAGTTATGAGTGATCAAAATTATGATTTTGAAATTAAAAATAAAATTTGGGTTTTAAATGACAAATCTTAATCAGCAAATACTTAAATTTGATTATGAACAAAATTTTAAAGATCAGGATTTTTATGTTTCAAGCAGCAACGAACACTCTTTTAGTCTTTTAAATAGTTGGCCAAATTGGGATAAAAATTTTATAAACTTAATAGGTGAAAAGTTTTCAGGAAAAAGTCATTTAATAAATATATTTTTAGAAAAGCATAGAGGAATTAAAATTAATGCAGAAGATATTAATAATGACTTTCTTCAACAAATTAAAATATATGAAAATATTATTGTTGAGGACTTAAATGAAAAAATAAATGAAAACTTATTATTTACACTTATAAATATAATAGATCAGGATAATAAGTACTTAATAGTAACCTCAAAAATACCAATAGTTGACTTTAATTTTAAATTAAATGATCTTAATTCAAGATCTAATAATTTTATTTTATCTCAAATTGAAAAACCTGGTGATGATTTAATTTTTGCACTAATATTAAAAAATCTTTCTGATCGTCAAATATCAATAGACCAAAAACTTATTGAATTTATAATTAAGAGAATTGATAGAACTTATGGCAAAATTTCCGATTTCATATATAAAATCGACGAAATTAGTTTAAAAAGAAAGAAACCAATCGATTTTAAAATTATAAAAGAAGCATTAGAGGTTTAATTGAATAAATACAGAACACACAAATGTAATGAATTAAGAAAAGAGGATGTAGATAAAAAAATTTCTCTTTCAGGCTGGATAAATAAAAAAAGAGACCATGGGAATTTATTATTTATTGATTTGAGAGATAATTATGGAATTACCCAATGTATAATTGATAAAGATAATAAATATTTTTCTGATTTAGAAAAAATGCAATTAGAGACCGTAATTAAAGTTGAGGGAAAAGTAGTTAATAGATCTAAAGAAACAATTAATTCTGAAATAGGCACAGGTGAAATAGAGATTGTTATTGAGAAGCATGAAGTTTTAGGGACTTGTAAAGAACTACCTATGCCAATTTTTAGTGATCAAGAATATGCTGAAGAAATAAGATTGAAATATAGATTTTTAGATTTAAGAAGAAAAAAAATTCATGAAAATATTATTTTAAGATCTAAAGTTATTTCATACATCAGAAATGAAATGACTAAATTAGGTTTTCTAGAATTTCAAACACCAATTTTAACCTCATCTAGTCCAGAGGGTGCTAGAGATTTTTTAGTGCCTAGTCGTTTAAATCCTGGAAAATTTTATGCATTACCTCAAGCTCCTCAACAATTTAAACAATTAATAATGGTTTCAGGTTTTGACAGATATTTTCAAATTGCTCCTTGTTTTAGAGATGAAGATGCAAGAGCGGATAGAAGTCCTGGAGAATTTTATCAATTAGATTTAGAAATGTCATTTGTTGAGCAGGAAGATGTATTTAATGTAGTTGAGAAATTAATGGTTAATACATTTAAAAATTTTTCAACTAAAAAACTGATGTTTGATAAATTTCCAAAGATTTCATACAAGGAAGCAATGCTTAAATATGGTACTGATAAACCAGATTTAAGAAACCCACTTATAGTAAATGATATAACTGAAATTTTTACAAGAGAAGATGTTTCATTTGATATTTTTAAAAAATTAGTCAAATCTGGATCTAAAGTAAGATGTATTATTACAAAAAATACGAAAGATAAGCCAAGAAGTTTTTTTGATAATATTGATAAATGGGCCAAAGAAGAAGGCGCTTCTGGTTTAGCTTATTTTACTTTTGAAAAAGATAAGGATATTTCAGCAAAAGGTCCTATAGGAAAATTCTTTTCTAAAGATGCGTTGGCTGAAATCATGAAAAAAACAAACTGCGAAATAGGGGATAGTATCTTCATGGCTTGTGGAAAACAAGACGAGTTAGAAAAAATTACTGCACTAGCAAGAGATAAAATTGCAAAAGATCTTGATTTAATTGATGCAAATATTTTTGCATTTTGCTGGATTGTAGATTATCCAATGTTTGAAAAAGATGAATCAACAAACAAGATTGAATTTAGTCACAATCCATTTTCAATGCCTCAAGGTGACTTAAGTGAAAAAGATTTTGAAAACCCATTAAATATACTTGCTTATCAATATGACATAGTTTGTAATGGCATAGAATTATCTTCAGGAGCAATTAGAAATCATAAACCAGAACTTATGTATAAACTTTTCTCGATTGCAGGATACGATAAAAATCAAGTAGATGAAAAATTTAGTGGTATGATTAATGCACTTAGTTATGGAGCACCACCCCACGGAGGCATAGCACCTGGTATTGATAGAATTGTAATGTTGCTAGCTAATGAGAAAAATATTAGAGAAGTTACTATGTTTCCAATGAACCAAAACGCACAAGATTTGATGATGAATGCACCTTCTGAAGTAAATCCGGATCAATTGAAAGAATTAAATTTAACTTTAAAAACTAAAAAATAACTTATTTTTTACCTTTTAAACTTATTTTTACATCTGAAAGATCAACAAGATTTTTTTTATAATTATTTCTAACGAAACCTTTACTGGTAATATCTTTTACAATTTTCAATAATTGATTTTGATCCTCAGAGCTTTGATCTTCAGTATTGACTACATCATTTCCTCCAATAGCTGGAGTATGCGCCAGATCTTCTCTATTTTGATATGAAATAGCTAATTCCCTGAAAATATAATCTAAAATTGATGTAGCGCTTAAAATTCTATCATTACCATGAACTTTGCCAGATGGTTCAAATTTTGTGCCTACGAATGCACTTATAAACTCATCTAATGGAACACCATATTGAAGCCCTAGAGAAACAGCAATTGCAAAATTATTCATTAAAGCTTTAACAAGCTCACCTTCTTTACTGGTATCAATAAATATTTCTCCAATTTTTCCATCTTCATATTCTCCGGTATGCAGGTAAACTTTGTGGTCACCAATAGTAGCCTTTTGAATATATCCTTTTCTTCTGTCAGGCATGCTAAATCTTTTACCTGACTTCTCGTTAGCTGTGTTTATATTTGTTATTACACTTTCTTTATTTATTGGATTTTTTTTATCTGTTTCAGTAACTACTTCTACTTTGTTATTTTCAAGGACTTTATTGTTTTTAGGATCTAGACTTTTTGTTTTTCTGTTGTCAAGTTTTACGTCTAAAACCTCAAATTTACCATCATCTCTTTTTTCTAAATTTTTTAACTCTGCCTCGTTAATATCATCTAAATAATGATTTACTTTAAAAGTACAGGTATAATAAGTTTCAACTAAATACTTTGCCATTTGACCTCGATTTAAATTTTTAATTTGAATAATGAATCAATTAATTTATATACATATTCATATTTTAGTCTAATTTAAATTTTACAATTTTTAATTGAAAAAATAAAAAAATATTATGTTGACACTCTTAAGAAAAATTTTCACTTGGTGGAATCAAGATACTTTTGGAACAAGACTAAAAACTATTTTTTTTGGAAAATTAGTTGGTACTGATGAGCTAGGTAATAAATACTATGAGAGTAAAAACGGAAAAAGATGGGTTATCTATTCAAACACAATTGACGCATCAAAAATTCCTGTTGAATGGTATTCTTGGATACATTTTACACCAAATAAAATTGAGAAAAAACATACCTTAGAAAAATATGAATGGCAAAAACCACACCAAGAAAATTTAACTGGGACTGACTCAGCATATTATCCAAATAAAAATAAAGATGGTATTAAAAAGAAATACTCAAGTTGGAAAGAATAATTTTAAATTAATCTATTTAGTTTTTTTATTTTATTTTTGTTTAGTTCTAAACTCAAATGCAAAAAGTAATTTAGAGGGAGCTTTTACTGACATAAAAATTTTGGATAAAATAAGCTCTAAAAATACTTTACTTAAAATTAAAAATGGAGAATTAATAAAGTTCAAAGATTTATCAATTAAAAGCCTGAAATGTAAAAATTCAGAATTTGATGATAATCCAGAAATAACTGCTTACATACAAGTTAGAGATTTGACTAATAAAAATAATGATGAAGTTTTTGTTTTTAATGGTTGGATGTTTTCATCAAGTCCATCGATCACACCTTTTGATCATCCTGTTTACGATGTTTGGCTTGTGAGATGCTATTAAACAATTGAATCTTTATCTAGCCAACTAACATTGAAATCTGAATTGATAAATTTTTTATGATTAAGTAACTTTTTATGTAGAGGAATTGTTGTAGTTATTCCTTCAATTACAAATTCATCCAAAGATCTATTCATTCTTTGAATTGCTTCTGTTCTGTTTCTTCCATGACAAATTAACTTACAAACCATACTGTCGTAATAGGGTGTTACCTTATATCCTTGAAATATTGCGCCATCTACTCTTGTTCTAAAACCAGATGGTTGATGACACATGGTAATAATTCCAGGCGAAGGCTGAAAATTTTTACTAGCATCCTCAGCATTTATTCTACATTCAATTGCATGTCCTCTAGGATTTATATCACTTTGTTTCAAAGCTGTTTCTCCTGAAAAAGCAATCCAAATTTGTTCTTTGATTATATCGATCCCTGTAACCATTTCTGTTACTGGATGTTCAACTTGGACTCTTGTATTCATTTCAAGGAAATAAAATTTCCCATCCTCATATATAAATTCAACAGTTCCAGCTCCCATATAACCTATTTTAGCTACCATTTTTATTGTTCTTTCAAATAAATCTTTTCTTATTTCATCATTTAAAACTGGACTTGGTGTTTCCTCTATTAATTTTTGATGTCTTCTTTGAACTGAACAATCTCTTTCATGAAGGTGAACAACTCTATTTTTTCCAGCTAATATTTGAACCTCAATATGTCTTGGATTTTGAAAAAATTTTTCAATATAGACTTCATCATTACCAAAGTATTTTTGTGCTTCAGATTTTGCTGTTGAAAACAAAGATTCAAATTCTTCTTCTTTATAAACTATTTTCATACCTTTGCCTCCACCTCCACCTGAGGCTTTAATTAAAACAGGAAAACCAATTTTTTTACAAAGTTCTTTTGCTTCAGAAATATTTTTTACACCTCCTTCAGATCCTTCAATAACGGGCAATCCATTTTCTTTAGCTATTCTTTTTGCTTGGATTTTATCACCCATCATTTCAATATGTTTCGATGAGGCTCCAATAAAATTAATTTTATTTTCTTCTAAAATTCTTGCAAAATTTGCATTTTCAGAAAGAAAACCATAGCCAGGATGAACTGCATCAGAATTTGTAAGTTCTATTGCTGACATTAATGCTGGAATATTTAAGTAACTATTTGCTGGTTGATGTGAACCAATACACACACTTTCGTCAGCCATTCTTACATGCATACTTTCTCTATCTACATCAGAATGAACAGCGACAGTAGGAATTCCCCATTCTTTACAAGCTCTAATAATTCTAACTGCAATTTCCCCACGGTTTGCAATTAAAATTTTTTTAAACATTATTTATTCTAGGATAATAATAGTTTGACCAAATTCTACAGGTTGGCCATCTTTAACACAAATTTCTTTTACTACACCATCTGCTGTTGAAGGAACATGATTCATTGTTTTCATTGCTTCAACAATCATTATTGTATCACCTTTTTTAATTTTTTTACCAATCTCAACAAATTTTTTAGCACCTGGTTCTGGAGCATGATAGGCAGTTCCAATTATAGGTGAAGTAATTTCAGTTCCTGATTTAATATTTTGAGTTTGAGTAGGTACTGAACTTGATGTAGGTGATGAGGACGAAATAACTTGAGGTTGATTACTTATTGAAACATTATTTTTTGATACTTTAATTTTTGTATCCTTTTCAGTTATTTCTATTTCAGTAAGATTAAATTCTTTTAAATAATCACTTAATTCTTTAATTATTTTTTTATCTATTTTCATTATGCAAAGTCTTTTGTAATGAAATTATGGCCAAAATATATCCTTCATCACCTAATCCAAAAATTCCTCCAGTTACTACATCACTTATAAGTGATTTATGTCTAAATTCTTCTCTTTTATAAATATTAGATAAATGCAGCTCGATTATTGGTTTTTTAAATAAATCTAGAGCATCTCTTATGGCTACCGAGGTATGAGTAAATGCTGCAGCATTTATAATCATGCCATCAAATTTTTTCCTAGCATCTTGAATAATATTAACAAGCTCTCCTTCAACATTAGATTGAGCAAATTCAACATCAAGACCAATTTCTTTTGCTTTTTTTGAACAATTCTCTCTAAGTTGGTCATACGTAGTTGATCCATATTGTGATTGTTCTCTTTCTCCTAATAGATTAAGATTTGGACCGTTAATAATAATTATTTTATTATTCATTCAGCTCTTATATACGATGAAAAAAATAAAAAAAATAAAAATCAAAATAAATGGTAAAATCAAATCTATAATTCAAGATTCTAATCTCTCTATGGTGTTAAAAAATCTAAAAATACCATTAAATAAAGTAGCAATTGAGCTTAATGAAGAAATAATAGATAAAAAAAAAATTGATAGAATAAAATTAAATAAAAATGATAAAATTGAAATAGTTCATTTTATCGGAGGTGGTTAATTTGAAAAAAGATAGTCTGATTATTGCAAAAAAAAAATTTAATTCCAGATTAATTGTTGGAACAGGAAAATATAAAAGTATGTCAGAGTGTGCAAAAGCAATTAAACTTTCTGGAGCAGAAATCGTAACAGTTGCAGTAAGAAGGGTTAATATTTCAGATAAAAATAAGCCTTTGCTTATGGATTATATTAATCCAAAAAAAATTACATATTTACCCAATACTGCTGGATGTTTTAATTCAAAAGAAGCTTTAAGAACTTTGAGATTAGCTAGAGAAATAGGTGGTTGGAAGTTAGTTAAATTGGAAGTTTTAGGAGATAAAAAGAATTTATTTCCAGACATGATTGAAACTTTAAAATCTACGGAAGATCTTGCTAAAGAAGGTTTTAAAGTTATGGTTTATTGTAATGATGATCCTTTAATGGCTAAGCGTTTAGAGAATTCAGGTGCTGAAGCTATTATGCCTCTAGCTGCACCAATTGGATCAGGATTAGGCATACAAAACAAAATTAATATTCAAATAATTAGAAAACAAACCAAACTTCCATTAATTATTGATGCTGGTCTAGGTCAAGCTTCAGACGCTACAATTGCAATGGAATTAGGATGTGACGGAGTACTTGTTAACACCGCTATAGCAAAAGCAAAAAAACCGTTTGAAATGGCTTTAGCTTTTAAAAATGCAGTTATTGCAGGAAGACAATCTTATAAATCTGGAAGAATAGATAAAATTTTAATGGGTAATCCATCCTCACCCTCAAAAGGTATCATTTAGTCTTTTTATAATATCTTTTTTTATTATATTTTTTTTTATGAATTTTTTTACTTTCTTTTTTTTCTGAAAATTTATCCTCTTTATTTTGTATTTCTAAATTTTTTAATTTTTCGTAATATTCGATTAACTCAATCGTTTTTTTTGATTTATTTTTAATGTCTATAATGTACTCAGGTATAATTAAAGAATTGTCACTAATAATATCTATTTTCATTTTATTTTTTTTTTCAAAATAAGTTAAGTCATTAACAAAATTTTCTTTAAGGAAATCTGAAATTTTTTTACAAACTTTTAATTCGACAAATTTAGCTTTATTAATTACGGCTTTTAACTCAACAATTTTTAAAAGTTTTTGAGCAAAAGACTCGTCTGTTAATGTAACTTTCCATTTAATTGCACTTTCTCTTAGTCTTTGTCTTGACATCTCCAAAAGACCAAAATTACTTATTCTTCCAATTTGAATTCTCGCTCTATCTGACCTGCATTTTTCTTTAAGTTTTCTCTCTACTAACCTTCTATTTCCATAACCCAGCATATCAATAAAATCTATAATGATTAAACCAGACAGATCTCTTATCTTTATTTGTCTTGCAATTTCTTCTGCAGCTTCGATATTTGTATCTAAAGCAGTGCTTTCAACATTCTTCCCTTTTATTGAGCTTCCAGAATTTATATCAATAGAAACTAAAGCCTCTGTTGGGTTAATAACCAAATATCCTCCTGACTTAAGTTTAATTTCAGAGTCAAATATTTGATTTAATTTTTGTTCAATATTTTCTTGAATAAAAAGTGGAATTTTTCCTCTATATTTTTTTACTTTTTTCACATTTGATGGCATCATAGTTTTCATGAATGATTGAGCTTTTTTATAACCCTCGTTACCTTCTACAAATATATTTTGGGTATTTTCGTCAAACATATCTCTTAAAGTTCTTTTAATTATTTCACTTTCTTGATGAATTAAAGAAGGAGCAATAGAGTTTATTGCATTTTCCTTTATTTGACTCCAAGAATTAATTAAAGTTTCTAAATCACTATTTATTTCATTTTTTGTTTTATTGCTTCCCGCAGTTCTTACAATTAATCCCATCTCTTTAGGTATTTCAATTTCATTTAAAATTGTTCTTATTTTTTTTCTATCAGCAGGATTAAATATTTTTCTTGATATACCTCCTCCTTTAGGAGTGTTAGGCATTAATACTATATATTTACCAGCAATAGAAATGAAAGTGCTTAAAGCTGCACCTTTTTGACCTCTCTCGTCTTTAATTACTTGTACAAGAATTACCTGGTTAGGTTTAATTACTTCCTGAATTTTATATCTTTTAAATTTAAATCTATGCTCTTTCTTTTTTTCTTTTCCATCATCTAAATTTTCTTTTTCAGTAATATTTTCTTTATTATTTGAGTCTTCTTCTATTCGTTCATCTGATATCTTTTCTATAGGATCATCAATTTCTAGTTTTCCTTCAGCAATATTTTCCTCTTCTTTAGCCTGAACTTCTTTTGAAAGCTCTTCTCTAGCTTTTTCTTCCTCTTCTTTAATTCTTTCTAAATCAGCTTTTGGAATCTGATAATAGTCTGATTGTATGTCATTAAAGGATAAAAACCCATGCCTCTCTCTTCCAAAATCAACAAAAGCAGCCTGTAATGATGGTTCAATTCTACTTACTTTTCCTAAATAGATATTATTTTTAATTAAGTTATTTTTTAAACCTTCGTACTCGTAATCTTCAATATTTTCGCCTGATTTAAGAACAACTCTAGTTTCGTTTGGATGCGAAGCATCAATATATAAATTTTTTTCCATAATTTTGTGAATGTTAATTTCATTAGTAATTTAATTTTTAAAATTTTGTTTAATATTCTTGCCATATCTTTAACAAATTCCAAGATATAATGAAATTAAAATGAATAAATTTTTAAGAAAAATCTTTATTTTAATTATGTCTTTTATTCTTTTATCAGCAATTTTGATAATAAGTATCTTATGGACTTATTCTAATGATTTACCAGATTATAAATTTCTTAAAAATTACAAACCTCCCGTTTCCAGTAAAGTTTACTCTGGTAATGGTGATTTGGTGGCAGATTTTTCAAAGGAGAAAAGAGTATTTGTGCCATTTAATTCAATTCCAAAAAATGTAATTAACGCATTTTTATCTGCTGAAGATAAAAATTTTTTCAAACATCCAGGTGTTGATGCTAAAGGAGTTATTAGAGCTGTAATAAACAATATTTCAAATATTTTATCATCTAAAAGGTTGGAGGGAGCATCCACAATTACCCAACAGGTAGCAAAAAATTTTTTACTAACAAATGAAGTAAGTTTAAATAGGAAAATTAAGGAAGCAATTCTAGCTTTTAGAATAGAGAGAGCTTTATCTAAAGAAAGAATTCTAGAACTTTATCTAAACCAAATTTATCTTGGAAGTGGAGCATATGGAGTAGCCGCTGCAAGCTTAGAATATTTTGATAAATCAATTAAAGATTTAAATTACTCAGAAGCCGCTTTGTTAGCAGCTTTGCCAAAAGCACCTAGTAGATATAATCCTTATAGAGATCCAGATATAGCAAAATTTAGAAGAAATTTAGTTTTAAAAAATTTGTTAGATAATAATTATTTAACCTCAGAATGGTATGAAAAACTTACAAAAGAGGAAATAATTTTAAAAAAAAATAAAAAAATTTATTTAGAAGATGCTCAATATTTTATTGAAGATGTGAGAAAGAGCGTAATTGAAACTTTGAGCTATGATAAAGTTTACAAACAAGGTTTTAATATCAATACTCCAATAGATTTAAATTTACAAACAATTGCAACAAAATCACTTAGAGATGGATTAATAGCATACAATAAAAGAAAGGGATGGAGAGGACCACTTACTAACAAGATTTATAATTCAGAATGGAAAAAAGATTTAGAAAAGTATAAATTAGAAAATTCAATTAATTGGAAATTAGCAATAGTCAAAAAGATAAATAAATTTTCAGCAGAAATAGAAACAGAAGATAATATCGAAGGTGTTATTAAGTATCAGAGTATTACTTGGACAAAAAAAGAATTTAATAAATTATTAAAACCTGGTGATATTATTTATGTTAAAAATCTTAAAGAAAATATTTTTAACTTACAACAATTACCAAAGGTAAATGGTGGAATTGTTGTGATGGATCCATTTACAGGAAGAGTTTTAGCACTAAGTGGTGGTTTTAGTTTTAAACAAAGTGAATTTAACAGATCTACTCAAGCCAAAAGACAGCCTGGATCAGCTTTCAAACCATTTGTTTATGCATTAGCCTTAGAGAATAATTTTACACCAACATCATTAGTCCTAGATGCACCACTGGTTTTAGACCAAGGAGATGATTTAAAAATGTGGAAACCAGAAAATTATGGAAAAAAATTTTATGGGCCTTCGACTTTAAGGATAGGTTTGGAGAAATCTAGAAATTTAATGACAGTAAGAATAGCCCAAAATCTTGGTGTAGAGAAAATAGTTGATTTTTCAAAAGCATTAAAAATTTATGATAATCCAGAAGAACTTTTATCTATATCTTTAGGATCCGCTGAAACAACTTTATTAAAACTTACATCTGCTTATTCAGTTTTTATTAATGGAGGAAAACTTGTTGAACCAATATTGATTGATAGAATTCAAGATAGTGAGGGAAATACTATTTTTAATAATGATAAAAGAAAGTGTATTAATTGTGATCAAATTTCTTATTTAACCGACGATTATCCAGAGATAAAAAATGACTATACGCAAATTTTTTCTCCAGAAACGGCGTTTCAAATGACATCAATTTTAGAAGGGGTTGTTCAAAGAGGTACAGCTAAAAAACTAAAAGGCTTAAATTTAAACATTGCAGGTAAAACTGGAACAACAAATAAAAATACAGATACTTGGTTTATAGGTTTTACTTCAAATTTACTAGTTGGTGTTTATGTTGGTTCAGATAACCCAACTCCATTAGGAAAATATGAAACAGGATCTAAAACTGCTTTGCCAATATTCAAAAGTTTTATAAGTGATTCTGTTAATAAATATGATGCAAGACCGTTTAAGGCTGCCAAAGGAACAGTAATGATGGTTGTTGACCCTTTAACAGGTCAAAAAGCAAAATTTAACTCAAAGAATACTATTATTGAGGTTTTTAAAAAAGAAAATGTAGTTGATGGTAAAGTGCTTTATACAAATTCAGATAGATTAGATTCAAATAATATATTAAAGTTTTATTAATGGATAATAATTATCAAAATTTTAAAGATGAAGTTATAAAGATAAATCAAAAAATACAGGAGTATCTTTGAAAAAAACAATATCCATTCAAAACTGCAATCTTTAAATTCACAAATGTTGAGTGCCAATTTTTGGCAAGATAAAAATAACTCTCAAAGAGTAATTAAAGAAAAAAAATTTTATGAAGATTTAACCAATTCTTTAAATAACAATGTTGAAAAATTAAAAGATTTAGATGATTTGAATCAACTGGCACTTGAAGAAGAGAATTTACAAGTTCAAAAAGAGGTTCTGCAAAATATAAAAGACTTAAGAAGTGAAGTTAAAAAAAATGAAATTAAATGTTTTTTATCTAACGAAGCAGATCCTTTAAATTGTTACATAGAAATACATGCTGGTGCTGGAGGTACAGAAAGTCAAGATTGGGCTGATATGCTTAGAAGAATGTATTTAAAATGGTCTGATAAAAAAAATTTTAAATCAAGTTTGATTAGTGAACATAGAGGTGATGAGGCCGGAATAAAGTCTGCAACAATTAAAATAGATGGTGAATATGTTTTTGGATGGTTAAAAAAAGAGTCTGGAATACATAGATTGGTTAGGATATCTCCATTCGATTCAGGAGCAAGAAGGCACACAAGTTTTGCAAGTGTTTGGATTTATCCAGTTGTAGATGAAAATATAAATATAGAAATTTTAGAAAAAGATTTAAGAATAGACACTTATCGTTCTAGTGGAGCAGGTGGTCAGCATGTTAACACTACTGATAGCGCAGTTAGGATAACACATATTCCATCAAAAATTGTTGTTCAATGTCAAAATGAAAGATCTCAACATAAAAATAAAGAAACATGTATGAATATGATGAAAGCAAGATTATATGATTATGAAATTAAAAAAAGAGAGCAAGAAGATCAAAATGTCGAAAATTCAAAATCTGATATAGGGTGGGGTCATCAAATTAGATCATATGTTCTTCAACCTTACAGACTTGTAAAAGATAATAGAACTAATTTTGAAAGCACTAGTCCTGACAAGATATTAGATGGTGATATTGATGAATTTTTGGAACAATCGCTTTATAAATTAAATGAAAAATAATATTTTAAAATATTTTATCTTACTTCTGTCTGCGTTAGTTATTTTAACAGTTTATCTTAGCATAGTAGGTTTAGAGACAGATAAATTTAACAACCAAATTAAAAAAAAAATTTCACTTATAAATAAAAATATAGATATAGATTTAAAAAAAATTAAATTAATTCTAGATCCTTTTAAACTAAAAATTTATGCAAAAACAGTTGGTACCACAGTATATTTTTCAAAAAGACCTTTATCATTAGAAAGCATAAAAACTCAAGTTTCGATCAGTTCTTTAATTAAAAATAAAATTTCATCGTCAAACATACAAGTAACAACTAAGTCTATATTATTAAATGATTTAATTGAATTTATTCGTACATCAACCAATAAACCTGAGTTATTTATCTTAGAACAAATTGTAAAAAAAGGTCATGTTATTATAGATATTAGATTGAATATTGATGAAAATGGCAAAATTAAAAACGATTATGAAATTGAAGGTTTGATAAAAGATGCAAGTATTAATTTATTAAATAAGGCTAATTTTAAAAATATAAATTTTAATTTCAATTTTCAAAAAGATAATTTTCATTTTAGTGAAATAAATTTTAAATCAGAAAAAATAAATTTTATTTCAAAAAAACTAAACGTAAAAAAGAAAAACAATAGCTTTTTAATTGATGCTATTGTTGAAAACGATCAATCAAGTTTAAATTCAAATATATTAAAATTATTAAATTTAAGTTTTGAAAATATAATTGTTGATGATGCTAAATTTAAAACAAATAATGAATTTTCTTTAGAAATAGATGAAAAATTCAAGGTTAAAAATATTATTTTAAATTCTGTTATAAACATTACTCAGCTAAAATATAAAAATTTAAAAATAATTAATAGCTATTTTCCAAAAGTTGATGATCTAATTTTACTCGATAATCATAAATTAAATTTAAATTATAAGGACAAAAATTTATCAATTAACGGTGAGGGACAAATTCAGTTAAATAGTGGAGAAGTAGATAAAATTAAATATTCTATAAATAAAAAAGATAAGGATTTAAGTATAGACTCAGAGTTATTTTTAAAAAATATAGTTTTAGAGCGACAAGAATTTTTTAAAATTTTCTTCCCTCAAACTAATGAAAATATATATTTTAATAATCAAAAATTAAAAATTAATTTTAAAAATAATAATTTATCTTTTTCAGGTTCTGGAAAAATTAAAATCGATAAAGATTTTGAAGAAATCGAATATTTCATTGAGAAAAATGAAAATAAAATAGGCTTTAATACTAATTTAAATGTAAAAAATACAAAATTTAAAATTGATAATATTAATTTTAAAAAAAAAGATAAAAGTAAAATGAATCTTCAAATCAATGGAGAAATAAAAAATAATAAAAATCTTGTTATAAATAGCTTTATTATTAATGAGGGGAATAATAGCATTAAAATTAGGAATTTATTTCTTAACGATTCTAATCAAATAATAAATATTGATCAGGCAAATTTTAATTATTTAGATTCAGAAAACAAAAAAAATAATTACAATATAAAAAAAGTAGAAGGCCAAAATTACTTAATTGAAGGTATCTCATTTAATGCAAATTCTTTAATTTCGAATTTACTAGGTGCCAATGATAAAAAAGAAAACAATCTTTTTGAAAATAATGTAAGTATGTACCTAAATTTTAAGGAAGTTTACTTTGATAAAATACACTTTGTTAAAGATTTAAATGGAAAGATAAAAATTATTAATAATAAAGTAGAAGAAGTAGATATTTTGGCCCTTTATAATAATTCGCAAAACATAAAATTTACAATTAGAACAAATGATCAAGGTGAAAAAATTACCACCCTTTTCTCATCTAAGGCAAAGCCCCTAGTAGATAGATATAAATTCATTAAAGGATTTAAAGATGATAGAGAAGGATATTTAGACTTTTACTCCTTGAAAAAAGATGGAGTTTCAACTTCTAAATTAGTAATTGATAATTTTAAAGTTAAAGAAATTCCAGCTTTAGCTAAGTTGTTAGCTCTTGCATCTCTTCAAGGAATAGCAGATTTACTCACAGGAGAGGGTATTAGATTTACAGATTTTGAAATGAATTTTACTAATCAAGATAAACTTATGAAAATTCAAGAGTTATACGCAATTGGCCCAGCAATATCTATTTTACTTGAAGGATACATTGAGGAGAATAAATTAATTAGTTTAAGAGGGACCTTAGTTCCAGCGACAACAATCAACAGATCTATTGCTTCAATACCTTTACTTGGTGATTTATTGATTGGAAATAAAGTGGGCGAGGGTGTTTTTGGAGTTAGCTTTAAAATCAAAGGTCCGCCTGAAGATTTAGAAACTACTGTAAATCCTATAAAAACTTTAACACCTAGGTTTATTACAAGAACTTTAGAGAAAATTAAAAAAAATTAATTTAACTCTATTTTAATATGTCTTTTTTTTCCAAGGGAAAGTTTAAGATAGTTATCTTTAAATAAACTTTTATTTATTTCGAATTTTTCATCTGAAATAATATTATCGTTTATTTTAACTGCATTCCCTTTTATAAGTCTTCTAATTTCGCTTTTCGAATTTTCTAATTTAGATATCAAAACAAGATCTACTATATTTATTTTTTCTTCTATTTTTTTTGATTGAACATTTATTTTAGGTAAGTTCGAACCCAGAGTTTTTCCGGAAAAAGCCTCTATTGCTGCTTGTTCAGAATTTTTAGCCGCATCCTTTCCATGTAACATTTCTGTAGTTTTATTAGCAAGTAGTATTTTTAATTCATTTATATCATTATCTTTAATTTTTTCGATTTCCTTAATTTCAATTTCAGTAAACATTTTTAAAAATTTAATTACATCCCTATCATCTACATTTCTCCAAAACTGCCAATAATTATAAGCTGATAAATATTTTTCATCCAACCAAATAGCCCCATTTTCAGTTTTCCCCATTTTAGCACCAGTTGCTAGCGTAATTAAGGGTGTTGTTAAACCATAGGTTTGATTATTAGAATGTCTTTTAATAAGCTCAACACCATTAACAATATTTCCCCATTGATCTGAACCTCCAATTTGTAATACACAATTTTCTTTCTTATTTAATTCAAGAAAATCATATGCTTGTAAAATCATATAGTTAAACTCCATATAGCTTAGAGATTGTTCTCTATCTAATCTTAGTTTTACACTATCAAATGTTAGCATTCTATTTATTGTGAAATGTTTTCCAATATCTCTCAAAAATGAAATATAATTTAAATCTTTAAGCCAAGTATAATTGTTTACAAATATTGGCTTTGTATTTGGATCATCAGTATCTAAAAATTTTTTTAAAATATTTTTGATATTTTTAATGTTTTTTTCTATTTCTTCTTCACTTAATATTTTTCTAGTTTTGTCTTTACCAGATGGATCCCCAATTCTTGTTGTTCCTCCACCAAGCAAAACTATTGGTCGATGTCCATTTTTTTGAAGTAGTCGTAAACACATTATTTGCAATAAGCTACCCACATGTAAGCTTTCAGCTGTACAATCAAAACCTATGTAACCTTTTATCTTTTCTTCATCTAATTGTTTAGATAGTTCATCTTCACTCGTGCATTGATAGAAAAAACCTCTATCTTTAAATTCTTTTAAAAATTTATTCATAAGTTTATAGTCACAATATACAAATTTTTTTTAAAAAACATATCAATGAAAAAAAAATTATATACAGCAATTGGACTAATGAGCGGAACATCTATGGATGGTATTGATTTATCTATTATTAGTTCAGATGGATACGATGAATTTTCAAACATTTTAGATGATTATTATGAGTATGATAAAAATCTTCAGGATCAGTTAGTTCGATTAAGAGATTTAGTTTTAACAAAGAAAGATCTTTTACAAAATTCAGAAAAATTAAGAGAATTAGAGCGTAATTTAACTCTTTTTCATGCCGATGCAGTTAATCAATCATTAAAAAAATATAAAGATCCCATTGATTTGATAGGTTTTCATGGTCAAACAATTTATCATAAACCAAAGGAAAAAATTACCAATCAATTAGGAGATGGTAAACTGTTATCTCAAATATTAAAAAAAAAAATTATATATGATTTTAGACAAGCGGATATTCAAAATAATGGTCAAGGTGCACCTTTAACACCGATTTTTCATTATATTTTATCAAAAAAAATAAATCAAAATTTTGATATTAAATTTCCAATAGGTTTCTTAAACATTGGTGGTATCGCAAATGTTACAAAAGTTGTTAATGATTCAAATAATTTTCAAAATAACCTTTCTGCTTTTGATATAGGTCCTGGTAATTGTTTAATTGATGAATGGTTAAGAAATAATTCCAATAAAAAATTTGATAAAAATGGTGAACTCTCTAAAGCAGGGAAAGTTGATCAATTAATTTTAAATCAAGCAATAGATAATTTCAAAATAAATTCTTACTCCCAATCATTGGATATTAAAAATTTCGACGTATCTTTTGCAAGAGGTTTATCTTTAGAAGATGGTTGTGCTACCATAACAGATTTTACTGCATATTTGATTGCAGAAGGACTAAAACATATTAGCCAAAAAAATAATATTACATTTTTACTTTGTGGAGGTGGTAGAAAAAATAGTAATTTGATTAATTGTATAAAAAAATACATATCAAATGAAAATAATATTACTTTGGAAATTATAGATAAGTATAACTTAAATGGTGATTATATTGAATCTCAAGCATTTGCATTTTTGGCTATAAGATCATTTTTAAATTTACCAATTTCTTTTAGCACAACAACCGGATGTAAAGAATTTACAGTAGGTGGAAAACTCGTAGAAAATTTTTAATATAGTGCTGTTTCTTTTTTTATATATTTATCAAGATGTTTAACTAAATCGTCACTTGTCTTTGAAAAGAAATGATTAGCCTCTGATATTGCATTAAATTCTACTTTGATTCCTTTTTGAGCACTTAATCTTTTATCTAATTCTGTAATATATTCTATTGGTACTAATTCATCTTTTTTACCATAAACAACCAAGCCTGAGGTTGGACATGGAGATAAAAAAGAAAAATCATAAACATTTGGTTGAGGTGAAATAGCTATAAATCTGTTTATTTCTGGTCTTCTCATTAATAATTGCATTGCAATTAAAGATCCAAATGAAAATCCTGAAACCCAACATTGTGAATTATCAAAATTTTCTCTTTCTAACCAATCTAAAGCCGCCGCTGCATCAGCAAGCTCACCTTGACCATTATCAAATTCTCCATCGCTTTTTCCAACACCTCTAAAATTTACCCTGCAAACGGAAAAATCGTTATCCATAAATGTATGGAAAGTATCTACTACTACTTTATTATTCATCGTTCCTCCATATTGAGGATGAGGTTGTAATACTAAAGCAATTGGTGAAGTATTTTTTTTACTTTTATAATATTTAGCCTCAAGTCTTCCTGCGGGACCAGGTATAAATATTTCTAAAATTTTATTATCCATAAGCGATATTGATTATTATTCTCAAAAAAAATGTACGTTTATCATAAGTCAGCGACAATATGTTAGTTTTTTTTTATACTCTAAACTTGACCATTTTGGTCAAGTATGTTTAAAAACGCACAATTTAAGGGTAAAAATGAAACTTACATCAAAAGGTAGATATGCAGTAATGGCTTTAGTTGATTTAGCTAGGTTTAATAACATCAACCCAGTATCACTAAGAGATATATCATTGAGACAAGGTATATCTTTAGATTATCTAGAGCAAATTTTTTCTAAATTAAAAAAAAACGAAATTGTTAAAAGTATTAGGGGGACTCAAGGAGGATATGTTCTCAATAAAAATCCAAACGATATTAAATTAACAAATATTTTTAATGCTGTTGATGAAAAAGTAAAAACTGTTCAGTGTAAAAAAGATTCAAAAAGAGGATGTAATGGTAAAGCCACAAAATGTATAACTCATAATCTTTGGGATGAATTAGAGACTCATATAAATACATTCTTTGAAAATAAAAGCTTAAAAGATTTGTTAAATAAAAATAAAGAAACAAGAGTTTAGAATGGATAACAGACAAAAAGAGATAAATAATTTAAAAGACTATAAATATGGTTTTTCGACAGACATAGAAAATATTCAAGCCCCAAAAGGTTTGAATGAAGATGTCATTAAATTTATATCTAAAATTAAAAAAGAACCTGCATGGATGCTTGAGTTTAGACTAAAAGCTTTTGAAAGATTTAAAGTATTAAAAGAACCAGATTGGCAGAAACCTAAATTTCCAAAAATAGATTATCAAGATTTATATTATTACTCTGCACCTAAAAGCATGAAAGATAAGCCAAAGAGCTTAGATGAACTGGATCCTAAACTTTTAGAAACTTATAAGAAACTTGGAATTCCTTTGCAAGAGCAAGCGAGATTAAATGGAATAGCTGTTGATGCTGTATTTGATTCAGTTTCTGTAGCTACTACATTTAAAGATGAATTAACTAAACAAGGAATTATATTCTGCCCTATATCAGAGGCAATTCAAAATCATCCTGAGTTAGTTAAAAAATATCTAGGATCTGTAATTCCAACTAGTGATCATTTTTTTGCAACATTAAATTCAGCAGTATTCACAGATGGTTCATTTGTATACATTCCAGAAGGTGTTAGATGTCCAATGGAACTATCAACTTATTTTAGAATTAATGCATCAAACACAGGTCAATTTGAAAGAACTTTAATTATTGCGGACAAAGGAAGTTATGTAAGTTACCTAGAAGGATGTACAGCTCCAATGAGAGATGAAAATCAATTACATGCTGCTAATGTAGAATTAATCGCACTTGATGACGCAGAAATAAAATATTCAACAGTTCAAAATTGGTATCCAGGCGATAAAGATGGCAAAGGTGGAATTTATAATTTTGTAACAAAAAGAGGTTTATGCAAAGGAAAAAATTCCAAAATTTCCTGGACACAAGTTGAAACAGGTTCTGCAATTACCTGGAAGTATCCCAGTTGTATTCTTAAAGGAGATAATTCTGTTGGTGAGTTTTATTCCATAGCAATTACTAACAATCATCAGAAAGCTGATACAGGTACTAAAATGATACATCTAGGTAAAAACACTAAAAGTAAAATAATTTCAAAAGGAATATCAGCTGGTAGTTCAGATATGACTTACAGAGGTTTAGTTGATATTTCATCAAAAGCCAAAAATTCAACTAATTATACTCAGTGTGACTCTTTATTAATGGGTAACAAATGTGGAGCTCACACTGTTCCTTACATAAAAAATAAAAATTCTGATTCAAATATCGCTCATGAGGCAACCACATCCAAGATTAGTGAAGAACAGTTACATTATTGTCAGCAAAGAGGATTAAATCCAGAGGAAGCTGTTGGTTTGATTGTTAACGGTTTTTGTAAGGAAGTATTGCAACAATTGCCAATGGAATTCGCTGTAGAAGCTCAAAAACTTGTGGGTATCAGTCTGGAAGGAAGTGTAGGTTAATATGCTTAAAATAAATGATTTAAATGCAACAATTGATAATAAGTCAATTTTAAATGGGCTGTCCTTAAATATAAATCCCGGTGAGGTCCATGCAATTATGGGTCCAAATGGATCTGGAAAAAGTACATTATCAAATATTCTATCTGGAAAAAAAGGTTATGAAGTTTCCGGGGAAGTTCTTTTTGAAGAAAAAGATTTATTTGAACTTGAAACAGAGGAAAGAGCACACAAGGGAATATTTTTAGCTTTCCAATATCCATTAGAAATTCCAGGTGTAAATACAAATATATTTTTAAAGACTTCTTTAAATGCTGTTAGAAAAGCTAGGGGTGAGAAAGAGCTTGATGCTATTGAGTTTCTAAAATTGGTTAAAGAAAAATCTAAAGAATTAAAATTTGATGAGGAAAAATTAAACAGACAATTAAATGTTGGATTTTCTGGAGGTGAAAAAAAGAAAAATGAAATTTTACAAATGTCGTTGCTAGCTCCAAAACTTTCAATTTTAGATGAAACAGATTCTGGTTTAGATATTGATGCATTAAAGATTGTTGCAGATGGAGTTAACACATTAAGAGATAAAAATAATTCATTTTTAATTATTACTCACTACCAAAGATTACTTGATTATATAAAACCTGACTTTGTTCATGTTTTGATGAATGGAAAAATAGTAAAATCTGGTGGTCCAGATTTAGCTTTGGAATTAGAGAAAAAAGGATACGAAAATTTTAATTAAATGAAAGAACAATTACAAAAAGATTTTGATAATAGCATAAAAAATTTAAGTTTATCTCAAAAAGATATCGAGATAAAAAAATTTTGTTTAGATAATTTTATAGACAAAGGTTTTCCAAATAAAAAAGAAGAAGATTGGAAATTTTCAGATCTTAAACAAATAATAAAAAATAATATTGGAGAACTTAGTTTTTATAATGATCAAGCGTCTACTAATAAAGTTGATACCTCTGTATTCGTAGATGGATTAGAGCATAATAAAATAGTTTTTGTAAATGGCAGAATTGAAAAAATTGATTTTGAATATGAAAAAAAAGATAAAATAGAAATAATTGATCAATCAGAAACTATAAATGAATTTAAAAATAGCAATTCATTATCTGACTTAAATAATGCTTTTACTAATAAATGTTTTAAAATATTGGTAAAGAAAGGTTATCAGTTAGTTAAACCTTTAATTATCTATCATACAACAAATTCAAAAATTTGGTCTAAAAATATCAATTTACGACTTAATTTTGAATTGGATAAAGACAGCTCTTTAAGATTAATTGATTTGTTTAATGATACGTCTGAAAAGAATTTTTTAAATATATTTTATAACTTTGAATTAAAAGAAAATGCAGTTTTAAAAAACTATAAAGTAGATAAATTTGAAAATAAAAATATTAAATATGCTTTTAATAATATCGATCAGGATAAGAATAGTATTTCTGAAACATTTATTTTATCCTCTGGATCAAATTTTTCTAAAAACGAAATAAATTGTAATTTAAATGGAGTTTATGCATCAGCTTTTGTAAATGGTGTTTTTTCACTGAATAATGATAAGCATCACGAAATCAGATCAATAATTAATCATCTTACAGAAAATACGAAAAGTTACCAACTAATTAAAAGTGTATTAGATGAAAGCTCAAAGGCAGTCTACCAAGGAAAAATATTTGTAAATTCGGATGCTCAAAAAACAGATGGATACCAATTGAGCAAAGCAATCTTGTTAAATAAAGATTCAGAGTTTAATGCTAAGCCAGAACTAGAAATTTATGCTGATGACGTTAAATGTTCGCATGGATCAGCTTCAGGCAGTTTAAACGAAGACTCTATATTTTATTTAATGTCTAGAGGTTTAAGTTATCAGCAGTCAAGAGAGTTATTAATTAATGGTTTTTTACTAGATGTGGTTGAAAAAATTACTGACTCAGAAATAAAAAACTTAATAAAAAATATGATTGGAATTAAAGAATGAATATTAATCAAATTAAAAAAGAATTTCCGATTTTTGATGAAAAAATTCAAAATAACGATCTAGTTTATTTAGATAGTGCGAACTCATCTCAAAAACCTAAGGTCGTTGTAGATAGAATTAATGAATTTTATACCAAACAATTTTCAAATATTGGAAGAAGTGTTCATTATCTTGCTGTAGCAGCAACAAATTTATACGAAAATACAAGAACATCTGTTCAAAAATATATTAACGCTAAAGATAAAAATGAAATTGTTTTTACAAAGGGCGCTACAGAAGCATTAAATTTGGTTGCTAATACATTAGGCCAAAGTTACTTGCAGGAAGGTGACGAAGTATTAATTACAGAACTTGAGCATCATTCAAATTATGTTCCATGGCATTTTTTAAGAAAATCAAAAAATATAAAAATTAATTTTGCCGAAATAAATGAAGAAGGTGAAATCACTCTTGAGGAAATAGAAAATAAAATAACTCCAAAAACAAAATTAATTTCTATTACTCATCTATCGAATGTAACAGGTGCAATTTTACCTGTAAAAGAAATTACCCAGCTTGCACATTCAAAAGGAATAATTGTTGTAGTCGATGGATGTCAAGGAGCGCCACATTTAAAATTAGATATGCAAGATTTAGATTGTGATTTTTATGCAATTTCATGTCACAAAATGTATGGACCTACAGGTTTGGGAGTTCTTTACGGTAAGAAAAAATGGTTAGAAGAATTACCTCCGTACCAAGGTGGTGGAGGAATGATAAATGAAGTAAAAAAAGATAGGATTTCTTATGGTGAATTGCCAAACAAATACGAGGCAGGTACTATGGCCACAGCACAAGTAATTGCTTTCGACCATTCAATAAAATTTTTAGAAAGCATTGGCATAGAAAATATTATGAAACACGAAGCAGACCTAGTTGAATATGGACAAGAGCTATTACAAAAAAATAACTCAGTTAAACTTATTGGAAATCCAAAAAATAAAGGAGGGGTTTTATCATTCACTATAGAAGGAGTTCACCCTCATGATATAGCAACTATCTTGGATGAAGACGGAGTTGCAATAAGAGCAGGACATCATTGTTGTCAAATTCTACATGACAAATTAAATATTCCAGCTAGTGCTAGAGCATCAGTTGGTATTTATAACACAAAAGAAGATTTAGATCAGTTAAACCAGTCAATAAACAACTGTAAAAAAATATTTAATTTATAATGAATTTAAAAGAGCTATATCAAGAAATTATATTAGAACACGGTAAGAATCCTAGAAATCTTAGAAAGACAGAGGGTTTTAATAAAGACGCTAAAGGTAATAATCCTCTTTGTGGTGATAATGTTCATGTTTACTTAAAACTAAATGGACAAAAAATTGTGGAAGATGCATCCTTCGAAGGGAGTGGTTGTGCGATTTCGATGGCTTCAGCCTCTATAATGACAGATTTAATTAAAGGAAAAAATGAGCATGAGGCTAAAGAGATAGTTGAGGATTTTTTAGGCATGATCAAGGAAAATCCTGAATTAAAATCTAAGTATTTGAGTGAAGATGAAAAAACTAAACTAATGTGTTTATCTGGAGTTAAACAATATCCAATGAGAGTTAAGTGTGCAACTTTATCTTGGCATACAATGGTTTCTGCTTTTGATGAAAAAATGGAAGAAGTAAAAACTGAGAATTAAATTATGTCAAAAAAAGAGCAAATAATTGAAGAAATAAGAAAAATTTATGATCCTGAGTTACCTGTAAATATCTACGAATTGGGTTTGATTTATGATATTAAAGTAAAAGATGAAAAGTTTGCTATTATTAAAATGACTTTGACAACTCCAAACTGTCCAGTTGCAGAAAGTTTACCAAAAGAAGTGAAAGAGGGTGCAATGCAGGTTGAAGGTATAGAGGATGTAGATCTTGAATTAGTTTGGGATCCTCCCTGGAATAAAGATATGATGTCAGAGGCAGCAAAATTGGAATTGAATTTGTAATGAACCCAATAATTAAATTAAGTGATAACGCAGCTTTAAGAATAAAAGAGATAATGTCTAATGCTGAAAAAGATTCTATCGGTGTTAGAGTATCAGTGAAATCAGGTGGTTGCGCAGGGATGTCTTACGTAATGGAATATACAAAAGAGTTAAACCCTAGCGATGAAGTTATTGAAGACAAAGGTGTGAAAGTGTTCGTTGATTCTGCAGCAATTATGTACCTTCTTGGAACTGAAATGGATTACAAAAAGGAGGAATTGTCCTCGTCATTTGTGTTTAATAATCCTAATGAAACTGAGCGTTGTGGTTGTGGAGAATCTTTTAAAATATCATAAGTTGTATTATCCCACTTATTGCATATCTGTATTGCATTATATGCATATCTAATGTATAGATTCTTTATGAACAAATTTGAGTTTAAAAATCTTGTTAAAAACTTGAAAGACTCTTTAAAGGAGAAAACATTCTTTAAAGAACTACGTAAAGAGGTTGAAACCGGTGCGAACGGCACACAAGATTACGTAGTCAAAAAAGGTGTTAACAAAGATACAATTGCAACAACTAGACAGTAATAAAAGTTTATTAGCTACTGTAATACATCTCAAACTCTACAGGATGAGGTGCGTGTTCAAATTTGTGTATTTCTTCAAACTTAAGAGCAATGTAAGCATCAATCTGATCATCAGTAAAGACACCGCCTTGAGTTAAAAACTCTCTGTCTTTATCTAAACTTTCCATCGCCTCTCTTAAAGAACCACAAACTGTTGGGATAGCTTTTACTTCCTCCGGAGGTAATTCATACAAATCTTTATCAAAAGATTCTCCTGGATGAATTTTATTTTTAATTCCATCAATTCCAGCCATCAACATTGCTGCAAAAGTTAAATATGGGTTTCCGGCAGCATCTGGAAATCTAATCTCACATCTTGCACCTTTTTTACTTAAAGTAATAGGTATTCTGCAAGAAGCAGATCTATTTCTTGCTGAATACGCAAGAAGAACTGGAGCTTCAAAACCTGGAATTAATCTTTTGTAACTGTTTGTTGTGGAGTTAGCAAAAGCATTAATTGCTTTAGCGTGTTTAAGAATTCCACCAATATAATGTAATGCGGTTTCACTTAATCCAGAATACGCATCACCTGAAAACACCGGAGCATCACCTTTCCAAATGGATTGATGGATGTGCATTCCTGAACCATTATCACCAGCAACTGGCTTTGGCATAAATGTTGCAGTTTTGCCAAATGAATGTGTAACCATTTGAACAACATATTTATATAATTGTACGTTATCAGCTTGGTTTACTAAAGTTCCAAAATACATTCCAAGTTCGTGCTGACTAGGAGCAACTTCATGGTGGTGTTTTTCAACTTTAATACCAACTTCTTTTAAATTTTTTAAATATTCACCACGCATATCTTGTTCACTATCAACTGGTGGCACTGGGAAATATCCACCTTTAATTTGAGGTCTATGACCCATGTTTCCATTTTCATATTCTTTACCTGAGTTGTAAGGACCTTCTTTACTATCTAATTTAAATCCGCACTCATTCATATCATTTTTGATTCTTACATCGTCAAAAACAAAAAATTCTGGCTCTGGTCCAAAAAAGGCTTTATCACCAATACCTGAAGCTTTTAAATATTCCTCTGCTTTTTTAGCAACACCTCTTGGATCTCTTTCATATGGATCTTTTTTAATTGCATCTAGAATGTCACAAAACAAAACTACAGTATTATGAGACGTAAAAGGATCCATAAACATTCTTGCTGTATCTGGTTTTAAAATCATGTCAGACTCATTAATTGCTTTCCAACCAGCAATAGATGAACCGTCAAAAAAGACACCCTCATTCAACATATCTTCATCAACTATTGAAGCATCCATAGTTAAATGTTGAAGTTTTCCTCTTGGATCAGTAAATCTTAGATCTACAAACTCCGCATCTTTTTCTTTGATAAATTTTAAAACGTTTGCTGCACTCATTTTGTCTCCTATGTAATTTTGTTTGGCCTAATTAGCAAAAAAATACTTAAAAATATTGCTTATTTAATAAATAACACCTATGCAATTTTCACATAAGTAGTGTAATTAGTCACTAAAATAATAAATTTATTAAACTTGTGAATTCAATACTAAACAAAGAGCCAGTTTTAAGAGCAGAAAAATCTCTAAAACAATTTAACCCAGATCTTAAAGTGGTTGTTTTGGAGGAATCTGCTAGAACAGCTAACGATGCAGCTACAGCTTTAGGTTGCAAAATAGGGGCCATTGTCAAAAGCTTACTTTTTAAAGCAGGGGATAGTTTTGTTTTATGTTTAGTTTCTGGAGATAAAAGGTGTTCATTAAATAAATTAAAAAAAATTTTAGATGAAAAGGATGTTTCAATGGCGAACCCAGAAGAAGTTAAAAAAATTACTGGATATACAATTGGTGGAGTATCTCCAACAGGACATTTAACAAAAATAAAAATTTTTATTGATGAAACTTTAAATAGGTTTTCTTCTATTTTTGCAGCCGCAGGTCATCCTAATGCAGTTTTCGAAATAAATTTTGAAAATTTAATCGAATTAACTTCTGGCGAGATAAAAGAGATAACTGAATGAGACAACCAAGATTAATTGATTACTTTTTATTAACAGTATTATCTCTTATATGGGCTTCTGCGTTTTTTAATATAAAAATAGCAACTTATTCTTTTGGTCCAGTTACAATTGCTTTCTTAAGGGTATTTTTTGGAGCAATTCCAGTTTTACTATTGTGTTATTTTAAAAATATTAAAGTTGAAGCTTTTTCTAAAGATTGGCATTGGTTTGCAATCATAGGGTTTATTAATTTGGTAGCGCCATTTTTCTTAATTGCTTATGGAGTTAAGTCAGTTCAAAGTAATATGGCAGCTATATTAATGTCAACTACACCTTTAAGCTCCACAGTGCTAGCTCATTTTTATACAAAAAATGAAAAATTCAATTTAGTAAAAACTGTTGGGATTTTAATTGGATTTTCTGGAATAGTATTTTTATTCTCTGATAATCTTTTAATAGATGAAAATAATTTTGTTTCAGCTTTATTGATATTATTTGGATCAACTTGTTATGTTGTAGGGGGAGTGCTAACATTAAAAATAAGTAAAAAAAAAAATGAAAATGTAACTGGATCTATTTTAATTTGGGCAATAATTATTTTGTTACCATTAACATTTTTAATTGAACAACCATTTCAAACTATGCCAAGAAGAGACTCTCTAATATCAGTTATTTATTTAGGAATTGTTCCTACCGGTATTGCTTGGTTATTACGTTTTAGAATTTTGACTACAAATGGATTAATATTTCAATCTCAAGTTTCTTATTTGATACCAATTTTTGGAACTATTTTAGGTTACATATTTTTAAAAGAATTAATTACTACAAAAGTTTTAGTTTCTTTAATTGCAGTTTGCGTTGGTATTTACTTTGTTAAAAAAGGTGGAAACAAACAGGTTATTTAATTTTTGCCAGAGCTTCAGTATTAAGTTATTAGTTTAATTCCCATTCTTATTGCGACAAAAATTACAAGAAAAGAAGTAAGTAGAGCTAAAATTTTATTCGATAAAAATTTTATGTTTAATAAGCTACCAATTTGTCCTCCAATAAGTACCGTAAAAAACAATGGCCAATAGTTGATAACCTGACCCAAAACCTGATCTTTTGTCAACTGTCCGGCTACTCCAAAGATAGAATTGATTAAAATAAATAAAGATGCACTACTGGTGATATGTCTAGGGTATCCAGCTTTCATTAAAAAAAGAAGGGGGCTTAAAAAAATTCCTCCACCAATTCCTACTAATCCTGACATAAAGCCAATTATCGATCCAATAGAAATTGATAATAATCTTGGTATTTGATTAATTTTAATTTTCTCTTTATTAAAAGACTTACTCTCAATTAATAAAAAAATGCCTGCAACCAACAAAACACAAAATAATAAAATTTCAAATAAACTTTTTTCAATTGTTATTGATCCTCCAATAAATGCAAATGGAATAGAGCCAATTAAATAAGGAAAAAGTAAATTTAAATTTATGTTTTTAGATCTTATAAAATTAATAGAATTACCAGATACAACAATAATATTACATACAAGAGCTATAACGGGAAATATTGTGTAAGGTACACCCCAAATTAAAAGTATTGCAAGATATGTTGAGCCTCCCCCAAAACCAACACTTGAGTATATTAATGCAGTTACAAAGAAAAGAATTGATAATATAATCATTTTTAAATTATGGATGTAAATATAGCTTTATTGACTGTAACAGATACAAGAACTTTTGATAATGATAAATCGGGTGCAATCTTAGTTGAAAAAATTAAAGAAGCAAAACATCAATTAATTGATCGAAAAATTTGTAAAGACAATAAAGAAGATATTGTAAAGATTTTAAAAGAATGGACTAATCAAAAAGATATAGACGTTATTATTACTACTGGAGGAACGGGTCTCACTGGAAGAGATATAACTCCTGAAGCAGTTAATGAAATTGCAGATAAACATATACCTGGATTTGGAGAGGTTTTTAGAACAATAAGTCTAAAAACAGTTGGAACATCATCTATACAATCAAGAGCTTGTGCAGCTTTATCTAATGGTAAATATATATTTGCATTACCAGGATCCTCAGGCGGTGTAACTGACGCGTGGGATGGAATATTAAAGCATCAATTAGACGTTAATCATAAACCTTGTAATTTTGTAGAATTATTCCCTAGACTTAAAGAGAAATAATTATTTTTGATATTTATCTTTCCATTCGGAGTAAGGCATTCCATAAACATGCTCTCTTGCATCAGGATCAGAAATTTCAATTCCTTTTTTCCCCGCTTCCTCTCTGTACCACTTAGAAAGACAGTTTCTACAAAAACCTGCAAGATTCATTAGATCTATATTTTGTACATCTTTTCTTTCTCTTAGATGAGATATAAGTCTTTCAAATGCTGCAGACTGTAATTCTTTTTTTGTATTTTCGTCCATAATTTATTATATGTTTAATTTATGAAATTAACAGGATCTTATAAAATTAATTTAGAGAAAAAAAAAGTTTGGGATGCTTTAAATAATCCAGAAATACTAAAACAAGCAATCCCTGGATGTGAAGAATTTAATAAAAAATCTGATACTGAATTTTCTGCAAAAGCCACAAATAAAATTGGACCTTTTAATGCAACATTTTCTGGTAATATTGAGTTAAAAGATTTAAACCCTCCTAACAGCTACAAGATATTAGGATCTGGAAACTCTCTAGTTGGCTTTGCTTCAGGAGAAGCTGAAGTTAAACTTGAGGATACAGACACTGGAACAAATTTAATTTATTCTGTTGAAGCACAAGTAGGTGGTAAAATTGCACAAGTAGGTTCAAGACTTATAGATATGACAGCAAAAAAAATGGCAGATATTTTTTTTGGTAAATTTTCTGAATTAATTTCTTCTGAAAAACATGAATCAAGTGAGATAGCTGAGTACGAAAATAAAAAAGTACCTATGTCAAAAATTAATTATAGATATTTAACTGCCGCAGTACTTCTAGGAATTTTCTTAATTTATTTGATGTTTTTAAAATAAATTCTAGTTTTACTAGAGTTTAAATTTGATAGTTGCCTTTACATTCCCAAAATGATTAAATCTTGATGGGTAAAGATATTAATTAAAGGAGAGATTATGGGTAAAATTTCACTAGAAGTTAATGGAAGAAAAGTCGAAAAAGAGGCTTCAGATAACACTTTACTATCTACATTTTTAAGAGAGCATTTACAGTTAACAGGTACACATATTGGATGTGACACTAGTCAATGCGGAGCATGTGTAGTGCATGTTGATGGAAATTCTTTAAAAAGTTGTACGGCTTTAGCAGCTGACGTTAATGGATCAAAAGTTACAACAATTGAGGGTTTAGAAACAAATGGAAAAATGCATCCAATGCAGGAAGCGTTCAAAAAACTTCATGGCTTACAGTGTGGTTTTTGTACTCCAGGAATGGTTATGAGCGCAGTTGACCTTTTACAAAAAAATAAAAAACCATCAGATACAGAAATTAGAGATTGGTTAGAGGGAAATATTTGTAGATGTACTGGTTATCAAAATATTGTTTCAGCAGTTAAAGAAGCAGCAACAAAAATGTAATTTTAAGGAGGATAAAGAAAATGGCAAGTTTAGTAGGTTCTAGAGTTGAGAGAAAAGAGGATAAAAGATTTTTAACTGGTAAAGGCAGATATACAGCAGATATTAATTTAGCAAATCAAACTTACGCAATTTTTGTTAGATCACCGCACGCAAGAGCATCTATTAAAAAAATAAATATCGATAAAGCTTTAAAATCATCAGGAGTAGTAAGCATACTTACAGGCAAAGAAATAGCAGATGATAAAATTGGAGGTTTGATTGCGGGTTGGGCAATTAGAAGTGAAGACGGTACAGAAATGAAATGTCCTGGAAACCCTCCGTTAGCTAAAGATAATGTAAATTTTGTTGGAGATCCTGTTGCAGTTGTAATTGCTGAAAGTTTAGCAGAAGCAAAAGAAGCTGCAGAAAAAGTTGAAGTTGATTACAAAGTATTAAAAGCAGTCACAAGTACTGCAGATGCTATGAATGGAGATACTATTCATGAAGGCATCGATAAAAATCTTTGTTTTGACTGGTTATTAGGGGATAGACAAAAAGTTAAAGAAGCATTTGATAAGGCTGATAAAGTAATTTCTATTGATATCATTAATAATAGATTAATTCCAAATGCAATGGAGCCAAGAGCATGTGTTGCTGATTACAATGCAGCATCTGAGGAGATCACTTTATATACAACAAGTCAAAATCCACATTTATCAAGATTGATAATGTCAGCTTTTGGAAATGTAGCTCCTGAACACAAGTTAAGAGTTGTAGCTCCAGATGTTGGTGGTGGCTTTGGTTCTAAAATAAATGTCTATAACGAAGATATTGTTTGTAGCTGGGCAGCTAAAAAAATTAATAGAGCTATTAAGTGGGTTGCAGAAAGGTCAGAATCTTTTTTAACTGACATTCATGGAAGAGATCATGTTACTCATGCAGAATTAGCAGTTACTAAAGATGGAAAGTTTCTTGGTTTTAAAAATGAGACCATAGCAAACCTTGGAGCTTATGCTCGAGTATTTGGAACAGTGACACCAACTTATTTATTTGGACCTTGCGCAACTGGGGTTTATGAAATTCCAGCAGCTTATACAAATGTCAAAGCTGTATATACAAATACAGCTCCAGTAGATGCTTATAGAGGAGCAGGAAGACCAGAGGCTACATATACTATTGAAAGATTAGTTGAAAAAGCATCAATGGAATTGGGAATAGATAAAACTGAACTTAGAATAAAAAACTTCCCTACGGCATTTCCTTTTAAACAAACTTTAGTTCATACAGTAGATTCTGGTGATTATGTTGCTGGAATGGAAAAGGCAAAACAGATGGCAGATTACAAAGGTTTTGAGGCAAGAAGAAAAGAGTCTGAAGCTAAAGGAAAACTTAGAGGAATTGGCGTTACCTCATATTTTGAAGCATGCGGTATTGCTCCATCAGCTGCTGTAATGTCATTAGGATGTGGTGTTGGATTATGGGAATCTGCAGAAGTTAGATTTAATCCAACTGGACAAGTGACTGTTTACACAGGTTCACATAGTCATGGACAAAGTCACCAAACAACTTTTGCTCAAATAGCAGCGGATGAATTAGGTGTTCCAATAGAAAATATAGATATCGTTCATGGCGACACAGACAAAGGAACATTCGGCATGGGAACATACGGTTCTAGATCTTTAGCTGTTGGTGGTATTGCTATTGTAAATGCTTGTAAAAAAATAGTTGAAAAAGGTAAAAGAGTTACAGCTAAAATGTTAGAGGCAAATCCAGACGATGTTGAGTTCAAAGACGGAGAATTTATTGTTTCTAAATCAAATAAAAAGAAGACAATAGGAGAAGTAGCTTTTGCTTGTTATTTACCTGGCGTAAGAGATGAAATGAAATCTCCATTGCCCGAAGGGGATGAACCTGGTTTAAAAGAAACTTCTTTTTATGATCCTTCAAACTTTTCTTTCCCAGCAGGAACACATATTGCTGAAGTTGAGATAGACCCTGAAACAGGACATGTTAAGCTTGAAAAATATACAGCTTGTGATGATTTTGGAAGAATTATTAATCCAATGGTTGTTGAAGGACAAGTTCATGGTGGTCTTGCTCAAGGTATAGGTCAAGCATTGTATGAAAATGCAGAGTATGATGAAACAGGTCAGTTGATGACAGGATCTTATATGGACTATACAATGCCGCGTGCAGATAATTTTCCTGAGTTTAACATTGGTTATACTTGTACGCATGCAACCACAAATCCTTTAGGTGTTAAAGGTTGTGGAGAAGCTGGAGCAATAGCAGCACCACCTACAGTGATGAATGCTGTAATTGATGCCTTAGGCGGGCAAGAGGTTACTATGCCAGCTACAGCTGAAAAAGTGTGGAAGGCTTGTAAAAATCTAAAAAAATCTAACGCAAAAGCAGCATAGGAGGTTTATGAAAGATTTTAATTATCATTCAGCAAAAGATAGTAAAGAAGCATCTAAACTTGCATCATCTAGTTCTGCTTTTTTAGCAGGAGGAATGACCACTATTCCTTCAATGAAATTAGGATTAGCTACTTATAAAGATTTAATTGATATAAAAAATATTAAAAAATTAAGTGGTATTAAGGTAAGTGGGAAGTCAGTTACTATAGGAGCTGCAACTAAACATGTTGAAGTTTCAAATTCTAAAGATGTTAAAAAAGCAATTCCATCATTGTCTAGTTTGGCTGAAGGAATTGGTGATCCACAAGTAAGAAATAGAGGAACGATAGGTGGGTCAATAGCAAATAATGATCCATCAGCTGATTATCCATCTGCATGTATAGCTTTAAATGCAACAATACATACGAACGAAAGAAAAATTGAAGCGGCAAAGTTTTTTAAAGGAATGTTTGAGACAGCTTTAAAAAAGGGTGAGTTAATTGAAGCTATAGAATTTCAAATACCAGAAAAATCTAGCTATCAAAAACATCCTAATCCTGCATCTAGATATGCAATCGTTGGAGTATATGTGGCTAAACATAAAGGAGATGTAAACGTTGCAGTTACTGGTGCAAAATCATGTGTTTACAATGATAAAGAAATGTCGAAAGCTCTATCGGGTAATTTTTCCTCTTCTTCAATAGATGGAATGGATCTAGATAGTTCAGAAATGAACAATGATATGCATGCTTCTGCAGAATTTAGAGCTAGTTTAGTTGTCACTCAGGCTAAAAAAGCCGTTGATGCTTGTTAGTTAGAAACTATATTTTATCAGATGAAAAATTCATTTGATGAGAAAATATTAGACGAAGCTAAAGATTGGATCAAAGCTAATCAAAAAGTAGTTTTAGCAACTGTAATTCAAACATGGGGATCATCACCTAGACAAGTTGGTAGCAGGATGATTGTGAATGAAAAAGGAGATTTTTCAGGATCAGTTTCTGGTGGATGTGTAGAATCTGCAGTTGTAAGTGAATGTCTATCATTAATTAAAGACAACAAGCCTTGTAAAAAAATAGAATTTAAAGTTTCAAACGAAAGTGCATGGGAAGTGGGTCTAGCATGTGGAGGAGAGATAGCGGTATATATTGAGCAGATACACTAATGAAAATTAAAACACTTGAAGAAATATTAAAAAAAAAATCATCAAAAACTGAGTTTGCAATTCTTACAAATTTAGAAAATGGTGATAGTGAAATTTATTTACCTGGCACTTCTCCAAAAGGAGAATTTTCAAAATATGCTGATGAAATAGAAAATTTTTTTAAATCAAAAAAAAACGGCGTTATAGAAAATTCAGAGATATTTGTTGAAACTTATATAAAACCAATAAAAGTAATTATTGTTGGGGCTGTGCATATTGCACAATATTTAGTTGATTTTGCAAAAAGTTTAAATTTTGAAATTAGTATCATAGATCCAAGAGGATATTTTGCATCTGAGCAAAGATTTCCTGAAATTAAAGTTATTAACAAATGGCCAAAAGAAGCTTTTGAAGAAATTGAAACAAATTCAAGTACAGCCTTAATAGCTTTAACACATGATCCAAAAATAGATGATCCTGCTTTGCAATACGCATTAAAAAATAAATTTTATTATATTGGAGCACTTGGCAGTAAAAAAACTCACGAAAATAGATGTCAAAGATTAGCCGAAGCTGGATTTAATAATGATGAAATTAATTCAATTCACGGACCAATTGGTATTAAGCTCGGTGGTAAATCTGCTCCGGAAATTGCTTTATCTATTATAGCTCAATTAGTATCAGAAACTTATAAAAAGTGATTAAAGCAATATTACTTGCAGCTGGCCAATCAAAAAGAATGAAATCTGAAAATAAACTGATTAAGCTATATAAAAATAAACCGTTAATAAATTATTCTTTAAATGTATTAACAAAAAGTAAAGTAAATAAAATTATCCTAGTTCTTGGCCATCAACACAAAGAAGTAAAAAAAATAATAAAAAAAAATAAAAAAATTATTTTTACCTACAACAAAAATTACAAAAAAGGGATGGCCTCTTCTATAAAAATAGGATTAAAAAAAATATCTAAAAATGATAAGGGCTTTATTATAGCTCAGTCGGACATGCCATTTGTTAAACAATCAGATATAAATAAAATTTGTAGATCTATAAATTCTAAAAAATTTTTAGTACATGCTTTAAAATATAAAAATAGAGTAGGTAATCCTATTGGTTTTGACAGTTCTTTAATAAAAAAATTTAAAAATATTAAAGGTCAGTTTGGAGCAAAATTTATGGTTAAGAGGCTTAAAAATAGAACAAATTTTATTAAAACTAAGAGTATCAAATCTTTTAAAGATTTTGATAAAGCCTCAGATTTTAGAAGCTGATCTTGTAATTTTTATTCTAAAAAGTAAAAGAATTACTAAAATAATTAGAAATATAAGTGGTTTGAAAAATATTGTTTTTGATAGCCAAATATAATGAAGTACGCCAAAAATCCCAATTATATAAATCAATCTATGAATTTTTTTCCAATTTTGTTTTAACAGTCTAACCATTCTCTCAGATGACGTTACAGCAAGTGGAATTAACAACAGCCAAGCTGAAAATCCTATAAAGATAAACTTTTTTTTTAAGACATCATTTATCAGTGGCTCAAAATCAAATCTGTAATCAAGACCAACATAACTTAACATATGAATAGATGCATAAAAAAAAGTAAACAAACCAAGCATTCTTCTAAACTTGATCCACTCTAATGATTTTGTGATTTGCTTAAGTGGTGTCATAGAAAGAGTTAAAAGAATAAATATCAAAGTCCATTCTCCAAAGTGATTTATGATTCTATCAACAGGCTCTGGACCTAATTGATTAAAAATTATTTGATAAGAAATCACATAAATTGGCCAAAGAGAGAGAAAAAAAACTAGAGTTTTAGAATATCTACTCAATTTAATTTAGAAATTTTTTTTTAAATCCATACCGCTATAGAGACTTGCAACTTCATCTCCATAACCATTAAACATTAAGGTCTTTACTCTAGGTGCCCAAACACCTTCGCCTATTATTCTTTCAGTTGCTTGTGACCATCTTGGGTGATCAACATTAGGATTAACATTTGAGTAAAATCCATATTCTCTAGGTGAAGCCCACATCCATGATGAGGTAGGCATGTTTTCGACAAATTTAATTTTAACAATAGCTTTTGCACTTTTAAAACCATATTTCCATGGAATAAAAATTCTTAGTGGTGCTCCGTTTTGATTAGGTAGTTTTTTACCATATAAACCTGTCACAACTGTTGTCAAAGGATGCATGGCTTCATCAATTCTTAAACCTTCATTGTAAGGCCAGTTTAAAACAGGGTATCTTTGACCTTTCATTTGTGCAGGGTCATATACACTTTCAAATTCAACAAATTTTGCTTTATTAGTTGGATTTACTTTTGATAGTAATTTACTTAAAGAAAAACCCATCCATGGAATAACCATAGACCAACCCTCAACACATCTTAATCGATATATTCTTTCCTCAGAAATAAACATTTCCGAGATTTCTTCCATAGATAATTTTATTGGTTTTTCAACTTCACCCTCAATAGCTATATCCCAAGGAGTTGTTTTAAATATTTGAGAATTTCTATAAGGATCACTCTTTGATGTTCCAAACTCATAATAATTATTATAAGTCGTAATATCTTTATAACTCGTTAACTTATCTCTCTTACTTGCTAGAGATTTATTTACAAAAGGTATAGTAGACATTGCTAATGTACTTGCACCAAGACCTATAGATTTAATGAAAGATCTTCTTTTTTTATAAATATTCTCTGGTGTGATTTCTGAATTTTTAAATTTTATCATTTTAATTATTTAGAGATATTCCTTTTAGCCACTCACTGTCCTTATTTTCATAATGTTCTTTTTTCCAAATAGGAGATCTTTTTTTAATTTCTTCAATTATATATCTAGATAACTCAAAAGCTTGATCTCTATGTTTACAAGCTACACCAATAATGATGCTTTTTTCTTTTAAACCCACATATCCTTTAACATGCTCAATAAATACTGCTTTTTCTTTAATATTTAGCTTTTTGTCGGCTTCTTCATAAATTTCTTCAAAACTTTTTATAACCATACTTTCTTTGGCATCATAGGTAATTCCAGTAACTGTTTTATTTTCATTTAAATCTCTTACAGTCCCAACAAAATATATTACAGCGCCAAATTTCGATTGATTTAGAAAATTTTCTGCTTTTGAAATTTCTATCTTCTCATTTTTTGAAGCATCAATAATTTTAGTATGTAGCATTAACCGCCTCCTATAGGAGGTATAATGCTAAAGTTTTGTTTTTTAACTATTTTATAATTGTCTGAGACAATTTTATCATCAGACGAACAAAAAGCTGATGATTTAATAATTTTTTTAAAAGTTTCATTTCCTTTAAAATTTATATCAATAAACTCTATCATTTGGCTTCTAAGATCTTTTATTGAGGAATTTTCAATTAATTCAAAGTCTAAATGGGATTTAGTACTAAATTCTCTAGCTGCGCCAAATAGTTCAACTGATATTTTCATTAAAAAATATTTTTTAAAAAATCTGGGAGACCATCAGGGTTTTTCCATAATCCACTTTTTCCACCTTCTTTAATTAATAATTTTACGTTATCAATTTTAAGATGTGGATTTACTATTTTGCTTAAATCGTAAATTGTGATTAAGGCAGAGTTAACACCCATTATAGCTTCCATTTCAACACCTGTTTTTGCTACTGCAGAAACTACGCAAAAAACTTCTAATGAACTGTCTAATTCATTCATAATTATTTTAGTAGCCGTATGGTCAATTGGAAGTGGGTGACATAGAGGAATAAGTTCACTTGTTTTTTTTACACCCAACACAGCTGATACCTCAGCTAAAGTAATAGGATCTCCTTTAGGCATCTTCTTATTTTTAATTAGATCAAAAACCTTTTTTCCAACATAAATTTTACCTGACGCAAGTGCTCTTCTAAAAGTTTCTTTTTTTGAAGAAACATCAACCATATTGAAAGAGTTTTTTTGAAATATTTCTTTCGCCCAATCTTTAAGCTCTTCTTGATTTATAATTTTTAATTTTGACATTAGCCACCCGTGGTAGATAAATTTTTAGTTAAACCAGTTTCGCCTAGTTCCAAATGGTGAGATTCTTTTTTAAATTTCATTTGACCCATTATAAGATCTTGTAATTCTTCAATTTGATCATCTTTTTGTAATAAATGTCTTATACTTATTCCAGTATTTCCAAATAGGCATAATCTAAGATCTCCTCTTGATGTAATTCTTAATCTGTTACAGCTTCTACAAAAATCTTTAGAGTAGGGCGCTATAATTCCAAATTTCCCTTTATATTCTGGATTGATATAATTTAGTGACGGCCCTGCATCTTTACCTAAGGTTTGATAAATCCAATTATTTTTATTTAAGTAATCTTTGAAAATTTTTGAAGATACATGATATTTTTTAAAATAATCTAGGTTTTCGCCTGTTTGCATTAGTTCTATATATCGAAAATCTACTTTATTCTTCTTTATAAATTCTCCCCAAGACTCAAAATCTTTTTCTGATGCATTTATTCCATTTAAAAGAACTGCATTAATCTTAATATTTTCAAAATTTAAATCTTGAAGGATGTTAATTCCTTTTAAAATCTCTGGTAATCGATCATGACCTGTAACATTTTTGAATGTATTTCTATCTAGACTATCAATGCTAATATTAATGCCATTTAAGCCACTATCTACTAACATCATTGCTTTTTCATCTAAATGATAACCGTTTGTGGTAATTACAACTTTTTTTATTCCAGCTTCATTTTTTAAGATCTTGATTATATCAAAAAAATCTTTTCTTACCGTTGGTTCACCTCCAGTAAGTCTAATTTTGCATACACCCAATTTTGAAAAAACTTTTGCTAAACGTCTAATTTCTTCTAAGTGAAGAAATTTTCTATTATCGCTCTTATCAACTTGATAACCATTAGGTAAACAATACCCACATTTAAAATTACATACATCGGTAATCGAAAGTCTTATATATGGAAAAGACCTACCAAAACTATCTCTTAACATTTTCATTTAAGTTAAAGCTATCATAATTAATAAAATTAATCATGATAGAATTAACTTAAAATCTAGCTTTAACCTGCTGGTTTATAATTAGCCATAGCTTTTGATGCCATGCCTGCAGCTTTACCCATATCCATTTCCTCTAATATGGTAAAATTTGTTATAGCTCCAGAAGCTTCAACTGCTAGCTTAACTGCTGCTGCACCTTCAAATCCAATACTACCACTCACAACTCCTACAAAATCATAAGCTCCTCTTGTTATCATAAAGGATTCCATCTTTCCTCCTACTGCCTCTGATAAAGCAGTAGCTGCTGCAGCCCTGTCTTGATCTGGATTACCTATAAATCCTTTAAAAGCTTGAGCTGTATAATTGCCCATTACTATAAATTTAGCCATAGTTACCTCCTACTTATTATAAAGTAACATTATAGAAGAAAAATAATTAATGAAAAAATTAAATATTAGTTATGTGAATTTTAAATATATTAATTTAAAAATTAATATTTGAGAAATTACAACTTGAGATAGTATTTTAAATTTTCATATTAGTTGTACACCTTTATATATAGATTTATTTTTATTTTAAATTTTAATAGAACTTAAATTTAAACTAGAGGTTATTAATAAATACTTAAAAATAATATTAACTTAAGATGGCAGAAATAAATATTTCGAAAATTAATAAATCTTTTGGGTCCACACATGTAATCAAAGATGTGTCTTTAGAAATTAAAAGTGAATCTTTCACTGTATTTGTTGGACCAAGTGGCTGTGGTAAATCAACAATGCTAAGGATGATAGCTGGTTTAGAAGAGGTTAACTCAGGAACAATTTCAATTGATGGACAAGTTATTAATGATCTTCCACCATCAGAAAGAAATATAGCAATGGTCTTTCAATCATATGCTTTGTATCCACACATGACAGTGTTCGATAACATGGCTTTTGGCCTAGAAATTGAAAAAAAATCTAAAGAAGAAATTACAGAGAGAGTTATGGAGGCTGCTAAAATTCTTCAAATTGAGGAATACTTGGAGAGAAAACCAAAACAATTATCAGGAGGACAAAGACAAAGAGTTGCAATTGGTAGAGCAATTACAAGAAAGCCAAAAGTATTTTTATTTGATGAACCTTTATCTAATTTAGATGCAGCTTTAAGAGTTCAGATGAGAGTAGAGCTTGCTAAATTACATGATCAATTAAATGCAACGATGATTTATGTTACTCACGATCAAACTGAAGCAATGACACTTGCAGATGACATAGTTGTATTAGATCATGGAATAGTATCTCAAAAAGGATCACCTTTAAAATTATACAATGAACCAGAAAATTTATTTGTTGGTGGTTTTATTGGTTCACCAAAGATGAACTTTATCAATTCTAAAGTTATAAGCTCTAATAGTTCTGGAACCGAAGTTGAAATTTCAGGACAAGGAAAAATTATTGTTCCAAAAACTTCAGATAAAGTTTCACCTGGCGATAGTGTAAAGATTGGTATCAGACCTGAACATATATCAATTAATACTGGTGAAAAATGCTGGAATAGCAAGGTGTTCGTAATTGAAAAATTGGGTTCATCTACATTTCTATATTTAGAGAAAGATGGAGAACCATTAGTTGTTCAAACAGATGGTGAGAATTCAGCTAATATTGGAGACAATTTAAGCTTAAGTTTTGATTTAAATAAATGTCATTTATTTGACGAAAATAATTTAGCTTTTAAATAATTTATCTTTTTAAGTAAGTTTTTATTTAGATTTAATAAATTAAAAATCAAAAGGAATTGAATTTTGTTCTACAAGCTTTTTGAAAAAATAGTACGATTTTTTAGGTGTTCTTTTTAAAGTTTTAAAATCAACATGCACTATTCCAAATCTCTTTTCAAATCCTAACGCCCATTCAAAATTATCCATGAATGTCCATGCAAAGTAGCTTTTAACTTTAGCTCCATCATCAATAGATTTTTTTACAGCACTTAAATATTTTTTTAAAATAATCAATACGATCGGTGTCGTTTATTTCTCCATTTTTTTCTATTAAATCTGGATATGCTGCACCATTTTCAGTTAGATAAATATCTGGATTTCCATAATTATTTTTTAAATCCATAATTTGATCATAATAAGCATCTGGAACAATTTCCCATCCCATAAGAGTTAACTTTGCATCTTTGCCCTCAAGACCAAAAGGCAATTCATCATTGAATGCTCCTCTTGCTTTAAGTAAACTTTTATTATCAGCTTTAATTCTAATATGTTGATAATGATTTAATCCAATAAAATCATTTTTTTGAAAAATATTTTTCATATCATCTTGTTGAATATGTTTTGAGACATCTTCAATTAGTAATTCAGGATATCTTCCAAGATACATAGGGTCGGCAAATGATCTATTCCAATAAGTATCGAATAATTTAGTTGCATGAAGATCTTCACTTGATTTTGTGGCAGGAATACATGGCGCCATATTAAAAGTGCAGCCAATTTTTATATTATTATTTAAAGATTTCATTGCTTGAAAAGCTTTGCCATGTGCAACATTAACATTATGTATTGATGCAAAGTATTTTTCTAAATCTTTGTATCCTGGAGCCATGTAACCATCTACATATCCATGAATAGTAAAAACTTGTGGTTCATTAAATGTGATAAAATGATTACATCTATCTCCAAAATTTTTAACAATAGCCTCTGAATAATCTGAAAATATATTTGTTATGTCTCTATTTGCCCAACCCCCTTTATCTTGCAGTGATTGAGGAAGGTCCCAATGATACAAAGTTATGAAAGGCTCAATATTTTTTTTCTAAACACTTGTCTATCAACCTTGAATAAAAATCTACTCCTTTAGGGTTTATTTTACCTATCCCTTCAGGGATAATCCTGGTCCACGCTAAAGAAAATCTATATGAATTTAAATTTATATTAGCCATCAGCTCAATATCTTCTTCGTACCTATGATAATGGTCTACAGCAGTATCTCCGTTTTCATTATTTTTAACTTTTCCAGGTGTATGTGTAAAAGTATCCCAAATACTTTTGCTTTTTCCATCTTTATCTGTAGCACCCTCTATTTGGTAACTTGCTGTAGCCGTTCCCCAAAAAAAATCATTAGGAAATTTATTTTTCATGTTAGTTAAATTCTGGTATCCAATTTTTATGAGCTTTTAATAACTCATCTACCATAGAACTAATTTGATCTAAACTTAATAAAGAAGAAGTAAGTGGATCTAACATAGCCGCATGATAAATGGTCTCTTTTTTTTTGGTTCTTAAAGCTTCAACAGTTAATTGTTGAACATTTATATTAGTTTTCATTAGGTTTGCTAAATGCATAGGTAAATCCCCAACTTTTTGAGGGTTAATTCCCTCATTATTTATTTTACATGGTACTTCAACACAACAATCATCTGGTAAATTAGAAATTAACTTGTTATTCAAAACATTTCCATTAACTGTGTCTTCTTTTCCGTCAACAATTGATACAATTATCCGTGAAGCATACTCTAAAGATTTCTCACAAACAAATTTTTCTCCATCTAATAAATTTTGCTCTTGTTGATCCCACTCTTTAATTTGTTTTTTGCACCTTCGAATATATTCATTAATTGGAATATTAAATTCACTTAATAAGTCCTCTCTGTTATTTTTAATAAACCAAGGAGTATATTCTGCAAAGTGTTCGGATGACTCAGTAACAAAATATCCAAATTTTTCTAAAACTTTATATCTAACTTCGTTTGTGCATCCATCCCAATTGGTACCAAATGTTTTTTCTTTTCCAGCTTTAAAAATTTTAGGATAAAGATTTTCTTTTTTTCCATCAGGATTAATTTTTTCAAACTTAGTATAAAAAGACATATGATTGATACCTGAACATTCATAACTAATGTTTTTTATATCCTCGCCAATATCTTTTGCTAAATCTTCAGCAGTTCCTTGTACAGAATGACAAAGTCCAACATATTTAAGCTCAGGTGCAAATTTAGACAATGCTAAACAATTAATTGCCATAGGATTAACATACTGCAACATAGTTGCGCTTGGACAAACTTCATTCATATTTTTTGCAACTGACAATAAAGCGGGGACAGTTCTCAATCCTCTCATAATTCCACCTATTCCTAAAGTGTCACCAATAGTTTGTTTTAGTCCATACTTTGCCGGAATTTCAAAATCAATAACTGTAGAGGGCTCATAACCTCCTATTTGAAACATTAATATTACAAAGTCAGCTCCACTAAGTGCTTTTTTTTGATTTTTTTCGATTATAATCTTTGGATTTGCACCTATTGATTTTGAAACTTTTTCTGCAACCAAATTTGAGGTTTTTAATCTTCTATCATCAATATCTTGCAAAACTATTTCACAGTTACTGAAATTTTTTTCAAGCAGAATATCTGTAAGTATATTTTTCATAAATACAGTGCTTCCTGCTCCAATAAAAGTAACTTTAATCATACTAACCTTTAGTTGCTCCAAGAGTTAATCCAGCAATAAAATGTTTTTGCATTAAAAAAAACATAATAACAGGAGGTATCGCAGCAACAATAGATCCAGTTGATAGCAAGTGATAGGCTGTAATCCATTGACCATTTAATGATTTTAATCCAGCAGTAATTGGCATTGCATGATCACCTTGTATTAAGACGGTTGCCCAAAAATAATCGTTCCATATAAATGTAAAAATTAAAACACACAGTGCTGCTATAGCTGGTCTAGTCAAAGGTAATATTATCTTCCAAAATATTCTAAATTCAGATGCTCCATCCATTCTCGCAGCCTCGATAAGCTCTTGAGGTAACGCTTTAATAAAATTTCTCATAAAAAGTGTGCAAAAACCTGTTTGAAAAGCTACATGAAATAAAACCAATCCTGTAATAGTGTTGTAGAGACCAATTTTAAAAGTCAGATCTCTAACCGGTATCATTAAAATTTGAAATGGAACAAAGTTTCCAGCTATAAAAATAAAAAATATTATTAAATTTGTCTTAAACTTATAATTCGCAAGAGCAAAGCCAGTCATACAACTTAAAGCAACCGCTCCTAACATTGTTGGAATAGTTACTTTAAAACTATTTAGAGTGTATTTGATCATTGGAGTGTTAGTGAAAACATCGTATAAATTTGAAAAAAGTAAAAATTCACTTGGAGTTCCCCACATATTTCCAGCAGTAATATCTCCCAAACCTCTTATTGATGTCATTAAAATACCAAAAATCGGTATCAACCAAATAATTAATGAGATAGGTAAAAATATTTTATAAATATATTGATTTACGATTGGTCTTTGATGAATTGGAGTAGGGAACATTTAGTTATTATCCTCCCTCTCGTTTCGATACATTCTGTATATAAAAAATAAAATATAAAACATCATTATTGTAAACAAAACAGTTGCTATTGCTGACCCGTATCCCATTCTGTAACCGTATTCACTTAAAGCTTGCTCAAACATGTAATACGCTAATACATTTGAATAACCATAAGGTCCACCTTGAGTCATTATTGCCACCATATCAAAACTTCTAAGCGCACCAATCACAGTTACTACAATTGCTAAAAAGGTAGCGTGTCTTAGTTGCGGAAGCACTATATTCCAAAATAAATGAAATCCTTTGGCGCCATCCATTCTCCCAGCCTCAATTTGTTCAGGGTTAATATTGTTAAGTCCTGTTAAATATAAAATTAAACAATAAGCAATTTGTGGATATAGACCTGCAAATATTATCCCATAAGTTGCAGTATTTTCATTTGCAAGAATTGAAAACCCTTCTAATCCAATAAAATTTAGAAAGGGTGCAATAACCCCATAATTTGGTTGGTAAAACCAAGTAAAAATAAGTCCAATGACTACTTGAGAAATAACAAATGGAAAAAAAAATAGAGATTTAATTAATCTAATTCCAAAAACAATTTGATTTAAAAATATTGCTAGTCCTAAGCCAATAGGAACTGCTAACATAAAAAATATTAACCATTTAAGATTATTCCAAAGTGAAATATAAAAATATTCATCATCTAAAAGTTCAATGTAGTTTTGAAGACCAACATATATAGATGGAGATAATCCATCCCATTGATAAAAAGAAATGCCAATAGATACAAATATCGGTGCTATTACATAAATGGAAAAAAATATTAATCCTGGAGCTAGAAAAATCCATGGGCTTATTTTAATTTGATTTTTTTGCCACCAAGTAATTCTTTTAGCTTTTGGATTATTTAGTTCCATATAGTTATATTTTAAAAATTGATGAAATCGAATTTTTAACTGAGGGGCCAGTAAGCCCCACAGTTAAGTTAAAAGTTTATTTATAAACTTTTTGACGTACTTTTTCTAATCTTTCTAAGATTTTTTGTCTTCTGTCAGGATTAGACATATATTCTTGAAAGCCTTTCATACCCTCTGATGCCATTTGAGCTGGAGCATCTCTATCGTAGAATTGCGCCATTGCATAAGCATTATTTAGCATATTCAATCCTGCTTTTAAGAATGGATCTCCCTTTTTAACACTAGAGTTCTTGTTAATAGGAAGCTGACCTAATATTTTATTGATCTCTTCTTGCACATCTGCTCGAGACATAAATATTAAGAAACGCTTAGCATCGGTTTTATTTTTAGCTTTAGAAGGTATATGCACAGTGTCCGTAGGTGCTTCTTCAGCCATTGGGATACCTGGTGTGATTTCAGGGAACTGGAAGAAACCTAAATTAGAATCTCTTAAGCCAGCCTCTTTTAAAGGAGCAACAGCAAAGTTACCCATCACATACATTGCTGCTTCACCGTTCACCATAGGAGTTAAAGCTTCTTGCCAACTAAGTGCTGCATGATTTTCTAAGAAGTAACCAGGCTTTACAAGCTCATCCCATTTATCAAATACTGCTTGCACTTTTGGATCTGTGTAAGGAACCTTACCTAGTGTTAAATCCATATGGAACTCATAGCCATTTGTTCTAAGATTTAAATAATCAAAAACACCAGCTGTTGTCCAAAGATACTTTGATCCAATTGTAATAGGTGTAATCCCTGCAGCTTTTAACGTAGCGCATGCAGCTACAAAATCATCCCATGTTTTTGGTACAGATATTCCATTTGCTGTAAATAAATCTTTCCTGTAATACACGCCCCACTGATAATAAGTGTAAGGAATACCCCATTGCTTACCACCAATCGTCATAGATTTTTTAGCATGCTCCATATTTTCAGAAAGGTTTCCGTCTACCCAACCTGAGTCTTTCCAAATATCAGAGACATCTTCAAACAAACCTGCTCTTACAAATGGTAACATTCTATTTCCAGCATACCAGTTTGCAACATCAGGTGGATCGGTGTTTAAAAAATTTCTTATGGATTGTTTGTAACCTTCATGGTCAAAAACATTCCATTTTACTGTCACGTCTGGGTTCTCTTCTTCAAATTTTTTAATAATATATTCAAAAGCTTCTTTTGGTGCTGCATCAGATGTATCTGTATTAATCACCAAAGTACCAGCAAATGAAGTTGAAGAGATTATTCCAAACATCATTATTAATGAGATAATAAACTTTTTCATTTATGCTCCTTTTTTAATTTATGTTTGATAGATTATGTATTTTTAAAATTGATTACAATTAAAAATTATCCCCGGAAATTGTTGATAATTAAATTAACAAAATAAATATATAATTATCTTATTTATAATTTTTTTAAAATTTAACCAGGTGTATATTTTCTTTCAGATTCTGGATCTTTGCTTGAGTAAGGTAATTTTAAAACTTCGTTCCAAAATTCTTCTGGGATAGTTGTTTTAGCCCAAGACAGGTTTTTTTCAATACTCTGAATACTAGTAACACCACATAGAGTAGAGGTAATTCTTTTATCTTTCATTGAAAACTGTAAGGCAGCTGCACCCATTTCAACATTATACTTTTTACAAACTTTTTCTATTTCTCTAGCAGGTGCAAGTTTTTCTTCTGTAACATCTTGATAAGTTATTTTTTTAAAGTTACTTGGACCTTTTGCTAAAACACCACCAGCGTAAGGAGCAGCATTAAAAATAGATATATTTTTACTGTGAGCATAGCTATACATTTCATCCGCTTCTCTGTTTAATAAAGTATATCTGTTATGATTAATTATCACATCAAAGTTCCAATTTTTTAAAAGAGGAAACATTATATTTATTTTTCCCATAGCTAAACCAACTGCCTTAGCCAAACCCTCTTCTTTTATTTTAAATAACTCATCCAATGCCCCATCTTTTTTAGTAATATCATTTACATCTTTTACGTATTCTGGATCATGAAGAAATAAAATATCCACAGAATCTACATTTAAAGTTTTTAAACTTTCTTCAATAGATTCTCTTGTTCTTTTTTTATCAAGAACTAGCGTATCCATATTTCTATCAATTTTTGTTGATAAGATAAAATTTTCTGGCCAACCCCCATTTTCCTTTATTGCTATTCCAATCCTTTTTTCACTTTCTCCCATTGCATAATTTCTTGAAGTATCAAGCATATTTACTGGACCTTGAAAAAATCTTTTTAACGTTTCTTGAGCCCTTTGTTCTGGTACTTCATAACCATAAGTATCTGGCATACTCCCCAAAGAGGATGTTCCAAAACTTAATTCTGTAACTTCCAAACCAGTATCTTTAATTTTATTTTTTTTCACAAATTAATTTTAATTAGGTTCACTCACCTAAAATACTATCATCTAATACCTTGGTGTCATATGCTGAATAAGAATGCCATCCTGCAACTGTCTGATCAAAATCAACAATACTGCCAGTCATAATTCCTGACTCATCTGAACACAAGAATGCCAATATCTTAGCAACGTCTAAAGGTTTGTTTAATCTTTTAAATGGAACTTTTGACTCAGCTTTTTTTAACCAATTATCATCTGCGTTGTGAAATTTTTTCTGAATTACTGTTTCTGCTGGTGTATCTGTCCAACCTAGATTTACACCATTCACTCTTATTTGATGACCAGAAACTGAATTTGCAACATTTTTAATCATTACTGCTAATGCTGCTTTAGAAGAGCTGTAAGCAGTTAAGAAAGGCATACCACTATATCCGGCCATTGATAGAATATGAGCTATAGTTCCTTTTTTTTTATCCCTGATCATTATTTTTATAACGTCTTGCATCATAAAAAGGGGAGCTTTTACATTTACATTAAAATTTTTATCATAATTTTCCTCTGTTGTGCTTAAGATCGTTCCTCTCTCAGTAAAAGCTGCAACATTTATAAAAGAGTCTACTGTGTTAAATTTTTTATCAGTTTCAGAAACTATTTTTTTACAGTCTTCAAGTTTTTCTAAATCTGCTTGAACGTATAGGCATTCTGCGCCTATGCTTTCTATTTCAGATTTTACCTTGTTTCCATTTTTATTATTTCTTCCACAGATAGTTATTCCTTTAGCGCCTCTGTTTGCTAGTAATTTCGCAGTCTCAGCTCCACTACCTTGCGTGCTTCCTGTTACAATTATTATTTTGTTTTTAAATTGGTTAGATTGTTCAGATATATATTTATTAGACATATTAGAATTTTATATCTATTACTTTACCACTTTCAAAGGATTCATATGCTGCATTAGCTATTATCAAAGCGTTTCTTCCATCCTCAAATCCTACTAATGGTTTTGTTTTATTTTCAACACATTTTACAAATTCATTAAATTGATCTCTGTAAGCTTGCTCATATCTCTCAATAAAAAAGAAATGTATAGGCCCCTTTTCATTTGTTGATGTGCTTGTGTATCTTTCTAAAGAAGTAGGAGTTTGGTTATTAGAGATTACCATTCCTTTACTACCAAATACTTCAACTCTTTGATCATATCCATAAACTGCACGTCGAGAGTTGTTGATATGAATTAAAACACCATTTTTTGATTTTAAAATAAACATAGCAGTATCTAGATCTTTTACTTGTTGTGAATTTTTATCAAATAAAGCACCTCCAAATGCTGATACTTGAACTACAGGATCATCTCCTAATATAAATCTAGTTAAATCAAAATCATGAATAGTAGTATCTCTAAAAAATCCTCCAGCAGCCTTTAAATAGTCAATTCCAGGAGGTTCAGGATCTCTACTAGTAATAACAACCATTTCCAATTCACCAATTTCTTTTTTTACCCTTGCCTGTTGTGCCTTTGCATGACTGGCATCAAACCTTCTGTTAAAGCCAATTTGAATAGGAACGTTTGTTCCTTTGATATTTTCCATGCACTCATTTACTTTATTGATATCCAAATCAATTGGCTTTTCACAAAAAATTGCTTTTCCTGCTTTTGCTGCCATTGTTATAAATTGAGTATGAGTTGGAGTAGCAGAAGCTATAAGAACTGCGTCTATATCATCTGCATTAATTGCGTCCTCTGGTGAAGAAGCAATTGAGCACCCTGTTGATTTTGCTACTTCTTCAGCGAATTCAGAATTAATGTCGTAAATGTATTTTAATTTTGCTTTTGGATGTGCTGCAATAAATTTAGCATGCATTTTTCCAATCCGTCCTGCTCCCATTAACGAAAAGTTAATCATAAGAATATAGAACAGAATTAAAAAACAAAATCAAGAAACATTTTTAATGATGAATTAAACACTAATTAAAAATATAATTTTCTTGATGCACATAACATCATCATTTAAAAATGATTTAACTTTTTAATAAATTTTATGTCAGTAAAATTAGGAATAGCACCAATTGCATGGAGTAACGACGATATGCCTGAATTGGGTGGCGATACTTCTTTAGAACAATGTTTGTCAGAAGCTAGTCAGGCAGGATTTATTGGAATTGAGTCTGGTGGTAAATTTCCAAAAAAATCAGAAAAATTAATCCCTAAACTTAAAGAATTTAATCTAAATCTTTGCTCAGGTTGGTATGGAGCTAATTTAAGAACAAATAGTATTGATGAGGAAAAAGATTTAATTCAAGATCAGCTGAAACTTTTTAAAGATTGTAATTCACCTTGTATGGTTTTTGCCGAAGTTTCTGGTTCAATTCAAGGAGATCCAGATCGAAAATTGTCTACAAGACCTCAAATGAGTCTTGAAGAGTCAAAAAAATATTATGAAAAAATCTCAGAAATGGGAAAATATCTTGAAGATGAAGGTATGCCACTTGCTTATCATCATCATATGGGTACGATAATAGAGACTGAAGAGGATACGGTAAGACTACTTGAAAACACACATGATAGTGTAAAACTTACATTAGATACTGGCCACATGTTATTTGCTCAGGGAGACTCTTTAAAAATATTAAATGATTTTAGCGAAAGATTAATTCATATGCATTGTAAGGATATTAGAAAAAGTGTCTTAGAAAAATCTTTAAAAGAAGACTTAAGTTTTAGAGGGGCATTTTTAGAAGGTGCATTTACAGTTCCAGGTGATGGATGTATTGATTACAAACCATTGTTTGATGTATTGAAGAAAAAAAATTATTCTGGATGGTTGGTAGTAGAGGCGGAACAAGATCCTGCAAAAGCAAACCCATTTGAGTACGCAAAAATAGGTTATAAGTATTTAACTGAAACTTTAAATCTTAGTGGTATCGAGCTTTATAAAAGCTAACTTTTAAAACGATATATCTTACTACAATCTTACAATTTTTGATTTTTCTAATGTATTATCGAAATAATCAATTATATTTTGAATTGTTTCTACACCCATTCTTGTCATACATTCATCAGTAAAAGCAGCAGTATGTGGACTTAAATAAACTTTATCATTTTTTAAAAGAGGATTATCATTTTCTGGTGGTTCTTGTTTGAATACATCAATTCCTGCTCCAAAAATTAAATCTTCATTTAAAGCTTTATTAAGATCTTCTTCATTTATAATCCCACCTCTAGCAGCATTAATGATGATACAATTTTTCTTCATTGTTTTAAGCAAATTATAATTAATAAGGTTTTCTGTTTTGTCTGTTAAAGGCATGTGTAGAGATATTACATCCATTGTTTTTACTGCCTCTTCAATATTATTAACTTTTTTTCCACCAAGCTTATCTATTATATCTTTATCTACAAATGGATCATAGACGTAAACATTCATTTCAAATCCCAAACACCTTTTAATTAGTGCTTTACCTATTCTACCAAATCCCATAATTAGGAAATTTTTTTTCCATACTTCAATGGTTTTAGGTAATTTATTTCTGTCCTTAAAATTACCTTCTTTAACTGTCGTATGATAAAGTTCTCTTCTTTTTGCAATATTTAGCAGGACAAACATAACATGCTCAGCAACTGTAACTGCATTTGCATTAGCTGTAATAGTAATTTTTATATCTCTTTCTTTAGCTGTTTTTAAATCAATATTATCGTAGCCAACCCCATGTCTAGAAATTATTTTAAGATTTTTTGCTTCATTAATTACATCACCTGATAATTTTGCTATTCTAATTGAAGCGCCATCACAATCTTTTATTTTAGATTTTAAATTTTCTACAGAGGTATCATCAGTTACTTCAACATCAAAGTTAGGGTGGTTATTAATTAATTCCATACCTTTTTCATGGACTTTTTGAATAATCAATATCTTTTTTTTATTACTCATAATTGTATATAAATTTTTTAGAGAGCATTTTTAATACGAGAATTATTATATAAAGTAAATTAGTTTTTTGATTAAAGTTGTATTTATTAAATAATTAAAATAAATTTAGCTGTGAATTTGACAATTAATATTCTCCTATTTGTTTTTAATACCCTTGAGAAAATAAATACTTTTTTTTTAAGAATTGGCAGACAATTTGCATGGATAGCCATATTCTTGATGGTGATTGTTATCTTGGTACAAGTATTTTTTAGGTATGTATTAAATAATGCACTGCCATGGCCTGATGAGGTTGCTAGATTTTTGATGTTATGGATGACAGGATTGATCGCACCTTCTGCTTATAGATGGGGCGGATTTGTTTCTATTGATTTATTAGAGAGATTTTTACCAAAACTTATATCAACTTTTTTAACTTTGTTTTTGTTAATTGTATCTCTTTTTGTCTTAGTTATAGGTTTAGAATTAGGTTTTAAACATATTAATGCAGGATGGATATTTAATTCTTCTTCGATAAAAATTCCTTTTCATTTAATTGGTGGAAAAGCAGAACCAATAAAATTAGCTTGGATGTATATGTCTTTACCAGTTGGGATTATATTTTTAATATCCGTGAACATAGAATTAATTTTGAGAAATATTCTTACGAATTTTACTAGGTTAGATTTACCTGAAGATTACGATAAACAAAAGTTGGAGACACAATAATGTTAGTTTGGTTCCTTCCTTTGTTTTTATTATTTCTATTAATTGGCTTACCAGTATTTTTTGGTTTGTTAGCGGCACCAGGAATTTTACTTTGGTTAAATGACCAGGCCAGAGATGGTGCAATGTTGTATAGGAATATTTATAATGGAATAGATAGTTTCCCACTTATGGCTATTCCTTTTTTCATGTTAGCTGGGGAGTTGATGAATAGAGGGGGAATAACACATCGTCTTGTAGAGTTTAGTCAGGCGATGATGGGTCATTTAAAAGGTGGTTTGGCTCATGTGAATGTATTGACTTCAATGTTATTTGCAGGTTTATCGGGTTCAGCTGTAGCTGATACATCAGCAATTGGATCAATGCTTATTCCTGCAATGGAAAAGCAAGGATATACAAAAAAATTTGCAGCTGCTATTACCGCAGCTAGTTCTGTAATAGGACCAATTATTCCTCCATCAGGGATTATGATTATTTATGCTTATGTGATGGGCGAGAGTGTTGCTGCATTATTTTTAGCAGGGATTGTACCTGGCATTTTAGTAGGAGTTAGTTTGATGGTCACAATAAAATTTATGGCCAAGAGATATAATTTCCCAGCAGTAACAGAAAAAACAACTTGGAGCCAAAGAGGTAAGGCATCTCTAAAAGCTTTTTTTCCTTTGATGACACCAGTAATAATTTTAGGTGGTATTCTTGGTGGAATTTTTACACCAACAGAAGCATCAGCTGTAGCAGCTGCTTACGCAATGTTTATCGGTCTATTTGTTTTGAAATCATTAAAATGGAAAGATGTTCCTAAAGTGATGACAAAAGCAGCGATGGTATCTTCCGTTGTACTTCTTTTAGTTGGTGCTGCGATGGCTTTTAAAACTGTAGTTAGTTTATCTCATGCACCTGAGCATCTTGCTGCGTTCGTTTTAGGATTAACTGACAACCCGTATGTTTTATTGTTTCTTATAAATATTTTATTATTTGTTGTTGGAATGTTTTTAGATGCAGGCCCAGCGATAATTATCTTAGGACCAATTCTTGGACCAGTTTTTGTTGAGCTAGGAGTTCATCCTGTGCATTTTGCAATTATTATGTCCGTTAATTTAACAGTTGGTTTAGCAACTCCACCTATGGGTCTTGTATTATTTGTTGCATCTTCTGTTTCTGGTGAAAGAGTTGAAACAATAGCAAAAGCTATATTGCCATTCCTGGCAGTTGAAGCTATAGTTATATTTTTAATAACATATTTTCCATCAATCTCGATGACAATTCCTTTGCTTACTGGATTCGCAAAGTAAATTTGAATATTTTTGTTACTAGTCGATAGACTCTCTAACTCAATTTAAGTATAGTTTTCATACATAAATATTTAATGAGAGGGAAATAATTATGAGTAAAATAATAAAATCATTTTTTTCGTTATTATTCTTAATTAGTTTTACAGCATCTGTTTCAGCTGCAGATTATAACTTGAGAATGACAATGAACTCTAATGATCAAGATGAAGATTATGATGGTGCTGTAGTATTTAAAAACTACGTAGAAGCAGCTTCAAATGGAAAAATAGCTGTAGAACTATTTGTAGGAACGCAGCTTTGTTCAAAAGGTGCTGAGTGTTTACAAGGTGTATCTGATGGAAGTATAGATATTTACATTTCTACTTCTGGAGGTGCAGCAGGTGTATTCCCATATGTTCAAGTTTTAGATTTACCTTATCTAATGGCTGATGACAGAATTGCTGAAGATGTAATGCAAGGTGATTTTGTAAGAACAATGAGAAAAATGGCTCTAAAAGATTCTAACGATTCAATCAGATTGATGACAATTGGAAATACTGGTGGATGGAGAAATTTTGCTAACACAAAAAGAAGAGTTGCAAACCCATCTGACATGAAAGGTTTAAAAATCAGAACAGTTGTAGCTGATTTACCTCAGGAACTTGTAAGAGCATTAGGTGCATCTCCAACTCCTATTCCATGGCCTGAATTATTTACATCATTTCAAACTGGTGTAGTTGAAGGTTCTAAAAATGGAATTACTGACATTATGAACATGAAGTTTCCTGATGCAGGTCTAAAATATGTTACTTTAGACGGTCATGCATACATGGGAGCATTATGGTGGATGAACAATGCAAAATATCAATCGATGTCAACAGACCTTAAAAAAGTAGTGACTGATGGTTTCTATGCTTTACAGCAAGCAACTTTTGCTTCTCCTAAAAGAAAATCAATCAAAGCTTACGAAGACTTTGTAGCAGGTGGTGGAGATTTATATGTTCCTACGCCTGATCAAAAAGCTAGTTTTAAGAAAGAAGCTAGCCCAGTGTATGATTGGTTTAAAGCTAATGTTAAAGGTGGAAAAGAGATTTTCAACGCTTTAACTAAAGCAGTAGCTAAAGCAGAGAAAAAAGCATCGAGCGCATACAAAAAAGATTTGTAATTTCAAATTAATATAATGGGGCGGATTTTAGTTCGCCTCATTATCTAAAAGGATATATCCAAGATTTATAATCTTTTATGAGAATATGAGCTTTTTCAATTTGTTCAGGAGTCATTTTTTTAATAACTTCTTCCTGAGAAATTGCAGCGTCAGGATCTCCACCAATAGCAGACAAACCGTACCACATATAAGCTCGAACAAGATCGGGAGCAGGAAGTCCTCTGCCAATTTCGTAATACCACCCAACACCAGATTGAGCACCAGGATGACCTTTCATAGAAGATCTAAGATACCATTCAAAAGCTCTAACATCATCTCTTTCAACACCAAGACCCATAGCGTACATAATACCAATAAGTTCTTCAGCATCAGCATTACCAGATCTAGCTGCTGGCATAAGTTCTTCCATAGCTTCTTTAAATTTTCCTTCCTCCATCAAATCTCTAGCATTTTCTATTTCTGCAAAAACTATGGATGGAATAAACAAAAGTATAAAAAGATATTTAATCATTTAAAAATTATAATATTTATAATTCCATTTTTAATTTCAGTAAATAAAACTTACGCAACAGAATTACCGAAACCATTAAAGAGTGAAGATTTCCATGAGGTTGATATCGAAAAAGTTAAAATTGGAAGACTTTTATTTCATGATAAAATTTTATCTGCAAATCGAAACATTGCTTGTGCAACCTGCCATAGTCATGATCAAGGAGGTTCAGATGGACTTTCATTAGGTATTGGTGAAGGAGGGCAAGGTATAGGATTAGAGAGAACTGCAGGTGAGGGTGATGATAAAATAAAAAAACGAATTCCAAGAAATGCTTTAGCTTTATGGAATTTAGGATTTAAAGACATTAATACTTTGTTACATGATGGAAGAGTAACTAAATCGAATATATTTGGTAACGGTTTTAATACACCTGCTCAAGAAGCTCTTCCTAAAGGGCTTGATAATATAGTTGCAGTTCAAGCTTTGTTTCCAATGACTAGACAGTTTGAGATGGCAGGAAATCCAGGTGAAAATGAAATTATAGGTTTGGTCTCAAAAGTTGGAAAAGATAGTATGAGAATCGATAGAGTTTGGCCTGTAATTACCCACAGGATCAGAGGAATTCCAGAATATGTTGAATTATTTAAAAATGCTTTTGATGATGTAAACAGTCCTCTAGATATTAACATTACACATATTGTTAATTCGATTGCTGCATTTGAAATTCATGAATGGACATCTTTTGACTCTCCCTTTGACGAATATTTAAATGGAGATAAACAAGCTTTAACTTTAAAGCAAATAAATGGGATGAATTTATTTTATGGAAAAGCAAACTGTAGTTCTTGTCATTCAGGATCTTTGTTGTCAGATCAAAAATTTCATTCAATAGGAATTCCCCAATTTGGTCCTGGAAGGACACGACCCTTTGATCCTTATGCACGTGACGTTGGACGAATGGTCGAAACGGATAATATAAATGATATGTATAAATTTAAAACGCCAGCATTAAGAAATGTTTCTTTAACAGCACCCTACGGTCATAATGGCGCTTATCCAACTTTAAAATCAATTATTAAGCATCATTTAAATCCAATAAAAATGAATAAGAATTGGAAACCTGAATATGCAAATTTACCTAAGGCACCTTGGTTAGAAGAAATTGATTTTGTAACTTTTTCAGACAAAAGGGAACAAGACAGAATTCTATCAAGCATTGACATACAGCATATAGAATTGAATGATAAAGAAATTGATCAACTTGTTTCTTTCCTCGAATCTTTAACTGGCAGAAGTGGAAATCAGAGACCGCTAGGTAAACCAGATAAAGTGCCAAGCGGGCTAAGTATTGATTAAGTTTTTAAATTAAACTGATACAAACAGAATATGAAAAAAATAAAATATGGAATTATTGGAGCAGGGACAATGGCTCGAGAACATATTTTAAATATATCATTAATTGATAATGCTGAAGTAGTTGCTCTTGCTGATCCTCATGAAGATTCATTAAATCAGTGTAAAGAAATTCTAAAAACAAAAATTTTTTGTTTTAAAAATCATTTAGAAATGATTGAAAAAAATATTGTTGATGTATACTTAATTTCATCTCCTAACTTTACTCATATAGAAATCTTGAAAGATGTAATCAAAACTAAAAAACACATATTAGTAGAAAAACCATTATGTACTAATACAAAAGATTGTTTAGAAATAAAAAAACTTACAAAAGGTTATCCTTCAGTATTTTGGACTGCGATGGAGTATAGATATATGCCGCCAGTTTCAAAGTTTATTAATGAAATTCATAATAACAAAATTGGCGATTTAAAAACTTTAACCATAAGGGAACATAGATTTCCTTTTTTAAAAAAAGTAAATGACTGGAATCGTTTTGAAGAAAATACTGGTGGTACACTTGTTGAAAAATGCTGTCATTTCTTTGATTTAATGAGATTGATTATACAAAGTAAGCCACTCAGTGTTTATGCAAGTGGTGGTCAAGACGTTAACCATTTAGATGAAGTGTATAATGGAAAAAAGCCAGACATCATTGATAATGCCTATGTAATAGTAAATTTTGAAAATGGAGTAAGAAGTTTGCTTGAGCTTTGTATGTTTGCAGAAAATTCTGACATGCAAGAAGAGCTTGTAGCCACAGGAAATAAAGGAAAAATTGAAACTTCAGTACCCTCCGATGACTCAGGTAAAACCTCATCAAATATAAGAATTGGAATGAGAGATGGTAAAACACATATCGAAAATATTGAAGTAGATAAAAAAATTCTTGAGGCCGGCCACCATCATGGATCTACTTACTACGAACACTTAGCTTTTTTGAAAGCTATTAAAAATAATTCAGATCCAGAGGTTTCATTAGAAGATGGTTTAATTGCTGTTGCTGTGGGAGAGGCTGCAGAACAATCAATAAAACAAGGTCGATTAATAAATCTAGAAGAAATAATTAGTTAAAAAAATCTGTAATTTTTTTAACTATAAAGTCACTTACTCTGATGTTTGACTCTGTTGTTACACCAGAAATATGAGGTGTTAATATACAATTCATACCTGGTTTTATTTTGTTATAAAATTCACTCTCTATAGGTTCTTTTTCAAACACGTCTAGAGCAAAGCCAGAAATAATATTTTTATGGTAAGCTTCAATTAAATCACTTTCATTTATGATGCTTCCTCTAGAAGTATTTATTATAATAGGTTTATTTTTCATTTGAGAAAATGATGATTTATTTATCATATTTTTGGTTTCATCTGTTAAAGGTAGGTGTATGGAAATGATATCTGATTTTTCATATATTTCATTTAAATTTGATAATTTAGCATCAATTTCTTTATCATTTAATTCCTTAATATAAGGATCGTAGGCGAAAATTTTTAAACCGTTTTTTAAAGAATACTCAGCAACTTTTTTTCCAATTGTACCAAATCCAATTATTCCTAAATTCTTTTGTTTTATTTCTGTCGACTTAATTGTTGTTCTTGGCCATTCACCTTTAATAGTTCCATTGTGAAACATCGGGATTTTTTTTATAAGAAACATTGATGAGGAAACAACATATTCAGCAACAGAGTCTGCATTCATTCCTGTAGCTGGCTGAACATGAATGTTTTTATTTTTACAATATTCTGTATCAATATTGTCCAAACCAACACCCAACCTTCCAATAAATTTTAATTTAAATGCATTTTTTAAAATATCTGAATTTACTTGAGTTTTATTTCTTACAATTAGACCATCATAGTCTCTAATTATTTTTATTATTTCATTTTCATCTTCACATAATTTTTCATCGTAGTTAACATCAAATTTTTTATTTAAATTTTCTAAACTATTTTGGTTGATAAATTCAGTAATTAAAATTTTAGTCATTAATTATTTATAAATATTAAACTAAATTAGATAAGTCTCTTTTATTATTTTTATACGTTGGAAGTGGATATTTAAAGGCATATTTTCTTGGAATACATTTTTCTTTTGCCTTTTCCCATAAAGATAACCATTGTTTAAAGTTTTGAACTTTGAGATTTTTTTTATTTTTACTTCTTACATAAAAATTTGGAAGTGGTTCTCTACCTGATGGTTGTCCAGCAACATTATATCTAAGATCAGCACTTATCCTAAAATCATTTGATCTGTTTGGTAAAGAGCAATGTATAGAATGTTTATGCAATAATATTACATCTCCAACATTTGCTTCTAAATAAATGTGCTCCATGTCATCAAGTAATTTACTATTTTTTAATTCTACTTGCCCCCTGTATCCTGATACATGATTTAATAATCCCATTTTATTTATTTTTTTTACTGTAATCATGCATCCATTTTTCTTAGTTGTTTTAGTAAAAGGGATCCATACAGTAACCATGTCAGTTAATTTTTGTCCTCTTGAATTTAAAACAGCAGCATCTTGATGCCATGGTGTTCTGCCGCTTAAACCATCATGAATTGAACCTTCTGGTAATTTTTTTTCAGGTTGTTTAATTCTAGTATTTTGAACAGGGTTAGACATTATTTCTTTACCTAAAATTTTTTCTACAACATCCAAAATTTTTTTATTATTAATTAAATTCCATAATGATTGAGTAGCAAAATAATCACTATCTTTTTTTACGTGGTCTCTTGGTAATCGAGTATTAAAATACTGATCCAAATCATGAATATTAAGCTTTGAGATATAAGAATATTTTTTTTTAAAATCGAAATTAAGAACTTTCTTTACATCTTTTTTTTTTGCATACTTTTGGATGAGACAATCCATAACAAATTCCATATCATTTAGAATTGGTTTTAAGTCTCTTCTAAAGTTAAGTACATTTTTAACAATCAAGTACCCATTCTCATATAATTTTTTTTGAAGACTATTTGTCATCAGTAAAATTTATTTTATCATTAACAATATTTCAATGTTTTGGTGCTGTGGTTAAATAGTTCGCATCATGAAAAGAGGTTAACATTCTTTTTTTGGTGCTAATTATGTGCGGATAATATGAAATCGCTTTGTAATTCCATATAACCGGTTTATTTAAGGCATAACTTCCATAAATAAAAAAACGCCTTGGACAATTTTTTTCTACAAACCGCTTCACTCCATGATAGGAATTTGGAGTAGATTGGAAAAAAACAACTGTTCCCTTTTTGGGTGTAAATGATTTGACTATTTCAAGTTCACTCATTTTTGGAAATCTTCTGAAACTTTTCCTTAAATTTTTTTTAGATTTTTTTCTATAAATTGTAAGTGAGCCTCCATTTTTTTTTGGAATATCTGTTAAATAAATTAAGAAATTGTATAATCTAGTTATATCGTCTCGATGAGGTCTTAATCTATACCCTCCCTTTGATACCGAAAAGTCTATATCTAAATTTACTTTAGGACTAGTATAATTGTTACCCAACATTTTTTTTAATTCACTAGAATTTAATTTTTTTTTAATAGTGAACTTTTTAGGATTAAATGATTTTGGTTTGTGTAAATTTACCCATGATCCATCCTTAAAATTTTTTGTGAAAAGATTTTCAATTTTTTTATAAAAAGATTTACTATTAAAAAGCTTAAAAAGTTTTGCAGAGTTAACTGAATTTTTAATATATAAATTAAAATTTTTAGAACCTTTGTTAATCCTGCTTCTACCCCCCATAATCATATCATCAAATGATTTTGAGTTGCTTATTTCTTTAATTAATAAATTACAGATTTTTTTCGAAACAACGTTGTCTCCAACTAAAACAGGAAAGTTACTTTTGATTTTTTTTAATTTATTTGTACTGAGCATTTAGCTGTACATACCTTCTTTCACTTTAATCATTTTATACATAAGATCGTTTAAAGGTGTTTTTACACCATGTTTTTTACCTATTTTTGAAACTGCACCACTAATAAAATCTATTTCGGTTTTTCTCTTGTATTGAACGTCAAAAGCCATAGATGACTTGTTAGTTTGCATTGAATCTACAATTTTATTGAACATAAATAAGCATTCATCTTCAGACACATTTACACCATCAGCTAGTGCCACTTCTCTTGTCTCTAAAATGATTTCTTTACCAAGTCCTCTTGAGACATCATTAGCCTTATTGTTTACGTAAAGATCGGTGTGATGTAGATCAAATATAGCTGAAAGAGGACCAATTGCCGTTAGAGCAAAAAGCTTCATCCATTTTCTTTTTTTTACATCTTCAGCTGCAATCATTTCTAAATTGTGTGCAGTAAAAGTGTCAGCTATTTCTGTAATTCTCTCTGTTATTCCTCCTTCATATTCACCAATCCATGAAGGCAATGCGCCGTGGTTCATTATATGACCTGGTCCTAAAATATTTGAAGCTTGCGTTGTTGTTCCGCCGATTACCTTTTCATTTCCAACAATACTTTGAATTATTGCTTCATGACCAATTCCATTTTGAAATGACATGAAGACTGTTTTTTTACCAATAATATTTTTAATACTGTTTAATGCTGGTTCTAATGCAGTTGCTTTACACATAACAATCACTGCATCCATTTTATCTAACGATGATGGATCTGAAGTAGCTTTTACTTTAATTATACGATCTCCTCCATAACCATCCATTTTCAAACCAACTTTGTTAATTGCATCTACATGTTCTTTCCAAACGTCAATTAAAGTTACATTCAAACCTTTTTCAGCTAGCAATCCTCCAAATAGACATCCCATAGCACCTGCACCTAATACAGCTACTTTTAAATCTTTATTTATCATCGTTACCTTTTAAAATTATTTATGTATAGAAATTATATATATTATCTATAGACAATATGCAAAATAAATTATAGCTTATTATCACCATGCAATTAAAAATAGAAAAAGGAACTTTCACAAATCATTCGCTTGAAGATATAGCGATTGCATTAAAAAAAGGACTTTCAGAAAATTTTAAAAATGTTGAAGTAGAAGTTGTAGATTGTCCTAATCTTCGTGAATGGAATTGTCCATCTGAAGGAATAAGCGGCAACCAAAAAATCATAGATGTTGGTGGAGAGCCATACATGCATGATCCAAATTTTATTGGTGCAGAATTTGATTACGAAGAAATTTCAAAAATGATCGGATCAGAAAAATCTTATGCTTTAGGTGCAGGATCTGGTGCAATGTCGTGTTTGGATGGTCACTGTGGTGAATTAGTAATTAATGAAAATTTAGTTACTGATGAGTCTAGATCTATAATTGCAAGAGTAAGTCCTGATAAAAAATGTATTGTTGAAAAATATAGCGCAAGAAAACATGGTGGACTTGGAAACATTTATTATACTGATGGCAAACAAGGAAAAGTAATTAAAATAAAAATCAAAGGAAGATCAGGAGATGAAGCTTCATTACCACAAGCAATGAGGTTTTCATTGTCAAATAATTTAAATCTTAAACCAAATGAACAGATTGCTCTTGCTGGTGTATTTAGAATTCTAGAGGGAAAAGTAAGATCTCATGTTCAACCAGATTATAAAGATATCAAACATGAATACTATGATCCAAAACAAATGAAGTGTGTAAAAGATTTTCTTCAATTTTATGAACCTGTTGGTCCAAAGTTACAGTGTTATACAGTTCTTTGGACTGGAGATCCTACTGGAGGGGAATTAAATTTAAGAGAGTCTGGTGAACATACTCACTTTCATTCTTATGAACATGATAAAGACGCTGGACACTATCATTTTGATGTCACGCCTGAAGAAATAGAATATGAAGGTTATTTTAATACTGCTACTGAGGTTCATAGAGTAAATAACATTTATAAAGAACTATTAAGTAAAAATAGTATTGAATAGAAAACTCAATGAGTTTAAATTTATTTAAATGAAAAGACAGTTCAAGTATCCTAAGCACTTCGAAGAACAAAAAAAAATTCCAAAACTTACTCAAAAAAGAATTCAATTAGCAGAAATATCACTTGGAGATTTTGAAGGAAGATTAGCTAACGAGTTATTGAATTGGTTTTCTTTAACTCCACAACATTGGATAATGTTGCATATGGTGATGCTTGCTTATTACAAAAATAAATCAATTACAAAAAATCAATTACTTAAAGTGATAGAGAAATCATATTTAACCTCAAACGTTTATATCGATACAGCAATTAAAAAAGGATATTTTAGAATTATAAGAAATGAGCGAGATAAAAGATCTATATTTATATTACCTTCAGTAATTACCATTAAAACTTTTGAGGAATTTATTGATAGGAGAGATATTCTTTATAAAGGTGTTAAATAATGAAGAATATCTATACTTGGGCTGCTAAACCGGCAAAACGAACTTTGACTGTTGGGGATTTAAAAGCAGCAAAAGGAAAAAGAAAATTTACACAAGTTACAGCGAATAGTATTGAAGAAGCCGAGGCAGCTGAAAAGGCAGGATTTGATATGATTATATCAAATGCAAAAAATGTAATTCCTGTAAGAGAAGGTTCAAAAAATTTATTTTTAACAGCTGCTTTAGTTTTAAATGAGTTTGTAACTGCAGAGGATATTATGCGTGGAGCTTTTAAAGCATTGGAGAATGGTGCGGATGCAGTTATGACACCAAGAAGTATGGATATAGTTGAAATGCTGGCTAAAGAAGATGTTCCAGTAATGGGGCATTTAGGTTTAGTTCCAAGAAAATCTACTTGGATTGGTGGCTTAAGAGCTGTGGGTAAAACTGCTGATGAAGCATACGAACTATTTCAAAAGTTTAAAAGATTGGAAGATGCAGGTGCTTTTTCAGCTGAGTGTGAAGTAATACCTGAAAATGTAATGGGTGAAATTTCCAAGCGTACAGATATAGTTACTGTTTCATTAGGCTCAGGTAAAAACGCTGATGTAATGTATTTATTTATGGAAGATATCTGTGGCGATACAGAAAATCCCCCAAGACATTCAAAAGCATATGGAAATTTATTGAGACTTAGAAATGAAATAAAACTAGAAAGAGTAAAAGCTCTTAAGGGTTTTAAAAAAGATTCAATGAATGGAAAATTTCCAGGAAAAAAACAATCTTCTAATTTAGAAAAAAAACAATTTGATGAATTTTTAGATCAACTTGATTAATAAGTAGAGTTGTCGTCTTTTTTTGATAAAGAACCCTTCATTTTGTCTACTGTTTCTTTAGCGCCAGCACTTAAAGCTCTTAAATCAGATGCTATAGTTACAAAATCAAAACCTTTTTCGATCATCTTAGTAGCATATTCTGTAGTACCGTTATGAATTCCTGCGAAAATATTATTTTTTTTTGCATGTTCTAGAATTCTTAAAATCTCAGAATAAGCTTTTGTAGACTCCGACCTATCAAAACCAGGTTTTTCACCTATTGCTAAACTTAAATCTGCTGGACCAATATAAATACCATCGACACCTGGTGTAGACATTATCTCATCAAGATTTTCTAAAGACTCTTTTGTTTCTATCATTGCTAATTTTAGTATTTCTTCATTAGCGTGATCTGCATAATCAGCTCCACCATAAATTAAACCTCTAATAGGACCAAAACTTCTGTAACCATCAGGTGGATACATGCAAGCTTGAACAAAATTCTCTGCCTCTTTTTTATTACTTACCATAGGACAAACAATTCCGTAACATCCAGCATCTAAAATTTTCATAATTTGACCTGGTTCGTTCCAATTAACTCTAGCTAAAGGAGTTACATCTGTTGTTGATATTGTTTGAAGCATGGGAAGAGCATTACTGTAGTCAACTAAACCATGCTGCATATCAATAGTTAAAGAATCCCAACCTTGATGAGCCATTGCTTCGACAGAGGCTGTACTTGGAATCGCACACCAGCCGTTAATAACAGGCTTACCTTCCTTCATCATTTGTTTGATTTTATTTTTTCTCATTTTTTAGATTTTTAATCCCATGTGAGTGTATTTCACATTTAGATAATCTTTTATCGCTCCTGAACCACCTTCACGACCATAACCAGTTTGTTTTATTCCTCCAAAAGGTGCCTCAGCAATAGCAACAACACCAGTATTCACTGCAACACAACCAGACTCTAATTTTTCAGATCCAATGTGAGCTTTATCCATAGAGTTAGTGTATAAATAACTACATAATCCTAAGTCATTATCATTTGCTCTTTCAATTACTTCATCAAAAGTTTTAAAAGTTAAAATTGGAACTAGTGGACCGAAAGGCTCTTCTCTCATAATTGTAAAATTATCTTTAACATCATCAAAGACTGTTGGTTCATAATAGTATCCCTTGTTGAATCCAGAAGGTCTTTGTCCACCCATTAAGACTTTTGCTCCTTCTTTTTTAGTAGTTTCAACTAGTTTTTCTATTTCTTCCAATCTTTTAGCGGTAGTTAAAGGTCCAAGATCCACACCTTCGTCCATACCGTTTCCAATTTTTAATTTTTTTGCCCTTTCAATAAAAGCATTAACAAAATCCTCTTTTCTATTTTCTTGGATATAAAATCTATTAGGTGAAATACAGACCTGACCGTTATTTCTAAATTTACCAGTTATTGCTATATCAGCTACTTTGTTCATATCTACATCTTCACATACAATAAAAGGTGAGTGTCCGCTTAGCTCCATAGTAACTCTTTGAACTTTATCAGCTGCTTTTTTTAAAATAATTTTACCTACTCTAGTTGATCCAGTAACTGAAACTTTTTTAATTATATCAGACTCCATTAATTCATTTGATATTTCAGCAGGATCACCTGATAAAAGACTAACAACACCATCTGGTACACCAGCTTCTTTGCAAATGTTTACTAATTCCATTACAGCACCAGGAGTAATCACATCTGGTTTACAAATTACTGAACATCCTGCAGCTAAGGCAGTAGAAATTTTTCTAGATGCTAAAACTATTGGAAAATTCCATGGAACTAATGCTGCAACAACACCAACAGGCTGATAATAAACATGAACCCTTGTATCTGGAAATCTACTTTGTTGAGTTTGACCATAAATTCTTTTTGTTTCTTCAGCATTCCATTCAAAAATATCAGCTCCACCTCCAACTTCACCAACTGCTTCTGCTAGAGGTTTTCCAACTTCAAGAGTTAACCATTTTGCAATAATATCTTTTTTTTCTCTCATTAGATCAGCAATTTTTCTAAGTACATACGCTCTTTGCCATGGCGCAGTATTTTTCCAAACTTCTAAACCTTTTTCTGCTGACTTTAATGCTTTTTGTACTTCAATAGATGAAGCTTTCGAAGCTTTTCCAATCACCTCTTCAGTTGCAGGGTTGATTACATCATAAGTCTCTTTTTTTTCAGCTTGTTGCCATTTACCATCAATGAATTGTCCAAATTTTTCGTACATAGAATTTATTTTTAAGTTTACTTAATTAGGTTTTTTAATTTATAAATAGAATTATATATAAACACTATACATATTAAAAGATAAACATATTTATGAAAAAAATTACCCTCACTTGTGCTCATGCGATAGTTAAATATTTAATTGCTCAGAAAATATTAATTAACGGCAAAAAAGAACCACTCTTTCCTGGTGTCTTTGGAATTTTTGGACATGGGAATGTAGCTTGTTTAGGTCAAGCACTAGAGGAAAATCAAAAAGAACTTCCAACATATAGAGGGCATCATGAACAAAATATGGCTCTTACAGGTATTGGCTATGCAAGAGCAAAAAGAAGACAACAAATTTTCGTAGCAACATCCTCTGTTGGACCTGGAGCAACAAATATGGTTACAGCTGCTGCAGTTGCTATGAGTAATAGGTTGCCAATATTATTTTTGCCTGGAGACACTTATGCAAACAGAATGCCAGATCCAGTATTGCAACAAGTTGAACATTTTAACAACCCAAGTACAACTGTAAACGATGCTTTTAAACCAGTAACAAGATATTTTGATCGTATCACAAGACCTGAACAAATAATTCAATCATTTCCAATAGCAGTTCAAACAATGTTAGATCCTGCAGATTGTGGTCCTGCATGTATTGCGTTAAGTCAAGATATTCAAGGCCAAACTTTTGATTACCCAGAGGAGTTTTTTAAAGAAAGAGTTCATACAATTCGAAGACCAAGACCAGATGAATTTCAAATTAAAGAGGCAGCAGAAAAAATTAAGTCATCTAAAAACCCAATTATAATTTCTGGTGGAGGAGTTTTTTATTCAGATGCAATGGAAGAATTAAGTCAGTTTGCAATCAAACATAATATTCCAGTTACACAAACTGTAATGGGTTATTCAACAATGAAGAGAGATCATTCTCATTACGCAGGTCAAATTGGAGGACTGGGAGGAAAAAATACAAACACATTAGCTAAAGAAACTGATCTTGCTATTGCGGTTGGAACAAAGCTTGCTGATTTTACAACAGGATCATGGGCAAATTTTGAAAACGAAAATTTCAAGTTAGTTTCTATTAATGTATCAAGATATGATGCCAATAAACATTTAGCACAAGCAGTTGTTGGAGATGCAAAAGTTTCTTTAACTGAACTTTCTCAAGCTTTAGGTGATTGGAAAGCAGGAGAAGATTGGAATAAAAAATCTCAAACTGAGCTTAAGTCATGGAATGAACATATAGACAAAGAGAGTGCTCCAACTAATCAGGAAGTCCCAAGTTATGTTCAGGCAATTGGTGCAATCTATAGAAATTCTGATCCAACAGATATTGCTGTTACAGCTGCAGGAGGTTTGGTTGGAGAGGTAATTCAAGTTTGGAGACCACGAGAACTCAATACTCATGAAACAGAATGGGGTTTTAGTTGTATGAGTTATGAAATATCTGGAGCTTTGGGAATTAAAATGGCAAATCCAGATAAAGAAGTAATTTCTTTTGTAGGAGATGGATCTTATCTATTAAATAATACTGACATTTATTCTTCAGTAATAACAAAAAATAAATTGATTATAATTGTTTGTGATAACGGAGGCTTTGCAGTTATTAATAGGTTACAGTTATTTAAAGGTGGTAAAGAATACAACAACTTATTAAAGAGTTCTAATACACCAGGCTTAGTTGATGTAGATTTTGCAAAACATGCAGAAAGTATGGGTGCAAAATCTGAACACGTTACCTCAATATCAGATCTTGAGGCTGCATTTAAAAGAGCAAAAGCATCTGATGTGACTTATGTTATTTCAATTAAAACTCATGCATATAAATGGGTTGAAGGCTCATCTTTTTGGGATAGTCCAACTTTAGAAATTCCAACAACTAAGGAAAATGAAGAAGCTTTAAAACTTTATAAAGAAGGAAAAGGCAAACAAAGACAAGGTATTTAGCCCTTTATGAACAAAGTATTTAAAGTAGGTCTAATAGGCTGTGGGCATATTTCAGAAACTTATTTTAGAGCTCAAGAGTATTTCAATAATATTAGGATTATTAAATGTGCTGATATCAACATGGAAACAGCAAAAAAGTGTGCAATCCATTATAATATTGAAGCAGTAACTGTTGAAGAACTTTTAAAAGATAAAGAGATTGAAATAATACTAAACCTTACAATTCCTAGAGCACATTTTGAAGTTTCAAAAATGGCCTTAGAAAATGGTAAGCATTCTTATGCCGAGAAACCTATGGCTGTTAATTTTGAAGATGGAAAAAAATTAGTTGAGCTCGCTAAAGAAAGAAATCTTTATATTGGAAATGCACCTGATACTTTTTTGGGTGGAGGTATCCAAAAAACTAGGGAGCTAATTGATAATGGGGTGATTGGTGAAATAAAATTAGGTAATGCAATTTTTGCTTTCCCAGGAGTTCAATCATATCACCCTAATCCAGAACCTTGGTTTGCTGAAAATGAAGGTGGCCCTGTAATAGATATGGGACCATATTATCTTACAGCATTAGTAAACCTAATTGGTCCAGCAAAACAAGTCCAAGGAAGATGTACAAAAGTCTTTGAAGAAAGAGAAATTGGAATAGGTCCAAAAAAAGATCAAAAATTTAAAGTAGAAACTCCAACGACTTATCTTGCAACTATACAATTTGAAAATGATTGTATCATACAGATAACTTTATCTTTTGATGTGGTTGCTCATCAAAGAAACCATATAGAGCTTTATGGTAATAAAGGATCAATTATTGTTCCTGATCCAAATATGTTTGGAGGATCTGCTTTTGTTTCAGTAACCGCTGGCGGTAATTGGGGTGAACATAAAACAGATATGATGCCTTTAGGAAGAATTAATATTAAAAGTCAAAGCTCAAGAGCAAATGAATCTCCAACAAATGCAAATTATAGAGGAGCTGGTCTGTCAGAGATGGCTTATGCAATTGAAAATAATTTAGAACATAGATGTAATGGAGAGCTTTCTTTGCATGTTTTAGATATCATAGACTCAACAATGAGAGCGTCTCAAACGGGTATTCCGCAAGAAATAAAGACAACTTGCAAGAAACCAAAACCTTTTACTTTAGAAGAAATAAAAAAAATATTAAATTAATTATAAATTCTTATTTAAATGAAAGTTGAATATTTTGATTTAAAAGATAAACGCGCATTAGTTTCAGGTGGAGCATCTGGTATTGGTGCATCAATTGTCGAACACCTTTGTGAACAAGGTGTTGAGGTTTATTTTTTCGATATAGATAAAAAAGGAGCTGAAAAATTAATTTCAAAAATTAAAAAGAAAAGACAAAAAATACCCACTTTTCAATTCTGTAATATTAAAAATATAAAAAAATACAAAACTCTAATTCAAAACATTATTAAAAATAAGGGAACAATTGATATTTTAGTTAACAACGCTTCAAATGATCAAAGGCACACTCTTGAGGAAGTTACAGAAAAATACTGGGATGAAAGAATGGCAATAAATTTAAAGCACTATTTATTCGCTATTCAAACAGTTAAAAAAAGCATGATTAAAAACAAAGGTGGATCAATAATAAATTTAGGTTCAGTTAGCTGGATTAGAGGAGCTGTCATGTTTCCAGCATACAGCACAGCAAAAGCTGCAATTTATGGTTTAACCAAATCTTTAGCTAGAGATTTAGGACAACATAATATTAGAATTAACTCCATAGCACCTGGATCAGTTGCAACTAAAAGACAGTCAAAATTATGGTTAAATCCAAAATTTAAAAAAGAAATTTTAGATCAACAGTGTCTTAAAAAACAAATATTACCTGAGGATGTTTCAAAAATGGTTTTATATTTGGCATCAGATGTTTCATCGGGATGTACTAAACAAAATTTTACGGTAGATGCTGGTTTAATTTAAAGCTTAGCTTAACTTCTTTTTATTTTCAGCCATTGATAATGCAATTTTAAATGAATTTAAAATTGGAGCTAAGTTAGCTTCATTTTTTCCAGCAATTGCAAATGCAGATCCATGTGCAGTAGTCGTTACTGGTACAGTTAATCCACCTTGAACTGTTACTCCTCTGTCAAAACCAAATGCCTTAAGACCAGATTGTAGTGCATCATGATACATACCAACCATACAATCATGGTTTTTATTTTTGTAAGCTACTACAAAGGATGTGTCGCATGGCAATGGACCATCAACATTGTAGCCAAGTTTTTTTGCTTCTTCAATCGCAGGAATGATTTCATCTTTTTCCTCTGTGCCAAACTCTGCGTGTGGATTTAAAGCTTGAATGGCAATTCTAGGTTTCTTTACACCATTCAACTCCATAACCTGATTTATTAATTTTATAGGCTTCAAGATATTTTCTTTAGTAACATGTTTAGCAACTTCTTTAATTGGAATATGAGAAGTTACTCTTGCTGTCCAAAAATTATCAATCACATTAAATTCGCAACAAAAACTATTCACTTCAAGTTTTTCAGCCATTAACTGTAATTCATCTGAATGTTTATTTCCTCCAAGTTTTAAACTTGTCTTATTCATTGGCGCAAAATTAATTGCATCTATTTTTTTTTCCTTGGCAAGAGTTAAAGCTAAATCTAAAGCTTCCAATACACTTTCACCAGACTCTTTTGATGGTTCTGCTATTTTATATTTATGATTTTTTCCTTTAGAAATATCTAATAAAAATCTATTTGATTTATCAAAATTTACCTCATCAAAATTTTCAACAATATCTATATCATGTGAAATTCCTGTGATACTATTTCCACTTTCAAATACTTGTTTCTCACCAATGATGACTATGTTTGCTTTTGTAGTCATTTCATCTTTTAAAAGCTTTGAAACTAACTCTGGTCCGATCCCCGCTGGATCACCAAGAAGAACTGCAATGTTAGATTTGTTTTCAGGCATTTTTTTCTTTACGTTTTGTATCAGATTATGTTTAAATTATTAAATATAAATTAACTAAATAAGAGGGAAATAATGAAAAAAAGCTTTAAACTATTTTTAGCAGCTGCTTTCCTAGTAACTGAATTTTTTGTTGTGGCTCTTCCATTAATGATCACATCAGCTAAAGCTGATGGTCACCCAATACAAGCAATTACACACGCTGGTTTTGGTGGTGGAACTGACGTTACTACTAGAATGATGTTATTAAGAGCAAGAAGAGTTCTTAAACAGGATATGCAATTAGTAAACAAAAAAGGTGGTGGTGGAGCAGCATCTATGGACTACATGATGTCTTTACCAGCTGATGGAAATCATACTTTAACTTGGACTACAGGTCATGCTGTATCTATGGCTTTAGGTAAAACTAAAGTTAAGTTGAGCGATATGCAACCACTTGCAAGAGGTACTGATGATCCTCAATTATTTGTTGTTAATTGTAAAAACGATATCAAAGATGCTAAGAAATTTATAAGCACACAAAAATCAAAATCACTAAAATATGGAACTACTCATACTGGTGGTATTGATGATGTTAGTGCAATCGCATTTACTAAAAAAGGTGGATTAAAAGATCCAACTATCGTTGCTTACAAAGGTGTTGCGCCAATTAAAACTAACCTGATCAAAGGAGATATTGATGTAGGTGTTTTAAACTTAGGTGAAGCATTAACTGAAATTAATGAAGGTAAACTTTGTGTTTCAGTTGTATTAGCAAACAATAGAATGGCTAAAATTGGAGACTCTCCAACAGCAAAAGAATTAGGCATACCTGTTTCTTTATCTACTGTTAGAGGTTTTGTAACAAAAAAAGGCGCTCCAGCAGACAGAGTAAAACAATTAGAAGCTGGAATGATGAAAGCTATGAGCCACAACTATTACAAAAATTTCTTAACTGAAATTGGTCTTGATGACACTAGTGTAGTTGGTGCTGACGAGTGGGGTAAGCAAATGGAAGAAATGCTTACAGAAATGACTGCTCAGCTAAAAGCATTAGGTTACATTAACTAATCTAATTTAAAGTACATTTAAATATGAAGAATGTACAAAAACAAAAAAAGGGCAAACAAAAGTTTGCCCTTTTTTTTTAGAGACGAGTTTAAAGTTTGTTTGGTAATTATTTTAGTTTCTGTAGCATTATTAATCACTACTTTTACATTTGATATTGTCCCCCCTATTTTAAATAGAGGAATTCAACCAGCAACATTTCCAAAGGCACTTTTGATTTTAATAATAGTAATGAGTTTATTAATTTATTATTTAGCAATCAAAAATCCTTGGAAAGTTGAAAAAAAATTACCTAAATCATTTTTTTTAACACTTTTAAGTTTTTTTATTTTTGTACTGATTTCAAAAACTTTAGATTTCTTTTTAGCAATTTCAGCTTTATCTATTTTTGTTTCCTACTATTGGGGAGAAAAAAGAATATTTTATTTATTACTTGTTGGAATTATTTTTCCAGTCTTAGTATTTATTTTTTTTGAAACAATTCTAGGTCTAAGGTTTCCACCTGGAATTATAACTAATATTTATTATAACTAGATGGAAAATTTATTATTAATGATGGCTCCTTTGTTTAGCTCAAAGCTATTGTTAGTTTTATTTTTTGGAACTTTGTTTGGTTTAATATTAGGTGTTTTACCTGGTTTAGGGCCAACAACTGGTGGAGCATTAATTTTACCTTTTACAATGACGCTCGATCCTTTATCAGCAATTGTATTGTTAACCTCGATTTATTGTGCAGGTACTTATGGAGGTGCAATCACTGCAGTTCTGATTAATACACCTGGAACCCCAGCTGCTGCAGCAACTTGTTTAGACGGGTATCCTTTAGCACAAAAAGGAGAGGCTGGTAGGGCTTTAGGAATGGCAACTGTTTCTAGTACAGTTGGGGGTATTTTTAGCGTTATTATTCTTGTCTTTTTTGCACCTATTCTGGCTCAACTAGCTTATGAATTTGGTCAACCAGAATATTTTGCGTTAGCAATTTTTGGTTTAACGATGCTTGCATCAATAGGAGAGGGAAGTCCAATTAAGAATTTAATCGCAGGTGCGTTTGGAATTTTAATTTCAACAGTTGGTAAAGATTTTATGACTTCAATTGATCGATTTACTTTTGGAATTAATGAATTAACTGAAGGGATTGGTTTTATACCGGTAGTAGTTGGTTTATTTGCAATGAGCGAGATGCTAACTCAATCAACTTTAATTAACCAAGTATTTAATAGAATAGCTTTAAAAGCAATAAAACTTCCAAGTAAAGATGATTATAAAAAAACCTGGAAAACAATTTTAAGATCCAGTGGTATAGGTTCATTTATTGGAGTGTTACCTGCTGAAGGTGGAACAGTTGCTTCTTTAATTGGATATTCAGAAGCAAAAAGGTTTTCGAAAAAACCCGAAGAATTTGGAAAAGGCTCTATAGAAGGTATTGCGGGTGCAGAAGCAGCAAATAATGCAGCAACAGGAGGCGCAATGGTTCCAACACTTGCACTTGGAATTCCTGGTAGTGCTACAACAGCTGTTATCTTAACAGGATTAATTATACATGGTGTAAGACCTGGGCCTGATTTATTTAGAGAACAACCCGATTTTTTATATGGAATCTTTGGAGCAATGTTAATTGCTAATGTTTTATTTTTTATATTTGGGTTCTTTGGAGCAAAAATTTTTGCAAGAATAACGTTGGTGCCAAATAAAATCTTATGGCCAATGATATTTGCAGTTTCAGTATGCGGAACTTATTCTTTAAATCAATCCATAATAGATGTTTGGATAATGTTATTTTTTGGTGTTCTAGGTTTTTTTATGAGAAGATATGGTTTCTCAGTTGTGCCAGTTATTATCGGATTAATTTTAGGTGAGTTAGTTGAAGGAACTCTAAGACAATCTCTGGTTATATTTGATGGTAATTGGCTGATGTTTTTCACAAGACCAATAGCTTTAACGTTCTTTATTTTGTCTTTAATTGCCTTAGCTTTTCCTTTAATAAGATCAAAAAAATTTAAAAAATAAAGATGATTAAATATGATTTGAAAAATAGAGTAGCAATTGTAACAGGTGGAGCCCAAGGATTTGGTTTAGCTATCACTGAAAGATTTATTGAGTCTGGAGCTAAAGTAGTAATTTGGGATATTGACGAAGGTGAAGCCAAAAAAGCTTTAGAAAAAGTAAATTCTGAAAACTTAATTTATCAAATAGTTGATGTGAGCAACTATGAAACAATAAATTCAAAATTATCTGAAGTTGAAAAATCACATGGGAAGATTGATATCTTTATTAACAATGCGGGTGTGGCTGGAATGAACACTACAGTTGCAGAATATCCAATAGAAGAGTGGAATAAGGTAATTAACTTAAACTTAAATGCAGTTTTTTACTGTTGCAAAGCAGTTGTTCCATTTATGGCTAAGAATGATTATGGAAGAATTGTAAATATTGCGTCTATAGCAGGTAAAGAAGGAAACCCAAATGCAAGCGCTTACAGTACATCTAAGGCAGGTGTTATAGGTTTAACAAAATCTCTAGGCAAAGAGCTTGCGCAAAAAAATATAGCCGTAAATTGTGTAACACCAGCAGCAGCAAAGACCAGGATATTTGATCAAATGACAGAAGAACATATAAATTATATGTTATCAAAAATTCCTAGAAACAAATTTGCAAAAGTTGAAGAATTAGCATCATTAGTAACTTGGTTAGCCAGCGAAGAAAATTCATTTTCAACTGCAGCAGTTTTTGATTTAAGTGGTGGAAGAGCCACATATTAGTTATGCAAGTAGGTATTGATGTTGGTGCAACCAAAATAGAGAGTGTTGTTCTTGAAGAAAATGGGAACGAAAAACACAGATCAAGAATATCGTGTCCAAAGGAGTATACCCAAATTATAACTGCTATAAGGGATATTCATAGACAATTAGAACAAGAGTTTAAACAAGAACTTCCAATTGGAGTTTGTCATCCAGGAGTTCATTCTCCTCAAACTGGATTGGTAAAAAATGCTCCAAATATATCTTGGTTAGAAAAAAAACCATTCCAAAGTGATCTACGTAAAGCACTTGGAAAAGAAGTATTTTGCGAAAATGATGCAAACTGTTTTTCTTTATCAGAAGCTATAGATGGATCAGGTAAACATTACAAAATTGTTTATGGAATTATATTAGGTTCAGGAGTTGGAGGTGGTTTAGTAATAGACAAAAAAATTATTACTGGCTCGAATGGAGTAGCAGGGGAATGGGGACACAACCAAATTCCATATTTTGCGGCTAAGAAAGAAAATTTTGACTCAAGCAATGCTAGGGAAGCAGAGATTGAAAGTTTTTTATCTGGTTTAAGTTTAGCAAAAAGATTTAAGAAACTTTACGGAAAAAATTTAAAAACAAATGAAATTTTTGAATTGAATAGAAAACATGATTTAGATGCAGAAAGATTTATAGATGATTTTAAAGTAAATTTGGCAATGTCACTTTCAAGCATCATAAATATTTTAGATCCTGATGCTTTTATATTTGGAGGAGGAGTTTCAAACGAAATTGATTTTTTACATGAAATAGACTCACTAGTTAGAAAATTTGTTATTGGAAGAGAATATGAAGGTGTATTTTTAAAACCTAGATACGGAGACGCTAGTGGTGTTAGAGGTGCTGCAAGATTAGGAAGAAGCGCGACATATTAGAAAGTTCAATTCTAAATTTAATACAAAAAAAATTAAATTTTAAAAAAAAGCCTTAACAGAACAAAAATTTTAATAAAATTAATATCAACCAAGAGTTGAATTCATATTGATTTGACCAAAATAGAATTAAGTATAGATATTATATATAAATTTTTAAAATTTTTTATTTTTTACTTTACGAATTATGTTTGGATATGTTTATATTCCGATCTAATAATTAATATATATATATTAACTAAATTAACTTAAGAGGGAAACAATGAAAAAACTTATACTTTCGATTGCAGCTCTAGCATTATTTGCAAGTTCTGCATTCGCTGAAAGATACGTCATGGTCACTCATGGAGAAGGTAAAGATCCTTTTTGGCCAGTAGTTCAAAAAGGTGGTGAAGATGCAGCTCGAGCAATCGGTGCTGACTTTGAATATATCTACAACCCTTCTGCTGATATGGCTGATATGGCAAGCTCAATTCAAGCTGCTGCAGCTACTCAACCAGATGGTATGGTAATTTCTTTACCAGACCCAGATGCATTAGGCCCAGCTATTAAAGCTGCTGTTGCTGCTGGTGTTCCAGTAATTACAATGAACTCTGGTTTAGAGTCTTCTGCCAAGCTAGGTGCTTTAATGCACGTTGGTCAGCCTGAATTGCTTGCTGGACAAAAAGCTGGTGAAAGAGCAAAAGCTGAAGGTGCTACTAAAGCATTATGTATGATTCAAGAGGCATACAACACAGCTCTTGTAGACAGATGTGAAGGTTACGGTTCTGCTGTTCCTATGCAAATGACTGATACTACATCTGACCCTGCAACTATTCAAACTAGAGCTACTGCTGCTTTACAAGCTAACAGTGATATCAATGCGATCCTTTCAGTAGGACCACACGTATGTGAAGCTGTTGATAAAGCTTTAGTTGATCTTGGTATGACAGTACACCACTCTTGCTTTGACTTGAGTCCTGCAGTTATGGACTTAATCGGATCTGGAAGAGTTTCTTTCACTATCGATCAACAACAAAGATTACAAGGTTATATGCCAATTATCGTATTACACTTGTACAATAACAGTGCTGGACTTCTTCCAGGAGCTAACATTCCATCAGGACCTGGCTTCGTTGATAAGTCTAACGCTTCTTCAGTTGCTGCCCTTGCAGGAATTGACAGATAGTCAGTAATAATTTAAAGGGTCGATTTCTAAATCGGCCCTTTTTTTTTTATAAATTAAAGAACCTTTTTTTTAAATGAATACATCAACAACAAAAAAACCAAGACAAGAGTCAGACAGACAAGGTGAAAAAAAATGGTATTCTGCGTTAACTTCTCGTCCAGAGATTGGACCTTTTGGGGTGATGGTCTTACTTTTTTGTATGTTGGGATACTTTTCAATTCCAGAAGGACAATTTTCTCTTAATCCTTTTTCTGGTGAAGGATTTAACGCTTTAGGAATTAGAAATAATTTTAGGGTAATTGCTCAATTAGGAATCGTAGCACTTGCTGCTGGAATGTTAATTATTGCAGGTGAATTTGATCTTTCAGTTGGTTCAATGATCGGTTTTGCTGGCGGTTGTATGGCAATGATACTAAAATGGGGTTTTGCTGTTGTTATTCCTTACATATCTTTTGAAGGAGGTTTCCATTTTGAGGGATTAAGGTTATTTGAAATAAAAGATGTCTCTCCACTACTAGCAATATTAATTACTTTATGCATGACTCTATCTTTTGGATGGATCCAGGGATGGATAATAGTTAAAAGTGGTATAGCATCTTTCATTGTTACACTAGGTGGACTTTTCTTTTTAAGAGGTTTAACAGAAGTATCGTATAGAGCATTTAACAGAGCTCCTGATCAAACCGCTGGATCAACAACTGTTACAGATTTACCAGATATTAAAAACATTATAAATGTACCAGGTCATGGAGAAATGGAAAGGGATGCGGCTAAAAATTTACCAAATGACCAACTATTAGAAATTCTTAGCACTGTACCGGCGAGCACGGTAGCAAAATTAACTGAACGACTAACATATATAAACGAAAAAGTTGCTGCTTTCAAAACTGCCTCAAATTCAGAAAAAATGATTGCAACTTTAGAAAAATCTTTAGCTGGAGCAAAAAAATCTGGCAATGATTCAATGGTGGAAATTTTGACAAAGAAAATTGAAGCTGGAGTTAATGTTCCTGAAGTTGCAGCAAAAGCAGTTACTGATATTGATATAGCAAAAGCTTATATTGACACAATATATACTGCAAGACCAGTAGCTAACTTCTTTGGAGGCGACATTATGGAACCAATTTTTAACTGGTTGTATTTTACAGCAGATTGGAATGTAAATAACTATGGGAACATTTTTGCTAAAGGAATGTATTCTTGTTTAATGATTTGGGCACTTATCGCTCTAATTTTTTATTTTATTTTGAGCAAAACTCAAGCAGGTAACTGGATTTATTCAACTGGTGGAAATCTTAGTGCTGCAAAGGCTAATGGTGTTCCAACAAACAAAGTTAAGATTTCATTATTTGTGAATACTGCATTCTGTGCAACTATGTTTGCAGCATGTCAAGTATTTGAAGTTAATACTGCGGATACAGCTAAAGGTAATTTAAAAGAATTAGAAGCAATTGCTGCAGCGGTTATTGGTGGTGTAGTGCTAACTGGAGGTTTTGGTACAATAGGTGGAATTATTCTAGGTACAATTATTTTTGGAATAGCAAAAGAAGCTTTCTTTTATATTCCAGGAATTGATGGATCATTCTATAGAGTATTCCTTGGAGCTGTTCTTGTTACTGCTGCTCTCACAAATGAGAATATTAGGAAACGAATTATGGGAAATATCTAATGGATAGAAAACCATTAATTGAACTAAAAAATGTAGTAAAAAAATTTGGATCATTTACTGCTTTAAATGGTGTTTCATTAGATGTCTATCCAGGAGAAGTTCACGCTCTTTTAGGTGATAATGGAGCTGGAAAGTCAACTTTGATCAAAGTGTTATCTGGAGTTCATCTTATGACAAGTGGAGAAATAAAAGTTGATGGAGAAATTGTAAATTTTTCTACACCGCGTCAAGCATCTGATGCAGGTATTGGAACAGTTTATCAAGATTTAGCACTTAATGCTCTAACATCAGTAACAAGAAATTTTTTTCTTGGACGTGAAATAAAAAAAGGACCTGGCCCATTTGGCTTAATGCAAATGGATGAGATGGATAAAATAACAACAGAAGAAATGTCTAAAATTGGAATTAACATTTCAAACCCCAACCAACCAGTTGGAACAATGTCGGGTGGACAAAGACAAACTTTAGCTATTGCAAGGGCAATTTACTTTGGTGCAAAGATATTAATATTAGATGAACCTACATCAGCACTAGGTCAAAAACAGCAAATGGAAGTTTTAAAAACAATAAAAAAAGTTCAAAGACTTGGAAATATTGCAATTATTCTCATTACACACAATGAAATTCATGCACGCCTTATAGCTGATCGATATACTTTTTTAAGCTTAGGAGAAGTAATTGGTTCAGGATTGTCTTCAGAACTTGGTGGTGAAGATGTAAAAAGATTAATGTCAGGCGGTGCAAAAATTGGCGATCTTGCTCAAGAATTAGAGTTATAATATTTTTATTTTTTTTTAGTTTTTTTTCACTTAAGATTTATCTATGCGGAAATTCTCAAGAGAAAGTTTTAATATTACTAAAGCAATAAATGAATTAATGCATGAATCTGGAGTGATAGTTATTGAAAATGCATATAATTTAAATGATATCAAAGAAGCAAGAAAGATTATTAATTATTTTGCAGATACACAGGAGCAAAAAGAAACCCACTTTAATGCTGAGGCTGAAGCATCTGACAAAATTAAACTTCAGCAAAGGATCTGGAACTTATTTGGTAAAGGCGAGGTTTTTAGTAAATTAATAACAAATGATATTATTTTTAGCTTAATGTCTAAGCTTTTAGGTTCAGAATTTTTTTGTGGATCTTACTGCGCAAGTAGATTGCTACCAGGATCTATAGGACAGGAACTTCATATCGATTATCCGTATTGGGATTTTTATAAAAGCGATACTTTTCCTATGGGTCTTAATAGTTCATTTGCACAAAACTGTCAGGCTACTATACCTCTAGATATTTGTTCAGAACAATCAGGAGCAACCGCATATATACCTGGATCACAGAAGAAATTACACTACCCAAATGAAAATGATGATTTTTCAAACAAACAACAAATGATTGCTAATCCTGGAGATTTAGTTTTTTTTAATGGTAACTGTTGGCATGGAGCATCACCGAATAAATCAAATCACCAAAGAGCAGCATTACTGATAGAGTTTCTTCCTAAATATATAAAACCAGTTGAAGATTTAGTCTCTTATTTATCTGAAGATTTTAAAAATAATTCAAATCTAAAAGTGCGACAGCTTTTAGGATTAAATTATGAATATCCAAAAATTATGGATGAGAGTAAAAAAACAAATAATATTGGTTTAGGTTATAAAGCTAAATAAAATCTATATTTTTAATTTAAATTCTCTATAAATATAAAAAAAAATAAACAGAATTAAAAATATTAAGCTAATAGAATTTGTAACATTACGATTTTAAAAAAAAAGAGTATTTATAAAGGGTGGAGGAATAGGAAAATGAAAGTAAAATATTATGATCTAGAAAATAAAAGAGTATTTATTACAGGCGGAGGATCAGGAATTGGAGCTTCAATTGTTGAACATTTTTGTGAACAAGGTTCTGAGGTTTACTTCATAGATATTAAAGTGTCAGAGGCTGAAAAATTAATTGAAGATATAAAAAATAAAAAATATTCAATACCAACTTTTATTGAATGTGATTTGTTAAATATAAAACAACTTCAAAAGACAATTGTAGACATCATTGATCAAAAAGGCCCAATTGATATTTTAATCAACAATGCTGCAAATGACACAAGACACAAAATTGACGATGTTACAGAAGAATATTGGAACGAAAGAATGAATGTAAACTTAAGACATTATTTTTTCACAGTTCAGTCAGTTAAAAAATCAATGATTGAAAATAAGGGTGGTGTAATTGTCAATATAGGATCTTCGTCTTGGATGGTTGGACAAGGTGGTATGGCAGCTTATACAGCCGCAAAATCTGGAGTAGTTGGTTTAACAAGATCATTTGCAAGAGATTTAGGTGAATTTAACATTAGAGTTAACTCAGTAGTACCAGGCTGGGTCTTAACACAAAGACAAATTGACCTTTGGTTAAACGAGGAATCTGAAAAAGATTTAATGAAAAACCAATGTTTAAAATCGAGATTGTTGCCACATGAACTTGCTCAAGCAGTTTTATTTTTTTCATCCGAACAATCAGGTGGATGCACAAATCAATCTTACATTGTTGATAAAGGTTGGTTGTAATAAGCTTTGTGAAAGTACAAAGCTCAATAATAGAAAATAAGTATCTAAGAATTAAATCAATTAACATCGGTGCTTGTCTGTATGAGGTTTTTGATAAGCAAAAGAGGATAAATTTAATCTTAAATCTTGGTCCTACAAAAAATTATAGCAATAAAAATTTTTATGTAGGCGCTACGTGTGGTCGGTATGCAGGAAGAATATCAAATTCGAAATTTAAGATTAAAAATAAAACTTATAAACTCGATGGCAATGAAGGAAGAAATACACTGCATGGAGGAAAAATAGGATTTGATAGATTTGAATGGAAAATAAAACATCATTCAAAAACTAAAATTATTTATCAACTGCTATCTAAAAATTTAGACCAAGGTTTTCCAGGAGATCTGAATTCAGAGTGTATTTTTGAAATTAAAAATAAAAGTTTAATTATTAAATACCAATATAAAACAAATCAATTAACGCATGTTAATTTAACAAATCATAGTTATTGGAATTTAAATAAAAATAAAAAAGAGACCATTTTTAATCATGATTTAAAAATTAATTCAGAAAAATATCTTGAAGTAAACAACAAATTGATCCCAACTGGCAAAATTAAAAAAGTAAAAAATACTATTAATGATTTCAGTAAATTTCAAAATATTGGAGAAAAAATAAATGTTATCAAAAACAAAAATACAGAAATAATACCAAATAAAATAAATGCAGTAGGATTTGATTTAACATTTTGTATTAAAAAAAATTCCAAAAATTATTTAGCCTCATTAAAAAATAAAAAAACCAATACTCAATTAGATTTTTATTCAAATCTTCCTGGGGTACAACTTTATACCAGTCAGGGCTTGCGATACAAAAATAAACTTACTCCTTACCAGGGTGTTTGTTTGGAAACTCAACACTATCCAGATGCACCGAATAATAAAAATTTTCCAAGTACTTTAATTAAACCCAAAAAACTTTATAAGTACTTTACAAAAATCAATATTTCATAAAATGAATAAAAAAATAAACATATCAATTGTTGGAACTGGATTAATGGGATTGCAGCACATAAAGGCAATTTTAAAATCAAAAAAAACTAATCTCCATTCGATAGTAGATATTAGTAATAACGCTAAAAATTTATCAAAAAAATATAAAATTCCACTATATTCAAATGTAGATGAACTTTTAAACTCAAAAAATTTAGATGCAGTGATTGTTGCTACCCCAAATCAACTCCATAAAAAGCATACAGTCGGTTTTTTAAAGAAAAAAATTCCAGTGTTATTAGAAAAACCTATTTCAGATAATATTAATTCAGCTAAAAAAATTATTAGTAGTGCTAATAAAAATAAAACACCGCTATTGATAGGGTATCACAGAAGACATAACTCAATAGTAACAAAGGTAAAAGGTCTTATCGACAAAGGAAAACTGGGAAAAATTGTTTCAGCAAATGTGTTGTGTTGGCTTTATAAACACAAAGCTTATTACAAAGAAAAATGGAGAATAAGTAAAGGAGGAGGGCCTCTAGGGATCAATTTAGTCCATGATATCGATATGATTTGTTATTTACTTGGATCTATTAAATACGTTCAAGCCTTTACAACTAATAAAACTAGAAAATTTATAGTTGAAGATACAGCAACAATAAGCCTGATCTTTAATTCAGGAGCACTTTGTACATTAAATTTATCAGATACAATTGTTGCACCATGGAGTTATGAATTAACTGCAGGAGAAAATCCCACTTACCCAATTACTAACCAATCTGCATATATGATCGGAGGTACCAGAGGTTCTTTGCAGTTTCCTAACCTTAAATATTGGTTCTATAAAAAAGAGAGAAGTTGGTGGAATAAGATATTTGTTAATGAAGATAAAAATAAAAAAGATGATAATACATTAGTTAATCAAATTGATCATTTTGCTGATGTAATTTCAAAAAAAGTTAAGCCTAAAGTAAATGGAAATGATGGTTTAAATTCTCTTAAAATTTTTGCAGCAATAAAAAAAAGTGCCAAAACTGGTAAAAAGGTAAGAATATAAAATTTTTATTAAACTTTAAATCATTCATTGTTTTGACATATTTTATTTGTTAACTTTTCTCATGAAAAAAATTATCTTACTTATAGTATTCAGTTTCTTATTTTTTACAAATTCAAATGCTGCGTGTGACGATCCCTTAACTGAAGGAGTTGATTATTCTAATTGTAGATTTTCAGACTCTCAAGATTTACAAGGTAGTTATCTTCCAAATTCAAATCTTTCATTTGCGAGTTTTATTCAAGTAAATTTTGACAAAAGTATTATGATGACTTCAAATCTATCATTTGGAACTTTTCCAGAGTCTACATTTGTAAGAGCTAATCTTTATGAGGCTATTTCTATAGGTGCAAATTTTGAAAAAACTAATTTTACTGGAGCCAACTTGACTAGAGTCGATTTTATGGGTGCAACATTAATCGAAGCTAACTTTCAAAACTCTAATTTAATGGAAGCCAACTTTACATCATCTAACATTACCAATGCTAATTTTGATGGAGCTAATTTAACTGGAGCTACGTGGACTAATGGTCAAACTTGTGGTCCAGAGTCTATAAGTACTTGCAAACAATAATTAATGAATACTTCAGTAAATACTGATGATGTTATATTTAATTTTTTTAAGCAAATTTGTGATGAAAAAGATGACCAAAAATGCGTTGAACTTGGAAACGAGTGGATAAAGGCAATGGAAACTAATTTGTCTGAAATGGAAAAAAACCTTAATGGAGCTGATTATATTAAGCATAAAGATGACATTCAAAGTAATAGAAACCATTTAAATAGCTTAAAAAACAAAACTTCATCTGAGTGGAGAGAATACGCCACACAATGTATGGTCGAAATAATGAATCATAAAACTCAGAAATAATAAATTTTAAAAACACTTTCCATAATAAACAAAATGTACTAAGTATATTTATAAGGGGTGTCTTAACAGACTGAGATTATACCCAAAGAACCTGTCCGGTAATTCAGAAAGGGATAAAATGGATAAAACATATTTTTTAAATCAATCAACATCATTAATATTAGTAATAGCAATAAGTTTAATATTTGCTTTTTTAGGAATTCTTCATTCTAAAAAATTTAAAGGAATTAATAATTATTTAACTGCAAATAGAAACATTGGTTTATTTTCACTTACTACAAGCCTTGTAGCATCAGCTTTAGGAGCTTGGATTTTATTTGGACCAGTTGCGGCCGCAACGTGGGGTGGAGCAGGTGCTGTAATTGGTTATGCATTAGGCACAGCTTTTCCAATGATTTTCTTAATTTATTTTGGAAAAAAAATTAGAAATGAGTTTCCAAAAGGATCTTCTTTAGTTGAGTTTATGAGAAAGAAATTTGGCAAAAGTCTATTTAAGTTAATATTGTTAATGACAATCTTTTATATGTTCATTTTTCTTTGTGCAGAAGTAACGGCAGTTGCTGTATTAATTAATTATATATCTGGAACAGAATTGTGGATTACAGCATTAATAGTCTTGGTAGCTACCTTAAGTTACACTCTTTATGGGGGATTAAGAGCATCAATATTTACTGACAATATTCAAATGATTGTAATTGGTGTTTTGTTGTTTATTTTGATTTCAATTATTAGTTCCTCTTCAGGAAATAATTTCTCGTTTTCTTTAATTAATGAGAAAAATCCTCAATTATTAAGTTCAAATTATATTCCAGGATACACTGCCGGATTAACTTTCTTTATAGCAGTTGCAGCAACAAATTTATTTCATCAAGGAAATTGGCAAAGAGTGTATGCAGCAAAAGATTATCAAACATTAAAAAGTGGTTTGATTATTTCTTTCTTTATTATTATTCCAATAGTTTTCTTAATGGGTTTTATTGGAATGGTTTCATTTTCAATTGATCCATCTGTTAGACCTGATTTAGGATTTTTTAGTTTGTTATTAAAAGATCAAACTGAGATTTTATCCTTATTGATCGTTATCCTTGGTCTTGCATTAACAATTTCTACTGTTGATACTTTGGTTAATGCTATTTCAAGTTTGTTTGTAATTGATGGCAAAGCAACTTTTAACTTAGATAAAAAAACTGATTACTTAAAAATATCTAAATATTTTATTTTAATCTTGTCTGTAATTGCTTTTGGAGTTGCTTCAAAAGGATTTGATATTTTATATTTATTCCTTCTTGCAGATTTATTTTGTTGTGCTTTTGTAGTGACTGTTTTTTATAGTTTCTATAATAAAGTGAATGAAAAAACTGCTTATGTTTCAATTATAATTGGTCTATTTGCTGGATTTTTAATGTTTCCATTTCCAGATTTTTCTAAAAGTTTGTTAGTTGGAGTATTTTTGTCTAAAGACTTGTTTTCACCTTTTATATCTCAATCTTTATTATTTTTATCATTTTTGATTGCAACTTTCTTACCTGCAGTAATTTTAAAAATTAAATTTAGATAGAGGATTTTAAAGCATCATAAATTAGTTCTTTGGTAGTCTCACCGATACTTCTATAAATTTCTTTATTATCTTTAAAAATTAAAAGTGTAGTTTGATATTGAACATTAAAAAATTGAGCAATTTCTTTATTTGTTACATCAAAAGCAAAGTATTCCATATTATTAAAATCTTTTTTTGCTTTTTTTAACACTTTCATTTGACCCGCACACGATGAGCAATATTTAATCCAAGAACTTACTACAACAACTTTTCCTTCTGATAGAGCTTTATCGAATAACTCTTTGCTATAGGTAGTTTCCTTCCCAATTGACTTGGTGCTAAATGCTAATGCAAAACAGATAAATATTAAAAATTTTTTCATACATAAACATATTTAAACAAATTTTAATTCATTGTAATAACATAAATTGTCTCTATATATCCTTAACTCATGTCAAATAATCAAATAAGTATAAATAATTTATCAAAAGTATTCGATAATGGATTTGAGGCATTAAAAAATATAAATCTAAATATCAAAAAAGGTGAAATTTTTGCAATGCTTGGACCAAATGGTGCTGGAAAAACCACACTTATAAGCATTATTTGCGGAATAGTTAGACTTTCCTCAGGCAAGGTAACTGTTGATGACCTTGACATAATTAAAGATTATAGATCGACTAGATCTAAAATTGGATTAGTTCCACAAGAGTTAACATTAGAACAATTTGAGAGTGTGTTTAATAATGTTTCATATTCAAGAGGTCTTTATGGCAAAAAACCTAATCCAGAATATATAGAAAGGATTTTAAAAGATTTAAGTTTATGGGATAAAAAAGATTTAAGTCTTAGGCAATTATCTGGTGGAATGAAAAGAAGAGTATTAATTGCAAAAGCTTTATCTCATGAACCATCTATTTTATTTTTAGACGAACCTACCGCTGGTGTAGACGTTGAGCTAAGAAAAGATATGTGGAAGATAGTTGAAGATTTGAGAAAAACTGGTGTAACAATTATTTTAACTACGCATTATATAGAGGAAGCTGAAGCGATTGCGGATCGCGTAGGTGTTATAAATCAAGGTGAAATTATTGTAGTAGATGAAACTAAAGAATTATTGAAAAAAATGGGTCATAAAAAACTTACAGTAGACTTACAAGAAGAAATTTTTCAAATACCTAACAGTTTAGAAAAATATAATCTTGAAATTGGAAAAGATAATATGTCGTTAGATTATACATATAATGTTCAAGCAAAACAAACAGGGATCACAAATTTGCTCCAAGATTTAAAAGATGCAGGACTAAAATTAAAAGATTTAAAAACAGAACAAAGCACATTAGAAAAAATATTTGTTACTTTAGTTAAGGAAAACAATGAAATTTAATTATTACGCATTCAAAGCAATTTATCTTCATGAAATGGATAGATTTAGAAGAACATTGATGCAATCTTTGTTATCACCAGTTTTATCAACTTCTTTATACTTTATTGTTTTTGGTTCAGTTATAGGCGGTTATGTGCAAAAAATTGATGGGATAAGTTATGGATCATACATTGTACCTGGATTGTTGATGCTGACCCTTTTAACACAGTCAATTAGCAATACTTCATTTGGTATTTTTTTTCCTAAATTTAATGGAACAATTTACGAAATTTTAGCAGCACCAATTTCAACTCTAGAGATAGTTCTTGCTTTTGTTGGTGCTGGGGCAACCAAAACACTAATAGTTGGTTTAATGATTTTTTTAACATCTACTTTTTTTGTTGAAGTTGAAGTTAAATACCCATTGTTGATGATATTTCTTTTAGTATTAGTTTCATTTACTTTTGCTTTATTTGGTTTCTTAATTGGTTTGATGAGTTCAAATTTTGAACAAATGTCAATTATTCCTTCTTTGGTGATAACACCAATGGTTTTTTTAGGCGGTAGCTTATATTCTTTAGATATGCTTCCAGAGTTTTGGCAAATAGTTACTTATTTTAACCCAGTTGTTTATTTGATAAATGGATTAAGATTTTCTTTTTACGGGGTATCAGACTTTAATATATGGATAAGCGTAGGTTTAATGATAGCTTTCCTTATTATTTGTATAGGCGTAGTTACTAGCCTGCTTAAAAAAGGTTATAATATGAAAGCTTAACTATGATTAAATATATTCTTCCAGCTATAATTATTTTTTTAATAGTTTTATTTTGGGAAAAAATTACTGAGTTTGTAGAAAAAAAATTCAATATTAAGCTTAATTATATTGTCGTTAGCTCAATAATTGTTGCTATTGCGGTAATCCTTTTGCTCCTGAATTATTAGGATTTATGAACAGTCTTGATGTTTCAAATTTTGCAATAAAGGAAACAGATGGAGTTTTTACTTTTAAAAATGAAAATACAACAATTGGCTTTGTTAGATTTAATGAGAAAGGCGAGGTAGAATATATTTTTGTAAATCCAATTTTTAGAAAACAAGGTTTAGCAACTAAATTATTAGAATTAGTAAAAGAAAAAACTGGAAAAGAAATAATACTTCAAGAACCAATTAGTCCTTTAGGATCGAAATTATTAAAATCATTAAATAAATGGAAATAAACTTCTTATTTTTCTTAACTGTTGTTCCTGCCATTATTTTATATGGAATTGCAAAATCAGGTCTAGGTGGCTCTATGACTTTAATTTCTGTACCGTTAATGACCATAGTAATGCCATTAAACCAAGCTTTAGGAATTATTTTACCAATATTAATATTTTCAGATTTTATTGCTGTTTATAAATATAGAAAAGAATTTGACTTAGGAACTTTAAAATTAATGGTTCCATTTGCAGCTATCGGAATATTCATTGGATCATTAACTTTTTCATATTTTTCAGAGGAATTGCTAAAATTTATTATTGGAGTTATGGGTTTCTTGTTTGCCGGTCATTATTTTTTTTTTAAAAAAAATAAAGAAAAAAAATCAGAAAAAAACTTTTTTAAAGGTGGTGCTTGCTCACTTGTAGCAGGATTTACAAGTTTTTGTGTACATGCAGGAGGAACTCCTACTAGTCTTTATTTACTTCCACTTAGAATGAAAAAAGAAATTTATGTAGGCACAAGAATATTTTTTTTTTACTTTTGTAAATTTAATTAAACTTCCATTATACATTAGTTTATCTATGACAAACCTTGAGTCTTTTAAACAGTCAGCAACATTGTTTCCAGTTGCATTACTTGGAATATTAATCGGATATCAATTACTTAAAATTATAGAAGAAAAATTATTTTACAATATTTTATATGCTTTAATTTTTGTTACTAGTGCAAAGCTTTTGTATGATTACCTGGTATGATTTAATAACGCATTAAAATCTTAAAATAAGTGTTAGATAATAATTATTATAAAAATGAAAAAAAAATTTAAACCAAGAATTAAAGCAAGATTAAGAAAAAACAGACAAGCTTTAAGTAAAAATATTGATAATTTTTTTGGATGGGTTAAAGGTGCAAAACTTGTTGAACTTAAAGAATGTAATCCTGAAGAGGATCCTGTTAGACCAGAATTAGATAACAAGTTTAGAACAGGATATGGAAGAAAGATTTTTGGTGTTAAATATCAAGGAGAAATTCATGCTGTAATGTGTTTTGCTTATACAAATGAAATTCCAAAAAGTGTTGAAGAGTTAGAAAAATTAAGCACTGATGCATTTCTTCAAACAGCAATGAGAGATCAATCAGGTGGTCAAATAGCAATTGCATATACTGTTTGGTCCAAAAAAAAGGGTGGAGGAAAATTAATTGTAAAAGAAGTTTTTAAAAATATAAAAGAATCTAATCACTTAAATAGATTAGTAACTCTTTCACCACTAACAGAGATGGCAACTAACTTTCATGTAAGAAATGGCGCTAAATTAATCCAAATTAATGAAACTACACAAAATTTTGAATATAAAGTTATGTAACAATGAAAATTATTAAACTTTATTTTATAGTATTTTGTGCTTTATATCTTTTACCGTATTCTAAAGTTATGGCTTACGAAGAAGTAAATTTTGAAGTTGTCTCTAAAAATGAAGTTTATGAGATTAGAAAATATTCTGATCGTTTAGCGGTGGAAACAATGAAATCTGGAATAGATAGTAATTTTAGAAAGTTATTTAATTACATTTCAGGCAGAAACGATACTCAAGAGAAAATTAAAATGACTACCCCAGTTACTCAGGTTGAGAAAAATGGAAATATGAGTATGCAATTTTACTTGCCCTCTAAATTTAATTCAGAAAATGCACCAAATCCTAGCAGGGAAGACGTTAAAATTGTTAATATAGAGGGAGGACACTACGCGGTGTTAAGGTATTCTGGACGAGCATCAGATGGAAACTTCCTTAAGCATAAACAAATTTTAGAAAAAGAGTTACAAAAAAATAATATATCAATTATAAGCGCACCTATTAGAGCTACCTATGATAGCCCATTTACTCTTCCGATGAATAGAAGAAACGAGGCTATGTTTAAAGTTGAATTAAATTGATGAAATCAAAATTTAAAGCAATGGTGCTATCTTGCATGGATCCAAGATTTCAACATTTAGTACATAATCATTTAAAGAAAAAAAAATTAATAGGAAAATATAGTGCGTTTACAATTGCAGGTGCAGCTGTTGGGGTTACACATAATAAATTTAAGCAATGGCATAAAACGTTTTATGATAATTTAGGAACTTCTATTCAATTGCATAAAGTAGAAAAATTAATTGTCATTAATCATAAAGATTGTGGTGCTGCTAAAATTGTAAACGGAAAAAAAGAATTTAGCCCAGCGAATGAAAAAAAAATTCATAAAGAGTCTTTCTCAAAAATTAAAAAAAAAATAAAAAAAAGATTTCCAAAATTGAAAGTAGAATTAAATTTAATTTCTTTGGATAGTAAAATTACTAAGTTCTAATTATTGATTTCTTATTAAAGGATAAACTTTAGGATTTAGATATTTTAAGTTTGTTAGCAATATTAAAATTAAAGTAACAAAGCCAATTGAAAATCCTAAATAAATTAAAATTTTAAAGTCAAACATCCATACTAGCTCAAAAATATTTTCCATAATAAATTTTGAACCAATCACTGCAAAAAATATTGCAATTAAAATTACAGATTTAAAAATAATAATGAACTCAATTATTGATGAAAAAATAATTTGTTTTTTTGAAAAACCTAAAATTTTAAAGACTAAATTTTGATATTCTTTAACTTTTCCTTGAACCATAATTGCGCTCGAAATTACGATTAACCCTATTACAATAGTAACCGCTGAAATTAAAGTCACTGCAATAAATACTTTATTCAAAACAGCTGTAACTTTAGATAAATAATCTGCAATTTTTATCATTGATAAACTCGGCATGATTTCAAGCATTTCAGTTTCATCAAACTTATTTGAATTAAATTTTGCAGTAGCTAAATATTCATGTGGTATGTTTTTTGCAAATTGAGGATTAAATAACATTGCAAAATTGATGCTTAAATCTCGATAATCTACGTATCTAAAATTAATGACCTCTCCTTCGATTTCACGTCCATAAACATTTAAAGTAAAAATATCACCTAACTGAATGTTAAAATCTTTAGCAACTTTTGCATCTAGAGAAATTTGAAGTTGATCTGGATTTGATAAATCCCACCATCTACCTTCTAAAATTGAATTATCTTCAGGTATATTTTCCACCCATGAAGATCTTCGTTCGCTACCAATTACCCAGTAACTATCATTATCTGGTTTAATATAAGTATTAGGATCCACACCGTTAATTTTTACAATTCCAGAGGATACCATCGGCACAATTTCTATAGATGCATTTGGATCCATATTTAAAATACCTTGTTCAAATTTCTCTCTCTCACCTTTTTGAATACCGACAAAGAAATAATCAGGTGCAATATCAGGAATAGATTTAGCAATTTCTCTTTGAAAATTTGTACCAACTAAAGCCAATGTTAATAATAAAGTAACCCCTAAGCCAAGAGACATAACTGTGATTGGAGTTATACTTTTTGTTTGAGTAATATTTTTAATTGAAACTTTTAAAGAAATTACTGAACTAGATTTAAATCTTTTAAGGAAAAAAATGATTAATTTTGAAAGTAAGAAAAATACAATTAAACACACAAAAAAAGCAGCAAAGTAACCCAAACTGTAAGAAGGTTGTTCAGATCCAATCGTGAATAACAAAATTAAGATAGATAACAAAACAAAGCTTAGAACAACTGATCTCTTAGAATAAAAAAATTGAAGGTTTTGAAATACGTTTCTAAATAAATTAGACGCTTTAACTTGATCAATAGAACTAATTGTTGGAATAGAAAAAATTACCAGCACCAATAATCCTACTAAAAATATTTTTAAAAAATTCAGCAATGAAAATACTGGATAAACATTCAATCCTAATCCATCAGATAAATATTTATCTGCTATTGGTACAACTAAAAAACTCGATCCATAAGCAACAACATTGATGATAAATAAAAGTATAAATAACTGCAGATAATATAGTATTTTAATATTGCCCGAATAAAAGCCAACTGCTTTTCGTACAGCTATTGACATATTGTTTTGATTAATAAAAGAAAGTAGAGTATTTGCTATTCCAATTCCTGCTATCAACATTGCACTGATAGATACAAGGGATAAAAATTGAGAAAAATTATTAATAATTCTTTTTATTCCACTTGCAGAATTTTCAGGATATCTAAGTTTAACTTTTTGATCGTCTTTAAAGATTTCTTCAATTCGTTGTTCAATTTCCTCTGGCTTATCATTTTCATTAAACTTTACTTTGTATTCATAGTTTAAAAAGCTTCCAATTCCGTTTAGTTTTAAAATTTCTAAAGTTTGTTTTCCTGCTAAAGCCCAATCACCAAATGCAACAAATCCACTGACATCTGGTACTGATTTAATAATTCCAATTACTTTAAAATTTTGATCTTGGACTTTTACTAATTCATTAATTTTAATATTCAGGGTTTTTGATAAACTTTCATTGATCAGGATAGTGTTAGGTTCTTTTTGCATTCTTTCATAAGCATCAATTGGCTCATACACAATATTTCCATACAAAGGATATTTTTCATCTACAGTTTTAATTCTAGTAAATAATGATTTATTTTTTTCTCTGCTAGTAGTTGAAAGCATAGTGCTGAACTCAATCATTTGAGAAACAGTTGCAAATTCTTTTACTTGGTTAACTAGATCTAAATTTCCTTGATTACGATTGTAATCAATCTCTAAATCTCCACCCAAAAGAGCTTTGGCATTATCATTAAGTTCTTTTTTAAGACTATCTTCAATTGTGAAAATAGCACTTAAGATAAATAAACTTATAAAGAGTGTAACAATTATACTGGAAATTTTATGATAATTTCTGCTTAAGTCTTTTAAAGCGTATTTAAATATCAAACTAAATTCTGAAGGATTATTTAATTTTTCCATCTTTAATTTTTATTTTTCTTTTAGCTCTGTTAGCAAGTTTAGGGTCGTGAGTTACCATTATTAAAGAGGAACCTTTTTCTTTGACGTATTTAAATAAAATATTTGCAATCATGATAGAATTTTCAGTATCCAAGTTCCCTGTTGGTTCATCTGCTAAGATTAATTCAGGCTTCATTGCAATTGCCCTAGCGATAGCAACTCTTTGTTGTTCACCACCTGATAATTGACTTGGTAAATTATTAAAACGATTTTTCAAACCAAATCGATCTAATAAAATTTTTGCTTCTTTCTCTGGATTTTTAAAATTGTTAAGTTCAAGGGTTAAAGCAACATTTTCAACTGCTGTATAATTAGGAATTAAATAAAATGACTGAAAAATTATTCCAATATTTTTCTTTCTTATCTCAGATACTTCATCTTCACTAAGGCCTGTTATTTCTTGATCATTAAAAATTATTTTACCAGAGGTTGGTTTTTCTAAACCTCCAATTAACATTATTAAACTTGTTTTCCCTGAGCCACTTTCTCCAACTACTGAAACAGTTTCTTTTTTCTTAATATTTAAATCAATATTCTTTAAAACACTTATATTATCTTTACCAGTTTGGTATTTGAGATTTATTTTTTTTAATTTAAGAAGAGTACTCATGAATAAAACTATATTTATTAAAATTTTGATATTCTTTCTAGTGCACATAAATGCAAGTGCAATAGAAAAGGTGGTTTTATTCGGTGATAGTTTGATGGCTGGATATGGATTACCTAAAGAACATCATTTATCAATAGTTTTAGAAAACAATCTTAAGCAAGCTGGATTAAATATTAAAGTCATTAATGGAAGCGTCTCGGGTAGCACTTCATCAGGCGGTTTGAATAGAGCTGATTGGAGTTTATCCGAACCAGGAATAGATTTAATTATTTTAGGATTAGGCGCTAATGATATGCTCAGAGGAATTCAACCAGAAGAAACAGAAAGAAATTTAGAACAAATAATAAATGTTGCTCAGAATAAAAAGATTAAAATCATTTTAGCTGGAATGGTGGCGCCAGATACTCATGGAGAAAAATATAAAAAAGCGTTTGACGCTATTTATCCAAAGTTATCAAAAAAGTATAATTTAGTATTAATCCCATTTCTTCTTGAAGGCGTGGCACTTAATCCAAGTTTAAATCTACAAGACGGTATACACCCCAACAAGGATGGAACAATTAAAGTAAGTGAAACAATAAAAAAAAGTATTATTAATATAATTAATTAAATGAAAATCTTTCTATTAATAATTTAGAATATTTTTTTCTTCCATGTATCTGGGGTTTTGTCATTAAAGATCTCTAAATCATAATCATAGCTAAATTCTTTAACACCTCGGTTTTTAATATAGGTAATTATATCATCTATGCTTTCTTCAATATTTTTAATTTTTTTATAACCTAAAATTTTTTTCGATTTTTCAGCGCTGCAATTAGCAAACTTTACTTCATTAGTTCTGTCTGGAAAATATCTTGGCTCTCTATTGAATTTTAATTTATTTGAAATTATTTTGTATAATTCATTTATGGAGATATAATTATCATCTGGACCAATGTTTACTATCTCAGATTTTATTTTTGAATTTCTTACGAGTTTATCTATGCAAAAAATACAGTCTGCTATATCTGAGAATGATCTTTTTTGTTCTCCGTCACCATAAATAATTGGCTGTTTGTTTTGAAGTATTAAGTTAATCATTATTGAGGCTACATTTCTAAAAGGATCGTCATACCTTTGTTTATTTCCGATAATATTATGAGGTACAGCTATATTGTATTCAATATCATGAACTTCACAAATATTTATTAAAATTTTTTCTGCTGCAAGTTTTGCTATACCATATGGATCAATTGGGTTTGGTGTGTCGTTTTCTTTAAATGGTGGTTCTATACTTCCATATCTTGCCATAGATGAACAAAAAACTATTCTTTTAACTTTATTATTTGCTGCTGCACTGAATACAGAAGTTGATCCAGATATTATATTTTTACATATGAGGTGTGGAGAGAAAACAGATAAACCTTCATGCGCAAATGCAGCTGCGTGAACAACAACATCAACTCCTTTTAATAATTCGTTCATTTTTGAAAAATCTTCGCAATCAAAATTGTAGAAATTTACTCTATCATCAACATTGTCTTTATATCCTCCAATTAAATTATCATTCCCGCTCACCTTAAAATTTTTTTCTAAATAATAATCAGCCAAATGTGATCCTAAAAAACCTGCTACACCAGTGATAAATATATGCATTTAAACCTTTAGTTATATCTATTTGATTAAATTTTCAATTGAATTAAATTGAATTATTTATTTAAACAAACAGACAATTCTTTTATTAGTTGTAAAAACAACAATAAAGACACATAAGACCAAAGACTCTAATTCTAATATTTGATAATATCTCAATATGAAAAAGTTATTCTTAGTAATTTTGTTTTATTTATTTTCACAAGTATGTTCTTTAGCAAACGAAAGAGATATTAGACTGAACCAATTATTTAATGAGTTAAAAGCAAATAAATCAAAAGTAGCTTTTATAATTGAACAAGAAATTTGGGCCTTGTGGAGCACTCATCCAACAGATGAAAAACTTACTGCAAGATTAGAGGAGGGCTCTCAATTTCTGAGAGATCAAAATTATATAAAAGCAAAAGATATTTTTACTGAGGTTATTAATCTAGATCAAAGTTGGGCTGAAGCTTGGAATAAAAGAGCAACTGTGCTTTATATGCTAGGAGAATTTGAAAAATCTCAAAATGATATAGATCAAGTATTATCCTTAGAACAAAGACACTTTGGAGCTTTAGCAGGGCAGGGTTTAGTAAATATTCAGCTAAAGAATTATGAAAAAGCCATAAGAAGTTATGAGCAAGCGCAAGAAATTTACCCTGCTATGAGATCACCAAAAATAATGATTAAGCAAATAGAAGAATTAATGAAACAACAAACAATATAATGTGTGGAAGATACGTAGTAAAAAACCCCGTAACAAAAACAAATAAATTAGTAAAATCTGCAATTCAGGTTGAAGATACTGAAAACTATAACGCTCATCCATATCAAAAACTACCTGTAATAAAAAAATATAAAAATGGAAATACTTTAGAAAATTTACAATGGGGTTTAGTTCCTGGATGGGCTAAAGACAAAGATTTTAAAGCTTTGATTAATGCAAGACTTGAGACCATTGATGAAAAGGTTTCATTTAAAAAACTGATAAAAAATAGTCGATGTGTTGCAGTTGCAGATGGTTTTTATGAGTGGAAAAGAGAAGAAAAAGAAAAAACTCCTCATTATTTCACTCGTGAAGATACTAATCCTATTTATTTTGCTGGAATCTTTGAAAATGATCAGTTCTGTTTGATTACAGAGGAAGCAAAAGAAAATATAAATGAAATTCATCACAGACAACCAGTTATTTTAAATCAAGCTGATATTAATCGTTATTTAAATTTAGAATTACAAGGTTCTAAATTTTTAAAGGAACGTAAAATTCCTAATTTAATTTTTCATGAAGTTTCAAAAGATGTTAATAAGCCTACTAATAATAGCGCATCCTTAATTCAAAAAGTTTAACTAGTCTCTAAAATTAACAAAATCAATTGGAAGCCCAATATCTATTGCTTTGATTGCAGCGATAGCTTCTTGAAGGTCATCTTTTTTTTTGCCATCTACTCTTAATTCATCGCCTTGGATTTTAATTTGAATTTTAAGTTTTATTTTTTTGATATCAGCAATAACTTTTTTAGCATTTTCTTGGCTAATTCCCTCTTTTAATTCACTGACTTGTCTAATAGATCCTCCTGACGCTCCTTCAGAACTTTTAACTTCTAAAACTCTTGGATCTACTTTTCTTCTAACTAAATGGGTTTGTAATAATTCATTTACTTGCTTTAATTTTAATTCATCAGGTGTATTGGTAGTTACCGTTTTATCTCTTCTTTCAATTGAAATTTTAAGTCCTTTAAAATCATAACGGTTACTGATTTCTCTTAAACAATTAGCTAAAGCATTATCAAATTCTTGATAATTTATTTTACTAATTACATCAAATGAAGGCATATTTATATTATACAGTATTAATGATCAAAATTTAAATTAAAATATAAATTCTAGCAAATATAAGGCATTTTAGCTTATTGAGTTAATTGTAAATAATAATATATTTAACGTATGCTTAGTTACATCATTCCATTTTTAATACTTATCTTAGTAGTTGTTTTTATACATGAATATGGACATTACTATTTTGCAAGAAAATATGGAGTTGGCGTTACAGATTTTTCAATTGGTTTTGGAAAAGAGTTATTTGGTTGGAACGATAAATCAGGCACAAGATGGAAAATATGTGCAATTCCTCTAGGTGGATACGTAAAATTTTTTGGAGATAGGAACGTTTATTCACAAGCAGATCATGAAGAAATATTAGAAAAATATAATGAAGAGGAACGGGAAAAATTATTTATTTTAAAACCTTTATACCAGAGAGTTTTAATCGTATTTGGCGGACCTTTGGCTAATTTTTTATTAGCTTTAGTAATATTTTTTTCAATCTATACCTTTATAGGTAAAGATTTTACTCCGGCAGTCATTAATGAAGTTCAGAAAGATAGTCCCGCAATGGTAGGAGGGCTAAAAGCTGAGGATATAATTTTAGAAATAGATGGTAACGAAGTTAAAAGTATTATGGAAGTTTCTAAGTTTATCACCATGTCTACTGGTGATTTTATAGATTTTAAAGTTAAGCGTTCTTATGATGAATTAATACTAAAAGTAAAACCCAATATTGTTGAAGGTGATGATGGATTAGGGAATAAAATAAATAAAAGAATGGTAGGTATTAAGCTTGGTGCCTATAACAATAAAGTTAACCATGTTAAATTAGGACCTGCTCAGGCTTTATATCATGCAGGTTATGAAGTTTATTTTGTAAGCGTTTCCTCATTAAAATACATTGGAGGAATGATTTTAGGTAAAGCAGATACTTCTCAATTGGGAGGTCCAATTAGAATTGCTAAAATTTCTGGACAAGTTGCAACTTTTGGAGTGCTGGCTTTCATTAGTATGATGGCTTATATTTCAATAAGTTTGGGACTTATTAATCTATTTCCAATACCAATGTTAGATGGAGGACATTTAATGTTTTATGCATTTGAGAAAGTTTTAGGCCGACCATTATCTCAAAAAACTCAAGAAGGTTTTTTTCGAATCGGATTGTTTTTGTTGCTATCATTGATGTTTTTCACCACATTTAATGATCTAAAAGACCTAGGTTTGTTTAGATAATTTAAATTTTTAAAAGTTAAAAAAAGTCAATAAAACCAACGTTTATTTTTGTTTTTACAAGATATTGTGTGTTTCAAAAAACAAAACACTAAAAAAAAGCTTGATTTATCAACGTTTATGATAAGTATAAATATTAACCAACAAAACCGGAGCTAAAATGAACAAAAAACAACTAATTGCCAAGCTTTCTGGCTCATTAAATTTGAGTAAAGCAGATGCTGAGCGAACTTTTGATACAATTACCAACACTATTTTAGATGCTCTAAAAGGTGATGACTCAGTAAAAATTGCTGGGTTTGGTACGTACAAAGTAGCTAAAAGAAAAGCAAGAGTTGGAAGAAACCCAAGAACGGGTGAGCAGATACAAATTGCTGCTTCTCAAAAGGTAAAATTCTTACCAGCTAAAGCTTTAAAAGAAGTATTTAACAGATAATATTTTTTTTTAACAGCCCTAACGTTTTAAAAACACGTTCAGGGCTGTTACTATATGCAAAAACTGCATAGCCAATTTTCCTAATCAGCGTTAGTTTTAAAAATTAATAAAACTATAAGTCACATTTTAATCAAGTGGAGGTCTAATGACTAAAATAATAAAAAAAATATCAGCACCGCTTCTTAGTTTAATATTTTTATTAAACATGAGTAGTGCAGGTATGGCAGAGACAACTGTCTCTGGAGAAGTTCAAGCGATTTTTAACTCGCTTCTATTTTTAATTTGTGGTTTCCTTGTCATGTTCATGGCAGCGGGTTTTGCGATGCTAGAGTCTGGTATGGTTACTTCAAAAAGTGTATCAGTAATTTGTGCTAAAAATATAGGTCTATATTCAATTGCCGGAATAATGTTTTGGCTTTTTGGTTATAATTTAGCTTATGGAATTCCTGAAGGAGGATACATTGGAACATTTACACCTTGGTCTGACGCAAGTGCGGTTGATACAGGTTATGCTGATGGATCAGACTGGTTCTTCCAAATGGTATTCTGTGCAACAACAGTTTCAATTTGTTCAGGTGCTATGGCTGAAAGAATTAAGCTATGGCCGTTTTTCTTATTTGCAGCTATTTTAGCTGGAGTAATTTATCCAATCGTTATGGGTTGGCAATGGGGTGGAGGCTGGTTAGCAGAACTAGGGTTCTCTGATTTTGCTGGTTCAACATTAGTACACTCAACAGGTGGTGCAGCTGCTTTAGCAGGTATCATGTTGTTAGGTGCTAGATATGGAAGATTTGATAGCAAAGGTGAGGCAAAAGCAATTAAACCTTTTGCTGCTTCTTCAATTCCATTGGTAACTGTTGGAGTATTTATATTATGGTTAGGTTGGTTTGGATTCAATGGTGGATCTCAACTAGCTATTGGAACATTTGATGATGCAGTTGCTGTATCAGCAATATTTATCAATACTAATCTTGCTGCTTGTGGTGGTGTTATGGCTGCTGCAATAATCACAAGACTAATGTTTGGTAAAACAGATGTAATTCAAATGTTAAACGGAGCAATTGGTGGTCTTGTAGCTGTTACAGCTGAACCATTAGCGCCATCACCTTTAGCAGCAATTTTCATTGGAGCTGTAGGTGGATTGATCGTAGTTTTTGGAACTAAATTATTATTCAGTTTCAAACTTGACGATGTTGTAGGTGCAATTCCAGCTCACATGTTTGCTGGAATTTGGGGAACATTAGCAGTGCCATTAACAAACACTGATGCATCGTTTAGTGCACAATTAATTGGTGTACTTTCAATTAACATTTTTGTGTTTGCTGTGTCCTATATAATTTGGTCAATAATGAAGGCTACGTTTGGAATTAGATTAAGTAAAGAAGCTGAAACCAAAGGTACTGACGTTACAGAAACAGGAGTAATAGCATACGCAATACGTGACTAATTGCATGCAATGCAATATAGAGGCTCTTCGATCTCCATGTCGTTATCTCATTGAAGAGCCTCTGTAAAACAAAATTAACTAAAATCTCTCTCTCTAGTTAGTTAACTAAAGGCCCCAGAAATGGGGCCTTTTTATTTTATACATGCTTAAATAGCATAACTCTTTTGTCCTAAAAGCAATTCTTTATTTCAAAAATTTTTATAAAAAACTTTACTTAACAAGGAGAGATAATGACACATATTCTAAAAACTTTAATTATAAGTTTAATAACTTTATTAAACTTGTCTAACTTTGCTTCAGCAGAAACAACAATGTCAGCTGAAGGACAATATATTTTTAACTCACTTGGATTTTATCTAGGTGGTGTATTAGTCGCTTTTATGGCTGCAGGTTTCTGTATGCTTGAAAGCGGATTAGTAACAACAAAAAGTGTATCAACAATTGCAGCTAAAAATATAGGTAAATTTGCAATTTGTTCATTAATATTTTTTCTATGTGGCTATAATTTAGCTTACGGTATTCCAGAAGGTGGTTTTATTGGATCTTTCTCAATGTGGAGTGATTCTTCTGAATTAGCTACTGGTTATTCAGATTATTCAGACTGGTTCTTTCAAACAATGTTTGTATGTGCAACTGCTTCTATAGTTTCAGGCGCTGTAGCTGAGAGAATTAAAATTTGGCCTTTCTTCATCTTTGCTGCAATCATGGCTGGAGTAATTTATCCAATTTCAATGGGTTGGCAGTGGGGTGGAGGTTGGTTAGCAACTTCAGGTTTTTCTGACTTTGCTGGATCAACTTTGGTTCATGCTTGTGGTGGTGCCGCTGCATTAGCTGGAGTTATAGTGTTAGGAGCAAGAGAAGGAAGATTCTCAAAATCAGGTGAAACTAAATCCTTAGTACCGTTTGCTGCATCTTCAATTCCATTAGTAACACTTGGAACATTTTTACTTTGGTTTGGTTGGTTTGGTTTTAATGGCTTTAGCCAATTAGCGATGGGAACTTTTGATGATGTTAATGCAATTAGCAAAATTGCAGTGAACACTCATTTAGCAGGTGCCGCTGGTACAGTTGCTGCAGCAGTTGTAACAAGGTTGCTTGGTGGAAAAACTGATATTGTTATGATGTTAAATGGTGCATTAGCTGGATTAGTTGCAATCACAGCCGAGCCTTTAACCCCAAGTCCTGTATTAGCGATTGTAATTGGAGCTATTGGATCATTAATTATGTACTTTGGTACAAAATTTTTAGAAAGTAAAAAAATCGATGATGTGGTAGGTGCTATTCCTGTTCATATGTTTGCAGGAATATTTGGAACTTTAGTTGTTCCGATAAGCAATCCAGATACAAATTTTGGAACTCAATTAACCGGTGTAATTGCAGTATGTTTGTTTAGCTTCATACTTTCTTACATTACTTTTAGAGTTCTTAAACAAACTATTGGTCTTAGAATTAGCGCTCAAGCTGAAAAACTTGGCACTGATGTTGCGGAAGTAGGTGTGAAAGCTTATGCAATAAGAGACTAAAATATCTCTCTATAATGTATAAAGGCTCCTTAGTAATAAGGGGCCTTTTTTTATTTTTTTACAATACTTTGAAGAGTTTCTAATACTTCCTTAGCATGGTCTTTAACTTTAACGTTGTCCCAAATTTTAAGTATTTTTCCTTTTTTATCTATTAAATAAGTCGTTCTAATTATTCCCATAAATTCACGACCCATAAATTTTTTCTTTCCCCAAACTTTATATTTTTTAAGAACTTCTTTTTCTTCGTCAGCAAGTAAATCAAACTTAATTTTGTATTTATCTTTAAATTTTTCATGACTTTTTAAACTGTCCTTTGATATCCCATATATCTCGCAGTTTAATTTTTTAAATTTAGAAAGAAGTTTATTAAAATCATTAGTTTCAATAGTACATCCTGGTGTATCGTCTTTTGGATAAAAATATAAAACCAGATATTTTCCACTTGAGTTTTTCAGTGAATATTTACCAACTGAAGTTGCAGGAATTTCAAAACTTGGTGCTTTAGAATTTATTTTTAATGTCATATTTTATTTTCTTTCCATAATTTTTCATAATCTATCAAAGGTGATAAACCATAGATTGAATTTATGTTAGTAAAATGAACTGCTAAAGCAGGCATTGGACTGATACATAATTCCTTTTTGTATATATCATGAAATGGTTTTTCAAAAGGATAATGTTCAAACTCACAAGCACTTACAAATTTTTTAAAATGTTTATTTATTATTTTTTTGCTAGTTAAAAAAGTACACAAAGACTCCTCTATAGATCTCCAGTGACAGTTATTACCTAGAATTATTTTAGAATCCTCTAATTTATTATAAAGATATGGATAGTCAGCAGGACACATAATTAATTCTTTACCTATTTGTGATGAAATCCTTTCATAAGAAAGGATCATTTCCCCTATAGCATCTTTCTTGTGTAAGTAATCATCCTCTACCAAATAAACTAAATCATCACAGTTTTTTCCAATATTAAGTGATTGATTAATATTAGACATATTTGAAATTTGATTATCTGTAACTTTATTTCCTTGTTGATTAATTTTTTTTATATTCTTTTTATAAAAATTTATATTCAAATTAAGAATTTCACTTTTAAAAAACTGTTTTTTTAAAAGTTTTTTAAATTTTTCAATAACTTTAGGATTAGAGTTATGATCAATTATAGTAAGTTTAACTTTGATATTTTTAAATATTTTTTTATTATTGTTGATTGAATTAATAAGTGATTTTAAAGTTTTTAAAGAATAATCTTCTTTATTTGATTTAAATATCCTTTTCTTCGATTGAGTTAGCATGTTTACTGAGGCACATGTTCTTAAAATTATGTCCAGTGATCTAATTGGTCTTTTTATTTTAATTCTACCCATTGGTAGAACAAGAGACTGCATTCCTAAATTGGATAAGTTTTTAGAACCTTTTTTGTTAGTTGTTGGAAAACTAAGATCACCTTGATCGACAATTTCATAATCAAAAAATCTACAAAATTTTATAAACAGTTTTTTAAAAAAACTAGATTTTCTTGTTTTATTTTGAACTTTCATAAGTTAGAAATAATTAATTATGACAGTTAAATCAATTCAAAGTTTAGTTAATTTAGCAATGAAGGAAATAAAAACTATTACTGTAAATGAAGCTTATGAAATGTTTGAAGGTAATAATTGTAATTTAATTGATATAAGAGAGATAAATGAATTAGATAACACTGGAAGAGTTGAAGGTGCAAACCACATCCCAAGAGGTATGCTAGAAGTTTATTTAGATCCAAATAGTCCAATCATACAAAATGGACAAGTTGATAAAAATAAAGAGCTTATTTTATTTTGTGCAGGAGGCGTGAGATCTGCTTTGGCCGTAAAATCATTGAAAGAAATGGGCTATGAAAAAATTTCTCATATTGATGGTGGATTTGCTGCAATGATCAAAAGTGGGTTTAAAATAATTTAATTATTATTTACCTCTTCTAAAGCATATTCAAGTCTATCTTGTCCCCAAAAAGTTTTATTATTAACTATAAAGGTTGGAGTTCCAAAAACTTCTCTTTGAAAAGCATCAGTAGTTAATTTAATCAATTTATCTTTGATAGATTGTTCTTTTATAGATTTAAAAAATTCATCATCATCAATATTTAATGTATTTAATAATTTAGAAAATTTTTTGATGTTTGATAAGTCTTGATCATCTTTCCAATAAGCGTCAAAAAAACAATTTAAGTAATCGTTTTGCTTGTCCTTACTAACACTAATATATCCTCTCATTATACTTAGAGAATTTATTGGAAAATTAGAATTCCATTTGAATTTAATGTTATTTTTTTCAGATACCAAATTGCAATCATTAATATTATTCCTTAATTTATATTTATTAAATGCAGGAGAATCAATTCCAGCTAGCTTATGAAGACCACCTAAATAAATTGGTTTGTAATTAAATATGATATTTTTATATTTAAGAATTTTTTTGTGTGCGATATATGCATAGGGACTAATTATATCGAAATAAAAATCTATGTGATTACTCATATAAACTAATTCTTTTTGCGTAAAAAATTCTAATTATCCAGTATAAAAATAAACCTAATGGACCAATTAAATAAGTCACAATTAACGGCACAGCCATCAAAACTTTATTAATAGAAAACTTTTGAGAGTCTTTAACAATCCAGCCACCTATAAATAAGTTTATTGCTATGAAGTGAGTCCAAAATATCATTATGTACAAATGGTCTTCAAACAATCGAGATAGCTCACTTAGACCTAGGTAAAGAGAGAAATTTCCATCAAAATCGTACCCAATTAAATAAGATTTGTATAAAATGAAGATATACACACCACTTAATATGAAAAAAGGAAAAATTGATGTAACAAAAATTCTACTCAAATGTGATTGCGGAAACACTATCAAGATAAACCAAAAAGGTAGAACTCCAAGGTTGATCCACATGTAAAGTGTCTCAATTGTGAAATAAGTATAAATTTGTTCAATCATTTGGATATATTATATTAAATCTAACAATGATTCCTATAAGAAATAGAAAAAAAACGCTCGAAGTAACTGTTGATGAGATGCGTAATTTTGCCTTTGCATATGTTGAAAAGTATGCTCCTTCAAAACAACAACTCAAAACATATTTATTAAAAAAATACATGAAACTATCAGCATCAGATGTAAGAAAAAAAGATGTAAATAAACTAATTGATATTGTTTTGTCTGATCTAGAAAAAAATAAATTTATAAATGATCAATTTTATTCTGAAAGTAAAGCCAAAAGTATGATCCAAAGAGGAAACTCAATTAATAAGATCAGAAATTATTTAATTGGAAAAGGAATTAACGAGACATATATTAAAGATACGGTCGATAAAATAAAGGAAGATAATTCTGATCAAGATTTTTTTTCAGCAATAAAACTATGTAAAAAGAAAAGAATTGGTCCAGCTAGAGCAGAGGATAATAGAACTTTATTTTATAAAAAAGATATATCTCTACTTGCAAGAAATGGTTTTGATTTTGAAACATCAAAAAAGGTAATGGATATAGATAAAGATGAATATCTAAAAATAATAAATTTACTTTAATTTTTTATCATTTTCTTCTTTTACGAGCTGATTTATTTTATTTCTTATGTAATTTTTTACAAAAACAAACACTAACAATCCAAAAATTGAAACAGATACGATAATTATTAGTATTATTCTTAATTGTTCATCCATTATAAAATATTTTTATTTTTCAAAATTATACTTGGATTTTTTAAATCTTTTTTCCCATACAAAATTTCATTTCCTTCAAAATCAGTTACAGTTCCACCTGCATGTTCTAAAATTGCGTGACCAGCTGCTATATCCCACTCATATGCCCTAGGTTCTGCAACATAACCATCATATTCACCAGCTGCAACGACACAGAATTTCAAAGAACTTTTCATTCTAATATTTTCTTTCACTCCTAAATCATCATAAATTTTTTGAATTTCAGGCTTTATTTTAGTTGAGTATGAAATAAATTTTAAATTTTCTGTTTTCTTAGCAGGTAAATTGCTTAAGTTAATTTTTTTACTGTTTCTAAGCTCAAAAGCATTATCTTTTTCATACGAGTAAAACATTCTTTTTTTTGCAGGAGCATTTATCAATCCTGCAACAGGCTTGTTGTTGATAATTAAACCAGCGTTAATGGTAAACTCTTCTAAATTATTAATATAATCATAAGTTCCATCAATAGGATCAACAAGCCAGAAATCTCTTAAATTTAGATTATCTTTATTTTCAGAGGTCTCCTCTGAAATGATAGGTAAATTAGGAGTAATCTCAGAAATTTTTTTTGATATAAATTTGTTTACTTCCAAATCACCATTACTTACCGGTGTATTGTCTGATTTTATTTTTTTTACCAAACCCTTTTCTCTTAATTGAATAGCCAGATCTCCAGCCTCTAAAAAATTATCAATTAAATTCTCAACAATCTCTTTTAAGTTCAACTTCATTTTCCTAGTTTTTTTAATTCAACGTTTTTTGCATTAATTACTTTTTTTCCAGCATTTTCAAAATTAACTGTCACTTTATCGTTAATTATAGATTGCACTTGCCCAATTCCCCATTCTTTTTTTTGAGGATTAGTGACTTTGTCACCTGGTTCATAATCTAAAATCATTTAATTTAACTTATATTGTAAATAAGTATAAATACCACCTTATGAATAAAGATTTAAATTCTATTGGTTTAGATAAAAAACCTTCAGATACCACCTTAGTTGTTGCAATGTCGGGTGGAGTAGATTCTTCCACTGTTGCAGGAATTATGAAAAAGGAAGGATATAATGTAGTTGGAATAACTCTAAAACTTTATGACGATGGTAAAGAAGTAGCAGCATCAAAACAATGTTGCTCAGGTCAAGATATAATGGACGCTAAACGTGTTGCACACAAATTAGGTATAGAACATAAAATTTTATATTATCAAGATAAGTTTAAGCAAGGTGTTATAGATAATTTTGTTGAAAGTTATTTAAAAGGTGAAACTCCAATTCCATGTGTGCAGTGTAATCAAACTGTTAAATTTAAAGATTTATTTGAAGTTTCGAAAGAACTCAAAGCGGATGCGTTAGTTACAGGTCACTATGTAAAAAGTATTACAGAAAATAAAACTACTAACATGTATAGAGCTATAGATGAAAATAGAGACCAAAGTTATTTTTTATTTAATACAACTAGAGAACAATTAGATTATTTAAGATTTCCATTAGGTGGAATGTTAAAAGATAAAACTAGAGAAATTGCAAAAAATTTAGATTTAAATGTTGCTGATAAACCTGATAGTCAGGACATCTGTTTTGTTCCAAATGGTGATTACGCTTCAGTAATACAAAAGTTCAGACCAGACTCCTTTCAGAAAGGAAATATAAAAAATTTAGATGGTGAGGTAATTGGTGTTCATGATGGAATTATTAATTTCACAATTGGTCAAAGAAAAGGAATTAAAATTTCAGATAAAGAAGCCCTTTATGTGTTAAAGATAAATTCGGATAAAAATGAAATAATAGTTGGACCTAAAGAAAAACTCGGAAAAAAAACAATTTCTTTAAAGAAAATAAATTTATTAACTAACAAAGAGGATTTAGATCAAAATTTATTTGTTAAAGTTAGATCTACTGGAAGTCTTCTAGAAGCAAAAGTTGATCTTATAGATAACAATAATGCTAAAGTTAATTTAGCAATTCCTGAAGATGGCATTTCACCTGGTCAGGCATGTGTGTTTTATCGTAAAGACCAGTTTGGCCACAAAGTGCTTGGTGGTGGTTGGATTAAAGAATAGAAGAAGAATTATTTCTTCTTATTTTTTCTTTTAGCTCTTCTTTTTTTAGACCCTTGTTTTCTTCGGCCTCTATGTTTCTTTGGGTAACTCATTTAGTCCTATTTTAATTTTATTGACGTTTTTCATGGGATATAGCATTGTCTTAATAACATATCAAATTTATTATGGGTAATTCCTTCAAGACTTTCCTGAAACATACAGCTAAAGATTTTCATAATCAGTCAGTAAATCCTCCTGTGGTTAGAGCCTCTACTATTATTTTTAAATCTATGCAGGATATTAAAAAAACTCAGAATAAATATTTGAAAGATCCAGTAAGTGGAAATTTTGATTATGGTCGACAGGGAACATCCACAACATATGCTTTACAACAAATTTTAAAAAAAATTGAAGAATGTTATAAAGTTTATCTAACCCCTACTGGTTTTGGTGCAATATTTCTTGGTGTGTTAAGCGTTGTGAAACCAGATGATGAAATACTTGTTACAGACTCAGTTTACTCGCCATCAAGACTTTTAACAGAAACATACCTTAAAAAATTTAATATCAGAGCAATATTTTATAATCCAAATGACTTAAATGATCTAAAAAGTAAGATTACAAAAAAAACAAAGCTTATTTTTGTTGAAAATCCTGGAAGCAACACTTTTGAATTTCAAGATTTATCTAAAATAGTTGCATTGGCAAAAAAAAATAAAATTTATACAGCCATAGATAACACTTGGGGAACACCTTATTTTTTAAAACCAATAAAGTTTGGTTTTGATATGTCAATTGTTTCTGCAACAAAATATTATTCTGGGCATTCAGATGTAATGGGAGGTAGTTTAGCAATAAGTAAAAGAGTTTTTAAATTAGTCGAAGCAACAAATAAAGTTTCTGGGTTAAGACTAGGTCCTGATGATGCGTATTTAATTCTAAGAGGTATTCGAACTTTAGATGTAAGATTGGAAAAACATCAGGAAAATGCACTTAAAGTCTCCAAGTTTTTATCAAAACAAAAAAAAATAATTAAAGTTTTTTATCCGTATAAAAAAGGTAGTCAAAATTATAAATTATGGAAAAAATATTATTCTGGAGCATCGGGTTTATTAGGATTCAAAATAAAATCAAAATATAAAAACTCAGTATTAAAATTTGTTAATTCTTTAAAACTTTTTGGGTATGGATTTAGTTGGGGAGGTTTTGAAAGCTTAGCACTTTATCAAACACATCAAGCACTAGGTAAGAGACAATATACACATGTAAATAAGGATGAACATATAATAAGAATGCATATTGGACTTGAAGATCCCAAAGACATAATAAAGGATATAAAACAAGCATTAAAATTTATTAAATGAGTTCAGAAAGTTTTACTATAAGCAAAAAAGCACTAATCACTTTAATTGCTGCTTCTATAGTTGTAATTATTTCTTTAGGAATAAGACAGACCTTTGGATTGTTTTATTTTGATTTTAATACTGACTTAGATATTTCTATTTCCCATTTTGGTTTTGTTATGGGATTGCAGTTATTACTTTGGGGAGTATTCAGTCCGTTGTTTGGTGTAATTACTGATAAATATGGAGGAGCGGTTGCAATATTTATTGGTTTTGTTTTTTATTTAGTTGGGGTTTTACTTTTTTATTCTGGCTATAATACTGGAGGTTATTTTACTTTAACTATAGGAGTGATGATTGGAATAGGCTTAGGCTCCACTGCAATAGGTATCCCAGTATCAGTAGTAGCTAAACATTTTCCAGCATCTAACAGAACTATTGCAACAGGAATTGTTACATGTGCAGGTTCATTTGGATATTTTGTATCACCTTTACTTGTAAGATATTCTTTAGTTGAAACAGGATGGGAAAATACTCTTTTATATTTTTCTCTTCTTTTAGGATTAGGATTAGTGGTAGCTTTGTTTGTTAGTACTCCAAAAATACCTGTAGGAGTTAATCAAGATAACAATCAAACAGCAAGAGAGGCTCTAAAAGAAGCATTTGCAAACAAAAGTTTTATTTATCTCACTTTAGGTTTTTTTGTTTGTGGTTGGCATATTGCTCTAGTAGCAACACACATTCCTACTTATATGGCAGACAAAGGTTTGCCTGATTGGACACCTGCAATGGTTTTAGCTTTGATAGGAGTGTTTAATATGGCTGGTACGATTACCAGCGGTTATTTAGCAACAAGGTATAGTAAGAAAAAAATATTAAGTGCCATTTATCTATTAAGAGGAGTTTCTATAATTTATTTTATTTTCTTACCACCAAGTATATTTAACTCGGTAGTTTTTGGAGTTACTTTTGGTTTTTTATGGTTATCCACAGTGCCTCCAACAAATGGAATTGTTGCACACATATTTGGTACAAAATATGTTGGACTGTTATATGGAATAGTTTTTGTAAGCCATCAAATTGGTTCTTTCCTAGGAGCATATCTAGGTGGTGTATTTTATGAGTTAAATGGAAATTTTGATTATGCATGGTACGGATCTATCGCATTATCAATTTTTGCAGGTCTGATACATTTACCTATAGTAGAGAAAGCAATTGAAAGAACTCAACCAGCATAAGTTTAAATTTAACCCTTATCTAGAGGATCTGTATCAATCAGATAAACCTTTAATTATCTATAAAGTAGAAGATGGTTATAATATTTATACAGATTTTTCCAAAAAGATCATTTTAACAAAAAAAAATATACATAAATTTCTTAATTCGTTAGAGAAAAAAAAATATAACAAAGAAACAGATTTATATCTTGGTTTTTTTGGTTACGAAATTTTATGTAATTTAATTGGTATTAATTTAAAAAATAAAAAAAGGATAAATTTTTATAAAGGGGTTTTTTATAAACCCGAGACTATAATTAAAATTAGAAAAGATATTAAAGTTATATCTAGTATAAAAAAACATACATTCAATTATCAATTCAGCAAAACTCAAATACTAAGTCCCTTTAAGATCAATATTTCTTATGAAAAATATAAAAAAATATTTGAATTATTTTCAAAAAAAATAAGACAAGGTGAAACTTATCAAATTAAAATTTGTACAAAATATAAAAATAAATCTTTAATTAATCCTGTTAATTTTTTTTGGAAATTGATGCGTGTTAATGCGTCCCCTGAGTCATTTATGATAAAAGACAAGGATTATTCTATAGTAAGCTGCTCACCTGAAACATTAATTGATAAGAAAAAAAACAAAATTATAACAAAACCAATAGCTGGAACTTTTAAGAAAAAATTATTATCAAATAAAAATATAGCTCTTAAATATTTTAAAAATAATGAGAAAGAAACAAAAGAACACAACATGATAGTTGATATGGAAAGAAGTGATTTATCAAAAATTTGTAAGCCTGGAAGTGTTAAAATACTTAAAAAAAAATACGTTGAAGAATATAAGCATCTTTTTCATTATGTGACTTCAATTGGTGGAATATTAAATAAAAATACAAAATTGATTGATATCATTAAGGCAATGATGCCTGGAGGATCTGTAATTGGTTGTCCTAAAATTAGAACATTAGAACTTTTAAATAATCAAGAAAAAGAAAGTAGAAATATTTTTACAGGTAGTTTTGGATTTATTAAGTTTAATCAAGATATGAAGTTTAATATCATAATTAGATCTATATTAAATTATAAAAATCAATCAGAGATCTCTGCTGCATCTGGAGTAGTATTAGATAGTTCACCTAAGAAAGAATTTAATGAAAATTATATTAAAGCAAAATCTTTATTGGAGTTATTTAAATGATTTACATTATAGATCATCAAGACTCTTTTACTTGGAATGTTGTTCATCAATTTGCAAAATTTGATAAAGTTATTTGTTCAAATTATTACGAGGTAAATAACAAATTACTTGCTAAAAGTGATGTAATCGTTTTATCACCAGGACCTGGATCACCAAAGGATTATCCTACTACTTCAAAAATTTATAAAAAATACAAGGGAGGGAAAAAAATTATTGGTATTTGTCTTGGTTATCAAATGATTTTGCATAATGAAGGAGGCAAAATAATACAACAAAAAAAAATTTACCATGGCTTTCAATCCAAAATAAAAACAAATAATCAAAGTAAAATCTTTAAAAGTAATCAGCAGTTTAAAGTTGGAAGATATCATTCATTAAAATTAATGGAGCCATTTAAATCTAATTCAATTAAAATAACTATGAGATGTAGTAAAACAAAAATACCAATGGGCCTTGAGGATAATAAAAACAAAATATATGGGTTTCAATTTCACCCAGAATCTTTTTTAACAGAAAATGGCAACACTCTTATTAAAAAAATCTTATCAGCTTAGTAATCTTAAAGAAGTTACTTTCAATGACCTTTGGGGATCAAGAGGAGTATTTACTACAATGCGAATGATTGGAAAACCTCCTAAGTTAATACTTTTAAAACCTCATATTGAAAACCTAATAAAATCTACAAAAAAGTATGGAATAAGAAAAAAAAATTTAAAAAACATTATTAAAGATTTAATTAACAAAAATACTCTATACAAAGGTCCTGATAATTTATTTCGTATAGCGTTAAATAAAAAACTGATATCAGTCTCAATTAGAAAAAGACCAAAACCAAAAAGTAATTTTAATCTTTTATTGTTTAAATATAAACGAGTAGAACCAAATTATAAAAATCTCTATTATAAAAAAATAATAGCAAAATTAAGCAAAGTTGACTCAACTAAATTTGATATTGCCCTAGTTGCTAATGATATAATTTTAGAAACTGGTACTTCAAATTTAGTTTTTGTGAAAAATGGAAAGATTTTTTCACCTAAAAAAAATTGTTATTTTGGAAATACACTTAAATTTATAAGCAAGAAAATTAAAATTAATTTTAAGGATATTTCTATTAAATCAATTGATGATTATGATGAAATAATTCTTATTGGATCTGGTAAAGGAGTAACATCAGTTTCAAAAATAAATGATCTTAAATGGAAGAGAAGAAAGACTAGTTGCTACACTAAGTTAAATAAAATATATAATTCTCTTGTTTAAACATGAAAGATCCAAACAACCCTTGTATATTTTGCAAAATCAGAAAAGAAGAGCTCCAGTTTGAAAATCAGCTAGCTTACTCATCCATAGATAGCTATCCAGTCTCAGAATTTCATAGTCTTATCGTTCCTAAAAGACATGTAGTGACATATTTTGAGCTTACTAAAGAAGAAATTCAGGCATGTAACGAGTTAATTTTAAAAACTAAAGAAAAAATTTTAAAACAAGATTCTACTGTTAAAGGTTTTAATGTAGGCACAAATGCAGGAAAATCTGCAGGCCAATCAATTATGCATTGTCACATTCATTTAATTCCAAGAAGAGAGGGAGATGTCGAGAATCCCCAGGGTGGTGTTAGGTCTGTGATCCCAAAAAAACAACATTACAAAAGAAAGTAAATATTTTTTTAGTTGTTATTAAAGACAAATTTATCAATAGTTTTTGTTGATCTGATGAGTTAACTAGATTAGAAAACTTTGAAATTATCTAAAAATAATTTAACATAAGGGTAAAATGCTTGAAACAAATCCATTTTCGTTATTATCAGAAGTAGTTCCTACTGTTGTTATGCAAGGTTTTATAATTGCAATGGTTCTTTTAATTGCTTTTGGAACAATTATTCAGATGATACACCACAAAAATTTAACTTATTTCTTTAACAATGCAAAAAAAGCAAAATTGCAGGCAACAAGAGAGGTTGGAGTTGCTGAGAAGGCAAAAATTATTGCTAAGACTACTGTTTATGACATTGGAACAACATCAGAATTAGGTTTTGGAAAAAGAAGATTAGCACATGTTCTTGGGATGTATGGAACTATAATCTTTTGGATTGCTTCAGCAATGTTAGTGTTTTGTTATACAGGTGCAGATAAAACTTCTTCCACATTGTGGTCAATGCTATGGCATGTAGGTGCAATACTTACATGTGTTGGTGGATTTTGGTTTTGGTTTTTTTTAAGAGTAGATGTTTCTGCCGAAGCACATCCTTGGTATAGAATTATTAAAGCTGATTTGTTTGTTCTAGCATTATTAGCATGTTCAACTTTTGGACTAGCTTGGTCTTATACTCAATTTAATGGTCAAGTCGGCTTGTCATTCTTATTTTTTGCATTGTTTGTAGTTTCAAATTTAGTTTTATTTGGTGGAGTTTATTGGTCAAAATTTGCTCATATGTTCTATAAGCCTGGAGCAGCAATACAGAAAAATTTGGCTGAAGCAGATGGCTCTAGAGATAATTTACCACCTCCTGCTGATGCGCCTGAGCAATTTGGCCTAGGAATAAAAAGAGAAGAGCCAAAACATTATTAATATGATAACAAAAAAGGAAAGAAAATAAATTATGTCAACTTTTGTATATATGACTAGATGTGATGGATGTGGTCACTGCGTAGATATTTGTCCATCTGATATAATGCACATTGATGAAAATATTAGACGTGCTAAAAATATAGAACCTAATTTTTGTTGGGAGTGTTATTCATGTGTAAAAGCATGCCCAAATCATGCGATTGACGTAAGAGGTTATGCAGATTTTGCTCCAATGGGACACAGCGTTAGAGTAAGACGTGAAGAAGAAAAGGGAACTATTTCTTGGAAAATAAAATTTAGAAATGGAACAACAAAAGACTTTGTTTCACCAATAACAACAAAACCATGGGGAAAATTTATTCCTAAACTTGCAGATGGTGAAAAAATAAAACAAGGAGAATTAAATTCACAAAGACTTTACACCGAACCTGAAGGACTAAATATCGATGGTGAACTTCCTGCAGTTCCAAAAGAGTCTTTTAAAAAAGGAGTTTATTACTAATGGCTAAGCATAAAACTCATTACGAAGACTGTGATGTATTAGTTGTTGGTGGAGGAATGGCTGGCACTGGTGCAACTTTCGAAGCAAGGCACTGGGGTAGAGATATGAAAATTGTTTGTGTTGAAAAAGCAAACATAGACAGAAGTGGGGCAGTAGCTCAAGGTCTTTACGCAATTAACTGCTACATGGGTATGCAGTGGGGCGAAAATCAACCTGAAGATCATGTCAGATACGCAAGAAATGATTTGATGGGAATGGTTAGAGAAGATTTAGGTTATGACATGGCTCGTCATGTAGACTCAACTGTTCATATGTTTGATGAGTGGGGTCTTCCTATGATGAAAAATGAAGAGACTGGGAGATATTTAAGAGAAGGTAAGTGGCAGATAATGATCCACGGTGAAAGTTATAAGCCAATTGTTGCAGAAGCAGCAAAAAAATCTGCAGACAAAATTTATAATAGAATTATGATTACTCATCTTTTAATGGATGAGGCTCAAGAGAATAGAGTGGGTGGTGCTGTTGGCTTTAATATGAGAACAGGTGATTTCCATGTATTTAGAGCAAAGGCTGTAATTGTTGCAGCAGGAGGAGCTTCACACATATTTAAGCCTAGAGCTGTTGGAGAAGGTATGGGAAGAACTTGGTATGCTCCTTGGAGTAATGGTTCTGCATATGCATTACCAATTGCAGCTGGTGCTAAAATGACTCAAATGGAAAATAGAATTGTGTTATGTAGATTTAAAGATGGATATGGACCTGTTGGAGCTTACTTCTTACATTTAAAAACATATACACAAAATGCAAATGGTGAAAACTACGAGAAGAAATGGTACGACCAGACTAAGGAATTAGTAGGTGAATATATAGATCACCATCCAACTCCTACGTGTTTAAGAAATCATGCTTTTATTCAAGAAACAATGGCAGGTGGTGGACCAATCCATATGGTTACTACTGAGGCTTTTCAAGACCCACATTTAGAAACTGTTGGTTGGGAGAATTTCTTAGGAATGACAGTAGGTCAAGCTGTTGTTTGGGCATCTCAAAATATTGACCCGAAATATACAAATCCTGAATTAACAACCTCCGAACCATACGTAATGGGTTCTCATGCTACTTGTTCTGGAGCTTGGGTAAGTGGACCAGAAGACTTGTCTCCACCTGAGTATTTCTGGGGTTATAATAGAATGTTAACAATTGATGGATTATTTGGAGCAGGTGATACTGTAGGTGGAAGTGCTCACAAATTTTCGTCAGGCTCATTTACTGAAGGTAGATTAGCAGCAAAAGCAGCTGTAAAATATATTGAAGACAAAAAAGCTGAGGGTTTAAAAGTATCAGATAAACAATGTGAAGATTTCAAAGTTAAAGTTTACAAACCTTTAGAAAATTACACAGTTGCTCAAAATGAGATTACAGGAGGAACTGTATCTCCAAGCTATATCTCGCCTATTCAAGGCTTACAACGTTTACAAAGAATAATGGATGAGTATGTAGGTGGAATAGCTACAAACTATATGACTAATGCTAATATGCTAAAAAGAGGATTAGAATTGTTAGCTTGGCTTGAGGAAGATCTTGAAAACGTGGGAGCTGAGGATTATCACCAGCTTATGAGGGCATGGGAGCTTAAACACAGAGCTTTGACATCACAATGCGTAACAGAACATACTATGTTTAGAGAAGAAACTAGATGGCCTGGATATTATTATAGAGGTGATCATATGAAACTTGATGATGATAATTGGCATTGTTTAACAGTTTCAAGAAGAGATCCCAAGACTGGTAAGTTTAGTATGGAGAAAGTTCCTGTCTACCATATAGTGGATGAGAACGAGAAGAAAAAAGCTTCGTAGTAGATAATTTAATTAAATCAAATGGATATTTTATCTAAATCAGATGATGAAATATATGAATTAGCCAAACCTATTTGGGATAATTTGGTTAAATCATCTAATCTTAAAGATTATGGTGGGTTTACCCGAGATTTCTCTACTCAAATGCTTTTTGGTGCTAACGAAGTAGAACTTGGTAAACAGTGGGCTAATAATAAGCTTATCACTAATCTTAAAGAGACTTTCGAACCTTTTGGATGCCTTAGAAGAGGAGATCACATAACTGTTTTGATCAAACAGACAAATAAAGAGATCCCAGGAGAGTTTCTTGGAAGGTTGGTGTTAGGAGTTGAGGACAACACAATTAAAGTTTTTGGGGCTACCATCTACTAGGCAAAAAAAATTGCTTAATAACAAATTATTGTTTGACAAATTTCGTTGTGGGTGTAATGACGAATTTGATGTTACTTTCTAACGTAAAAATTATCAATAAACTCTCAAATTTTAAAACTACATTTATTAAGGCAGGAATTATAGCAAGCTTAACAGCTTACTGGGGAGTGATTTTAGTTGGAACTTTTATCACTTTTAACTAAGTTGTTTTTTAATAACTTTTAAATTTTTTATGGAAGTATTTTTACCGATAGCTCAAGTTTTTATTAACCCTATCGAGATACTTTTATTAAGTGCAATTGTTGGAGTACTTTCAGGTTTATTTGGTGTTGGTGGTGGATTTTTGATGACACCTTTTCTAATTTTTTTAGGAATACCTCCTGCATATGCAGTTGCCAATGAAGCAAATAATATTTTAGCTACCTCAGTTTCTGGATCTACCACGCATTATTTAAAAAATACTTTAGATTATAAAATGGGTTCAATGATTGTGATTGGAGGTGTAATTGGAACCTCTTTAGGAATTTACACTTTTACTTATTTTAAAGGTATTGGAAAAATTGATACAGTTATATCTTTGGCTTACATGTATATATTAGCAATAATCGGAACCTTAATGTTGGTTGAAAGTTTAGGTGAAATAGATAAAGCAAAAAGAAACATCGTAGTTAAAAAAAAATTACATGTTCATTATTGGATACATGGTCTTCCATTAAGAATGAGATTTCCAAAGTCAAAATTATATGAGAGTATTTTTACTCCAATAATTATTGGTTTATTAGTTGGATTTATTGCAGCTATTATGGGAATTGGAGGTGCTTTTATTTTAGTTCCTGCAATGATTTATATAATTAAAATGCCTACTAAATTAGTTCCTGGTACATCTTTATTTGTAACAATTTTTGTAAGTGTGGTTGTTACTTTTCTTCATTCATTTAATTATGGATCTATAGATTTATTACTAGTCCTTATGTTGGTTATAGGATCGATCATAGGGGTTCAAGTTGGACAAAAATTAGGAGAAAGAATTGATAGTTCTGGTTTGAGAGCTTTATTAGCAATTTTGTTACTAATAGTGGGTATAGCCATAGCATACGATACATTTTTTGCAGAAAAAATTATAAATGGAGCAACTAAAGCAACTAATTCAGATTTAAATTTCTTTTCTCAATTTATAATTGATTTTTCTAAAGAGATGCCTTTCTTTTATGGATTATTTACAATTATGTTTGCAATTATTTTAGGTGTTGGAGCAGCTTTTATAAGACGATTTATTTCAAACTTTAGAAAAAAATTATTAGTTAAATCTTAATTAAAAAAATTTAAATATAATTCAATAGTTGTAATACTAACCAATCCTACCGTTGCCATACCTATAAAACCAACTACAAAAGGTTTGTAGCCCATATTTTTAATTTCTTTTAAATTAGTGGATAGACCAATTGCTGCCATAGCCATTGTTAAAAATATTTTTGAGGACAATTTAATACTATCTACCACAACTATCCATTCATTGGTATTTGAAAACATTAGATCACCTAAATTCCTAATTATGATCATGGCCACAAAACCTAATACAAAGTAAGGGAAAATACTAATTATGGAGTATTTTTTTTCTACAGCTCTACCCCTGTTGTAAAGAAAAGCAAATAACGGAATCATGATTATTAAAAATGTATTTCTTATTAATTTTGTAACCGTTGCAATATTTAACGTTTCAGGACTATTAAATTGTTGATCATATATAAGGCCGGCAGCTGCAACTTGAGATGTTTCATGAATAGAGGTTCCTAAAAACAATCCAATTAGTAAAGGCTCACTATCGAAGTAAAAGTTAGCAAAATAAGGGTAGATTAACATTGAAAGAATACCAAATAATGTAATATTGGCAATTGCATATGATATTTCATTTTTTTTTGCACCAATAACAGGAGCAGTAGCCATTATAGCTGTAGTACCACACACAGTACTGCCAATTGATATTAAGTAAGCCATTCTTGTCGGTATTTTTAATTTTTTAATGAGAAGTTTAATGACTATTAGTACACTAATTATACAAATTACAATCAATGGAATTGCTATGGCTCCAAATTCTAAAAATTCAAATGGTTTCAATTGAATACCCAGGCAAATAATTCCAAGTTTTAGAATATATTTTTGTGTAAAATCTAATCCTTTTAAAAAACTTTCTCTAATTTGAAAAACGTTTCCAAAAAACATCCCCAATAAAATGGCGATCATCGCAGTCGATATTGGGCTTTTTTCATAGCCCAATAACTCAATACCAAGAATATTATTGAAACCTTGAGATAAAGTGTAAAGAACGAATGCTAATATAATACCTGGTAATACAACCAGGTATTTCTTAAATTTCATGTAAGACTAAAGTTAATTAAGCACTTCTGTAAAGTTTAGTCATAACAAATTCTCTATGACCTAAAGCTTCAGCACAAGTTAATCTACCGTTTGCTACTCTTAGTGTAGTTTTAATTAATTCATCACCTGCTTCAGACAAATTCATTTCTCTTGAAAGAATTTTTGAAACATCACAATCAATGTGCTCTCCCATACCTTTTACAGTTAATGGATTAGCTGTTAATTTAACTACAGGTTCAATTGGATTTCCAACGATATTACCTTGTCCAGTTGGAAATAAATGAATATTAAAACCAGCAGCAGCTTGAAGTGTCACACATTCAGCAGCAGCAGATGATGTGTCCATAAAATATAAACCCTTTCCTTTAGTTGGTTCTTCAGCTGGCTCGAGAACATCAATAAATTTACAATTTCCAATTTTTTGAAAATTACCAAAAGCTTTTTCTTCAATTGTTGTAAGACCTCCAGCTATATTTCCAGCTGTTGGTTGACTTTCAGAAAGATCGTCTGTTGCTTCTTTTAAAATAAAATCATTATAAGAGCTCCAAGTTTTCATAAATTTTTCAGAAGCTTCTTTTGTCGCACCTCTAGTTGCACAAACCTGTTCTGCACCAGTTAATTCAGATGTTTCACCAAAACATAAGTGAACACCTAACGGCTCAAGTTTATCCATTAAGTTTCCAACAGTTGGGTTTGCAGCTAGTCCTGAAGTAGTATCAGACTCTCCACACTTAACTGAGATCCATAAATCACTTAAAGGACACTCTTCTCTTTGTTTTTCTGAAGCCCACATTACAAATTCTTGTGCTTTTTTTGATGCTTTCATTGTCGTGCCAATATCTCCTGTACGTTCAATATGAAATCCTTCAACTGGTTTTCCAGTTTTAGCAATTCCATCTACAATTTTTTTTGTCCATTTCGGTTCAATACCAATGACAATTACTGCTGCAACGTTCGGGTTACATCCAGTTCCTATCATTGTTCTAAAATGAAGCTCTAAATCTGCACCAAACTGAAGTCTTCCGTAAGAATGTGGAAGAGCGATTGTGCCTTTAATATTATTAGCAACTGCTTCTGCACATGCGTTTGAAATGTCATCAACAGGCAAAATAATCACATGATTTCTTGTTCCGGCTCTGCCGTTTTCTCTTTTATAACCTAAAAAGCTCTTTGGGATTTCCATACTATTACCACTTCTTTGTTTTTACATTGTGAACATGCACATGCTCACCTTTTTTGATTGATTTAACAACTTTACCAATATCGTGACCATACTTTAAAATAGTATCACCCTCTTTAAGGTCAACCATTGCAATTTTATGACCTAAAGGTATTTCATCTATGGATTGAATATTTGTTGAACTGTCATCTTCCATTATCCAGCAAGCACAGTCCTGTTTAGGAGTGATTTTTTCAATAACAACTACTCCAACGTTGTCTTTTTTATCATGTATAATTATATCTGTTGCCATATCGTGTCGATTTGTTTGTTTGAAATTCGTAAAAACTTATATATTAATCGCACAAATTAACAAACGAATTTTATAAATTTTATAATTACACTTTAGAGAGGTTCTAGTTTTATGACAAAAATGACAACAGAAGAAGCTTTTGTAAAAGTTTTACAAATGCACGGTATTGAACATGCGTTTGGAATTATCGGTTCAGCCTTTATGCCAATTTCAGATATTTTTCCAGATGCGGGTATTACTTTCTGGGATGTCGCTCATGAAACAAATGGTGGTTTAATTGCTGATGGTTACACACGAGCTACTGGTAAAATGTCAATGGTTATTGCTCAGAACGGACCTGGGATTACTGGATTAGTTACACCAATCAAAACAGCTTATTGGAATCATACTCCTCTTTTATTAGTTACACCGCAAGCAGCAAACAAAACAATGGGGCAAGGTGGATTTCAAGAAGTAGAGCAAATGAATTTATTCAAAGACATGGTTTGTTATCAAGAAGAAGTAAGAGACCCATCAAGAATGGCTGAAGTACTAAATAGAGTTATAGAAAAAGCTATAAGAGGATCAGCTCCAGCACAAATTAATGTTCCAAGAGATTATTGGTGTCAAGTAATTGATATCGATCTTCCTCCAATTGTAAGACTTGAAAGACAAGGGGGAGGAAATGATGCTGTAGCTAAAGCAGCTGACTTACTATCTAAAGCAAAGTTTCCAGTAATTTTATCAGGAGCAGGCGTTGTTATTGGAGGAGCTATAGAAGCTACAAAAAAACTTGCAGAAAAATTAGATTCACCTGTTTGTTCAGGTTATCAACATAATGACAGTTTCCCAGGGAGCCATCCTTTAGCAGTTGGTCCTTTAGGATATAATGGATCAAAAGCTGCAATGGAATTAATTTCAAAAGCTGACGTAGTGCTAGCTTTGGGAACTAGATTAAATCCATTTTCGACTTTGCCTGGTTATGGAATTGATTATTGGCCAAAAAATGCAAACATCATTCAAGTTGATATTAATCCTGACAGAATTGGTTTGACTAAAAAAGTTACTGTAGGAATAAGTGGTGATGCAAAATTAGTTGCTGAACAAATTTTTGAAAAATTATCTTCAAATGCTGGTGACACTGACAGACAAGCTAGAAAAGACTTAATTCATCAAACTAAGTCAGCTTGGTTACAAAAGCTTTCAAGTTTAGATCATGAAGATGATGATGAGGGAACAGTCTGGAACAAAGAAGCAAGAGAAAGAGATGCAGATAGAATGTCACCAAGACAAGCTTGGAGAGCAATTCAAGCAGGAATGCCTGATGATGTAATTATATCAAGTGATATTGGCAATAACTGTGCGATAGGTAATGCTTACCCAACGTTTGAAAAGCCAAGAAAATATTTAGCACCAGGTTTATTTGGTCCTTGTGGTTACGGCTTTCCATCAATATTGGGAGCAAAAATTGGTTGTCCGGATACTCCTGTTATTGGATTTGCTGGTGATGGTGCTTTTGGAATAAGCATGAACGAAATGAGCTCATGTGCAAGGGAAGAGTGGCCTGCAATAACAATGGTTATTTTCAGAAATTATCAATGGGGTGCGGAAAAAAGAAATACGACACTTTGGTTTGATAATAACTTTGTTGGTACAGAATTAGATCCAGAATTAAGTTATGCTAAAGTTGCTGACGCATGTGGCTTAAAAGGTGTAACTGTTAGAACAATGGAAGAAACTACAAATGCAATCAAGCAATCTTGTGAGGATCAGAAGAAAGGAATTACAACATTTATTGAGGTAATTCTTAATCAAGAGCTTGGAGAACCATTTAGAAGAGATGCTATGAAAAAACCAGTAAGAGTAGCTGGCATTAAAAAAGAGGATATGAAGAAGCAGCCTTCTTTGAATTCTTAAAATCTTTTAAATCACAACCAATTATCGTAATCTTCTTTCATGGAAGTATTGAATGATAATAGCTGTAGCTGGGTTAATGATTTAAGTCCAAGAAATAACATTGTAACACTTTCATCTGATATAGATTGTGAATGGTTAATTGTAGGAGCGGGTTACACGGGATTATCTGCAGCAAGAAAATTAGGTCAACTTTACCCAAATCAAAAAATATTATTAGTTGATGCTCAGCTAGCAGGCGAGGGTGCCAGCTCAAGAAACTCGGGATACTTAGTGGATACAATACTTAATGATGGTTTTACCTCTAATAAAGAACTAGATAATTATAAAAAAAAAGCAGACATCTATAAATTGGGAATAGATGTTATTAAAAAATTTATTAAAGAATATCAGGTAGATTGTGATTGGAATGAATGTGGAAAATATTTTGCATCATCAAAGCAAGAAGATAAAAAAATATTAGAAAATTTTTCAGGCACCTTATCAAAACTAGGTTTTGAACACAATTTGTTATCAAATAAAGAACTTAAAAAAAGATTAGGTACCAATTTTTACAATATTGCTCTTCATACAAAGGGAGGGATTTTATTACATCCAGGTAAATTGGTTAGAGCTATGATTGACACATTACCTGAAAATGTAAATCTTTATGAAAATTCTTCATTATTAAATTGGAAAAAGAAAAATAGTACAGTCATTTGTAAATTTAAAAATTGTTCAATTAAAACTAAAAAGATTATTTTTGCTACAAATGGGTTTCTGAAGTCATTAGGAATAAAATCAAATTATAATTTTCCGATTACCTTAACAGCTAGCATGACTAGATCTTTAACTAAAGAAGAGTTTGCATCTATTGGTGAACCAAAAGAGTGGGGGGTATTACCTGTTAGACCAATGGGGGCCACTATCAGGATGACTAAAGATAGAAGAATTTTAATTAGAAATACTGCAGAAGTTTTTAATCCTTATCAAATGTCTAAATCTGAATTAACCAAAAGATCATTGAAACAAAAGATTGGAATTAAAAAAAGATTTCCGGAATTACCTGATGATATTATTCAATCTTCTTGGTCAGGCATTGTTTCAAGAACAAGAAATAGTTCTCAAATTTTTGAAAAAATAGATGAAAATATATTTGTTGCAGGTTGTTATAATGGCTCTGGTATCGGAGTTGGTACTTTATTTGGAGAACAAATAGCAATCAAGGCAAGTAATGAAAACTCGAAAGAAATAGAAACTATTGAAGCAAGAAATAAACCCACTTGGCTTCCTCCTGATCCAATTTTAAGTTTAGGAGTTAGAGCTAGATTAATTTATGAACGTTTTAGAGCAAAATCTGAGATTTAGTTCAAAACAGACATGGGATCAAGTCTTGTTTGAAACCAATTCACTCTAAAATCTAAATGTGGTCCTGTTGATCTACCAGTTGAACCTACAGTTCCTATTATGTCTCCTTGATTTATCTGATCACCAACTGAGACTAATACATTTTCTAAATGAGAATATATTGTTGATATCCCATGACCATGATCCATTATAACTGTACCACCAGTATAGTACAAATCATCTTCAGCCATAGTAACGACGCCTGAGCCAGAAGATTTAATCATCGTTCCTTGTTTAGCAGCAATATCTATTCCATAGTGAGGCCATCTTGGTTTACCATTTAAAATTCTTTGACTACCATAAACACCACTGATTATACCTTCAACTGGCATGATAAATTTTTCTTTAAAAAATTGTAGATCTGAATTAATTGCTCTTGCTTCTCCAATTGCATTATTTTCTTTTTTAATTCTTTTATAAACAGACTCAGGAGGAGTGACTTTACTTTCTGCCAAACCATCTATTCTTTGTATATTATATTTTCTCTTTAAAACTTTTTTTGTAGATATTGATTTTTTTCCATTAATAATTTTTGTAAATGTTAGGTCGTATTTTTGATCTCGATCTATACCAAAGACAAAAAAACCATCTTTTGAGACTTTAACTTCTTTTTTTCCAACCAAAATTTTAGCATTAGGGTTAGTTTTACCTAATATAAAATGACCTTGTAGAAATTTACCCTGGAATTCAATAGCTTTTACTGGTGATATAAAAATTAAAAAAACAAAAAAAAGTCTATAAATTATTGAGCTGTCCATCCACCATCTATAATTATTGATGTTCCAGTTATCATTGAAGATGCTGAGGATGCCAAAAAGCATACTGTTGTAGCAACATCACTTTCAGTAGCTGCTTTACCCATAGGAATATTTCCAAGAGCTAATTTTTTAAATTTTTTGTTTTTAAAAAAGTTTTTAACCATAGGTGTTTCAACAAAAGTAGGTGCTACCGTATTAACTCGGATATTTTTTTTTGCTAATTCTACACCCATTCCCTTAGTTAGTCCTTCTATTCCAAATTTTGTCATATTGTATACGTTTCTACCGCTCATACCAACATGACCTAGTTGAGACGACATATTTATAATTGAGCCAGGTCTTTTTTTATTTTTTAGCATCTTTTTTACGACAAGTTGTGCCACGTTAAATGCTGCTTTTAAATTTAAATCTACAAGGTAATTCATACTTTTTTGTCTAATTTTTTCAAAGGGCTCTGGAATATTAGTCCCTGCATTGTTTACTAGCACGTCAATAATTTTAATTTTTTCTAATTTTTGTTTTAAATCTTCATAATTCATTACATCGCACGAAACTTTAATAATTTTACCTTTAACCTTTTTGATATCCTTTTCTAATTTATTAAGATCTGAGGATGTTCTGCTTAAAGCTATAACAGTTGCACCTGCTTCAGCTAATGCAATTGAACACGCTCTTCCAAGTCCTTTTCCTGCACCAGTAACTAAAGCATATTTGTTTTTAAGAATTATTTTTTGAAGATACATTAAAAGAATAATATTTTAATATCTGTGTAAATCAACTCAACTGCTACAATTAAAATGGCTAATAATCCAAGCCAAGCTATCCATCTATATTTTTTAATCCATCCAGAAATTAAAGTTGCTGCAGTTGCCATTAAAACAATTGATAAAACTAACCCAAAAACAAGAAGTCCATAATGTTCACCAGCTGCACCTGCTACACCCAGGACATTATCTAAACTCATTGTAAAATCAGCTAATAGAACAGTCCAAATAGCCTTTAAAAAACTAGAGCTATCTACTTTAATGTCTTCTTCGGACTCAGAACCTTTTATTACATCCACATAAAGTTTGTAAACAATATAAAGGAGCAATAATCCTCCTATTAACCTCAAACCTGTAATTTGTAAAAGATATGCGGTAAGCAATGTTAAAATAATTCTTAAAATAACTGCACCACCAATTCCCCAGAAAATAACTTTTTTTCTTTGTTCTGGTGGAAATTTAGATGCAACCATTCCAATTATAATTGCATTGTCTCCGGCTAAAACTAAATCAATAAGAATAATTTGAGTTAATATTGCTATTTGCTCAGGTGTAAAAAATTCTGCAAACATTATTGTTGTAGTATCATGTCTGCACCTTTTTCTGCAATCATTATTGTTGGGGCATTTGTATTACCTGAAGTGATGTTTGGCATTATTGATGCATCTATAACTCTCAAATTATTAATACCCCTAACCTTAAGTTTTTCATCTACTACAGACATTTCATCTTGACCCATTTTACAAGTTCCAACTGGGTGAAAAATAGTTTGAGCATAATTAGATGCTTCTTTAACTAGTTCCTCATCGTCATTTAAATGAATGCCAGGTCTGTATTCTTCTGGAGTGTATTTTTTGAAAGTTTCAGATTCCATTATAATTTTTCTAGTTAATTTAAGTCCTTTAGCTGCAATCATTCTATCGTGATCAGTTGATAGATAGTTTTGTTTTATTTTTGCATAAGTTCTTGAGTCTTTATCAACAATGCTAACATGCCCTCTACTTGTTGGTCTGATATTTGAAACAGTAGGGGTGAATGCATGAAAATCGTGATTTTTTGTTGCTCCCAAAGTATCCATACTCATAGGTTGAACATGCCATTGTAAGTCTGGTAGTTCTAAAGATGGATCGCTTTTAGCAAACATACAAAGTTGACTAGCACCCATAGTCATTGGGCCGCTTCTTTTAAAAACGTATTCAAGGCCAATCATTAAATTTCCAAATAAACTATTTATTTTTTTATTTAAGGATTTTAATCCATTAATTTTATAAATTGGTCTAAGCATTAAATGATCATGTAAGTTCTCTCCAACCCCATTTAAATTTTGCACCATATCAATTCCAAGATTTTTAAGTTTTTCAGGATTTCCTATACCAGATACTTGTAAGATTTGAGGTGAACCAATAGCCCCTGATGAAATTATAATTTCTTTATTTGCTTTAACTTTTTTTAATTCATTTCCTTCCCAATACTCAACTTCCTTGGCGGTTTTATTTTCAAAATTTATTTTTTTGACATGTGAGTTAGTTAAAATTTTTAAATTTTGTCTGCTCTTGATTGGGTTTAGATATCCAACAGCTGTACTACATCTAAAGCCATCTTTTTCTGTTACTTGGAAATAACCACAGCCATGATTATCACCAGTATTAAAATCTTTTGTTTTTGGAATACCATATTCTTCGGCAGCATTTTGAAATTCATCTAAAAGAGGCAGATGTATTCTTTGATCTGAAACAGATAAAGGGCCTCCAACTCCATGGAACTCATCTTTTCCTCTTTCTTGATTTTCTGCTTTGATAAAATAAGGTAAAACATCATCCCATCCCCAGCCAGTATTACCTAATTGTCTCCAAATATCATAATCTCTGTGTTGACCTCTAATATAAAGTAGACCATTGATAGAAGAACTGCCTCCTAATGTTTTTCCTCTAGGATACCTAATAGAAATATTGTTCATGCTCTCATCTGGTTCTGTTTTGTAGCACCAATCAGTTTTTGGGTTATGCATTGTTTTGAAATAACCAACGGGAATATGTATCCAAGGATAATTATCCTTGCCTCCAGCCTCAATTAAAAGCACTTTATTTGAAGGATTTTCAGACAACCTGTTAGCAAGCACACATCCTGCTGATCCAGCACCTAAAATTATAAAATCAAAATTATTCATATTAGAACTCTTATAAATTAAATTAATTTTTTTTGTTATATTTCTGTACACAAAAATGTCCAAATAATCCAATATTAGTACTTGTTTTAGATTTCATTCTTTGACAAGCTTTCGTTTTTAAAAATAAAGAGAGGGAAAAAACGATATGAGAAAAATCATTTCAATGTTATTTGCAGTTGCTATGGTATTTGGATTTATTTCAAACGCTAATGCTGCAAAAACACTAAAATGTCAGACAGTTCTTAACACTAAGGCTGATGAAGTTAAAATGTTAAAAGACTTTACTGACACTGTTACAACTTTGACAGGTGGATCTCTTAAGTTTGAAATTATGCCTGCAGGAGCAGTTGTTGGTGTAAAAGAAACTTTAGATGCTGTTGATAAAGGACTTATCGACTGTGGATTTGCCTGGACACACTATTGGTCAGGTGATCACCCTGCCGCTATGTTATTTGGTTCGCCAGTAGCAGGTGGTGGTGTTGGTATTGACAACATCGCATTCTTATCATGGTTTCAGTATGGTGGAGGAAAAGAGCTATACGACAGACTATGGAAAGAAATGGGAAGAGATATTAAAGGATTTATGATTCAACCAGTTGGTCCTGAAGCTTTAGGTTGGTTTCCAAAACCAATTAAAGATATGGCTGACTTTAGAAAATATAAATTCAGAACTCCTCCAGGAATTCCAGGACAAACTTATAAAGACATCGGTATAGCATCTGTTGCTATGGGTGGTGGAGATATTCTACCAGCTTTAGAAGCAGGAACTATTGATGCTGCTGAATGGTGTTGTCCTAAGCCAGACTTAACGTTTGGTTTCCAAAAAGTATTAAAGCACTACTACCTACAAGGTTTACACCAAGTAGTCGTAAATGCTGACTTTTATATTACTGGAAAAACATATGAAGCTATGAGTGCTCATGAGAAGAAGTCTTTAGAAGTTGCAGCAAATGCATCTCTAGCTAAATCTCTAAGTTACAGAATCTATGAAAACGGAAAAGCTTTAAAAGAGCTTACTGAAGTTCATGGTGTAAAATTAGAAGATACTCCTTCTGATTACTTCACTGAATACATGGCAGCTGCTAAGAAAAGTTTGGAAACAAACGCAGCTAAAAATGCATTCTTTGCTGAAGTTTGGGACTCTATGAAAGAATTTGCTGATATTGCAGTTCCTTTCTGGAGTGGTGCTCAAATGTCTAATGCGAAGCTAGGAATGGCTCACGCAGCAACATTAAAGTAATCATTAAATAATCTTTACGTTAGAGCGGACTTAATAGTCCGCTCTAATTTTTTATATGAAATTTTATGGCAGACGAACCAGGTAAATTAGATATATCAGATGAAATGATTGCCGAAAGGCGAGGTGGTTCAGGAAAAATGCCAAACGATATGCCACAATGGATGGCAAGTTCAATTGTAAATATTGATAAATTTAGCAAATGGGTTGGTAACGTCGTTTGTTGGATATTGATGCCGTTAATTCTTGCAATGACTTATGAAGTTCTTGCTAGAAAATTATTTCATGCCCCGACTATTTGGGCTTACGACATTAGTAGATTTTTATATGGAGCACTGTTTATGTTAGGTGCTGGGTACGCACTTTCTAAAGGTGTTCATATCAGAGCAGATTTTTTATACAGAAATTTTAAAACTAAGAATCAAGGCACAATTGATTTTTGGTTATATATTTTATTTTATTTTCCAGGCTTAATCGTGTTCCTTTATATGACTATTGGATATGTAGGAGAGTCTATTCAAAGAGGTGAAAGAGGAATGGATACAACTTGGATGCCATATATGTGGCCAATAAAAACTTGCCTACTAATTGGTATAATATTTTTACTAATCCAAGGTATTTCAGAATTATTTAAAAGTTATTGGGCTGCCACAAGAGGAAAATGGCCAGGAGAAGATAAATGATAGCAGAATTAATTGATCCAGCCATTTTAGGTTTTATTTTAGTTGGAGTAATGCTTTTTGCAATCTTTGTGGGATTTCCAATTTCATTTACATTAATTTTCTTAGGTTTTGTATTTGGGTATCTAGGATTTGGAAAATTAGTCTTTTATTTAATGACCCTCCAGTTCTCGATGGTCATGACCGAACAAACCCTCGCCGCCGTCCCGCTCTTTGTCTTTATGGGCATTATGATGGAACAAGCAGGACTGATGGAAAGATTATTCTCATCATTTCAAATGATGTTGGCTAGAGTAAGAGGTGCATTGTATTATGCTGTATTGTTTGTTTCAGTTATCTTTGCTGCAGCAACAGGAATTGTTGGTGCCTCAGTAACCATACTGGGAATCATGGCTGCAAAATCAATGAATAGATCTGGTTATGATGTAAGACTTGCAGCTGGTACAATTACAGCTGGTGGTACTTTAGGAATTTTAATTCCACCAAGTATTATGCTTGTTGTGATGGGTCCAATTATGGAAATTCCTGTAATTGACTTATTTGCTGCTGCTATAATACCTGGAATTCTTCTTGCTAGTTTATACGCTGGCTACACGACAATAAGATGCATGATAAATCCAAAATTAGGACCTGTAATTCCTGAAGAAATGAGGGCAGCAAGCATGAAAGAAGTTTGGATTGAATTTTTCTTAGGTTTAGTTCCACCTGCAGCTCTCGTCTTTGCTGCATTAGGTAGTATATTGTTTGGTTTTGCAACACCTACAGAAGCAGCAGGTTGTGGTGCTATGGGAGCTTTATTGCTTTCATTAGCGTACAAAAAATTAACTCTATCTAAACTTCAAGAGGCACTAGTTAAAACTTTAGAAATTACTGCTTTAATAATGGTTTTAGTCGCTGCATCAAACTTTTTCGGGGCTGTATTTGCAAGACTTGGTACTCCAACCTTATTAACTGAATTTTTGTTAGGATTAGAAATGAATAAATATTTAATCCTAGGAATTGTTATGGTTGCAATATTTTTATTAGGTTGGCCATTAGAATGGGTACCAATTGTTATGATTATTGTCCCAATTCTTTTACCATTAATTGAGGCTTTAGGCTTTAATTTAACTTGGTTTGCAATATTGGTCGCTGTAAATCTCCAGACCGCCTGGCTATCTCCACCTGTAGCTTTGTCTGCTTATTTTTTAAAAGGTGTAGTACCTGAATGGGATTTAAAAGATATTTATTATGGAATGATGCAATTTATGGTTCTACAAGTTATAGGCTTAATTTTAATAATCATATTTCCTAAAATTGCCTTATGGCTACCAACTCTCTTATATGGACAGTAGAATTTATTAGTTTAAAATAAATTAAGTGAATCAACCTAAAGTAAAATACTCTCTATCTAATTGGGACTTAGTCACAGTTAATCCAAATTACAAAACTTGGAATTGGAAAGATCTATTTTGTTTTTGGGGAGCAAATGTACAGAGTGTAATTGGTTTCTCATTAATATCCTCTTTATACTTAATGTATAGTTTAAACATATTTGTAGTTTTTTTTGGAATCATATTAGGATCTTTTTTCGTTTATTTATTTTCAAACATTATTGGAAAACCTTCCCAAAAATTTGGTTTACCATTTGCAGTATTGCTTAGATCCTCACTTGGATTTAATGGTGCTAAATTTTTTGGGTTAATCAGAAGTTTAGTTGGAATATTTTTATTTGGAATTCAAACTTATTTTTTGTCTAAAATTTTAGTTTACTTAATTAGAATAGTAATTTTTTCTATAGATAATTCTTTATTGCAGCAGGAAATATTTATTTTTTATTATTTTGGTATGAATATTATTGATTGGTCTGCAATAATAATCACAATTATTTTACAGACTGTATTTTTTACCGTTGGCATGCAGTACAACAAGAAAATAATTAATTTTTCAGCAATGACAGTCTATGCTGGTTTGTTTATTTTTTTCTTTGTTGTTTTATTAAGTGATGTAAAAATAACTACCGAAGCTTTTTCAAATATTTTTAATTTAAATAATTTTTTAGATATTAAAAATTTAGCACCTTTATTGACTGTTGCTGGAACAATATTTGCCTATTTTTCAATTTTGATAATTAGTTTTGGTGATTTTTCTAGATATGTAAAAAATGAGCAAGAATTAAAAAAAGGAAACTTAAGTTTAATTTTGAATTTAATTATTTTTTCATTTTTATCTGTTTTCATTGTTATAGGGTCCGATGTTTTTCTTAATCAAAAATTTTCAGATATAGATAGAATTTTTACCAATCCAACAGATATAGTAGGAAAATTTGATAATATACAAATAACAATAGTCGTTCTATTTTTTATTATAATTGCTTCAGCTTCTACAAATTTAGTTGCCAATTTCATCCCATCTCAGTACTCTCTAATAAATTTTGCTCCTTCAATATTAAGTTTAAAAACCGCTAGTTATTTAATTGCTTTTTTTGGTTTGTTGATCGCAATTTTCTGGCTGACTATATTGAGCCAAATAGGAATTTTATCATTTGTTGATACTTTTGGTGCTTTCTTTGGTCCTTTATTTGGATTGATGGTAGCTGATTATTATTTAATTAAAAATCAAGAATTAAGTAATAAAGACCTATATTCTATAGATAAAGAGAGTGCTTATTATTATTCAGGTGGTTGGCATATAAAAGGTGTTTATTCTTTAATATTAGGATTTATTTTTTCAGCGTCAACAATTTGGAATACTAATTTAATGTTTTTACAATCTTATGCTTGGATAATAGGTGCATTTGTTGCCTGGATAACATACTACTTGTTAGCAAAAAAATAATTTTTAATGCACACATTTGATTTTAAAAATAGAACAGCTGTAGTTACTGGTGGAGCTCAAGGGTTTGGTTTGGATGTTGCAAAAAGATTTTTAGAGTCTGGTGCTAAAGTCTTTATATGGGATATCGATGAAAAGCTTCTTAAATCAGCAGTTGATGAAGTAAAAAACCCTAACTTATTTTACAATTTAGTTGATATATCAAATTATCAAGATGTAGAGAAAAACGTTGCAGACATAACTTCAAAATCAAATATTGATATTTTAATCAATAATGCCGGGATAACAGGTCCTACAGGTCCTTTATGGGAGTATGATGTCGATATGTGGAATAAAATAGTCCAGATAAATTTAATGGGTACTTTTAACTGCTGCCGAGCAATTGTCCCAAATATGATCAAAAACAACTATGGAAGAATTGTTAATGTTGCTTCCGTTGCAGGTAAAGATGGTAATGCAAACGCAAGCGCGTATAGTTCAGGAAAAGCTGGCGCAATTGGGTTGACAAAAGCTTTGGGTAAAGAATTAGCTGACAAAGATATAGCTGTAAACGCTGTCACCCCAGCAGGTGCTAAAACTAGAATTTTAGATCAAATGAGTAAAGAGCATGTACAAAGAATGCTGTCAAAGGTGCCAAGAGGAAGATTTCTTGAAATACATGAATTTACCTCACTAGTTTGCTGGCTTTCTTCACAAGAAAACACTTTTTCTACAGCTGCGGTATTTGATATCAGTGGTGGTAGATCGACATATTAGTCTCAAAAATTTGAAACTATTTTTTGATCATTATTTTGATTTTTAATGGAATTTTTACCCATAACTGGTGCTGTGATCATTATTGACCAATAGATAAGAAGTATAAACACAGAAATTATTTTCATATAACTCATTTAACAATCAATTTTGCATTTAGAATGTTGAAATTGTGACTGAATATTGAATTTATAAATAATCTATCTATAAGAAGAACATGTTAAAACTTTTTTATATTTTTATTACATCTTTACTATTTCTTAGTTGTGCCCATGCAGAAACTGTAAAAGTTTTTGAATTTACTGAGAAAGAATTGTCAGCACTTGAAATACGTAAAGTAAGAGGAGCAGATAACAAGACTTCTTATACTGTTGGATCAAATGAGAATGGTAATTATTTAAAAGCAGTAGCTGATAATGCTGCTTCAGGCCTAGGAAAAGAGATCAAAATTGACCTAAATAAAACACCTTTTATCAATATTACATGGAAAATTGAGAAGGACCTTCGTGGAATTAAAGAGAATACGAAAAAAGGACATGATTATGCCGCCCGTGTTTTTGCAATTAAAAAAACTGGAGCTACACCTTTATCAAATAGAGCAATTAATTATGTTTTTTCAAGTAATAGTGAAGTTGGTGAAAATAGACCCAGTCCATATACAAAAAAATCAATAGACAATGTATTAGCAACTACTAAAAACAACTTAAATGAATGGGTAACAGTAAAAGCCAATGTTAAAGAAGATTTTAAAAAATTTCATGATTTAGATGTGAATGAATTAGATGGTCTGGCTATAATGTCTGATACTGATAATTCAAAAATGAAATCAATTTCTTATTTTCAGAATATTTATTTTTCAGCAGATTAATTATCATTTTACATACTTTTTTAATCCAATACTTAAAAATGATAATAAAATAGCTGCGATAACATCAGCGATTGGAATTGCATTTGGAAATCCAAAGTTCCATAAAATTACTCCGATTAACCAAATTATATAAATTTTCATCTAAGATATTATATCTTAGTTTCTATTAAATTTTTATTTATTTGATATTATGAATTTATGCATAAAAACTTTACTCATAAAGTTAAAGTGTATTATGAGGACACAGACGCTGGTGGAGTCGTGTACTATGCTAACTATTTAAAATATTTAGAAAGAGCTAGAACTGAAGCGTTATCAACTATTGGATTAAGCAATACAAAAATAAAAAATGATTTTGGTGCTCTTATAATTGTTAAATCGTGCAATATTGAATATAAAAAATCTGCATATTTAGAAGATGATTTACAAATTAAATCTTTTGTAGACTCTACTTCAAAAACTTCTTTTTTAATGAATCAATCAATATTTAAAGATGAGGAATTGATCGTAAAAGCTAAAATTCATCTAGTATTTATAAATGAAAAATTTAAGCCAGTTAAAATTCCAGAAAAAATCTTATCAGATTTTAAACCCTATACTTCTAGTTCATAGATATTTTTCTAGCTTTTTTAAATAAGTCTACAATCATTTTTTCAGATACAAGTTTAGTATTTACATTTCTAGGGCTAGGGTGATAACAGGCAATTAATTTAATATTTCCTGGCAGTAAATAGGATTTTCCGTGAATAAATTTTATCTTCTCATTAAAACTATATTTTTTTTTATAAAATTTAACACAATTATCAAATGCCACCTTTCCTAATGCAATAATAGTTTTTAATTTTTTTAAATTATAAATTTCGCCATCAAAGTATTTTGAACAATTATTAAGCTCTTCTATTTTAGGTTTGTCTCCTGGAGGAACACATTTTAAAATATTAGTTATATATATTGATTTTAATTTAAGACCATCATTTAGATTTTCTGAATTAGGTTGGTTTGAAATTTTAGCTTTAAACAAACATTTAAATAAAAAGTCTCCAGATTTATCACCTGTGAAAGCTCTTCCTGTTCGTGTACCCCCATGTGCTGCTGGGGCTAATCCAATTATTAAAATTTTTGCATCAATTGCACCAAAGCCTGTAACTGGTTTTCCCCAGTAGGTTTCATTCATGTTTTGTTTTCTTTTTTCTGTTGAAATTTTTTTTACAAAATTAACAAGCCTTGGACATTTTTTACATTTAAGAATTGTTTTATTTAAACTATCTATTTTAGTATTCATAAATGAAAATTTTAAATTATTTAGTCATAATATTTATATGCATTAATCCCTCAGTTAAAGCAGATTCAAATAAAACATTAATTAATGAATTACAAAAGGGTGGAAAATTAATTTTCATAAGACATGCTTATGCTCCTGGTGGCGGCGATCCAGATGATTTCGATATTAACGACTGTACAACTCAAAGAAATTTAAGTGATAGTGGTAGAGTTCAATCACAGAAAATTGGTAATTTTTTTAAGAAAAATCAAATTTCAATTGAAAAAGTTTATTCTAGTGAATGGTGTCGATGTAAAGAAACAGCATCTATTGCTTTTAAAGAATATGAAACTAAAAATTTTTTAAACTCATTTTTTAGCGCAAAATTTGCCAATAATAGGAAAAAGCAAATTATTGATTTTGATAAATTTATTAGTACTTGGGATAAAGATCAAAATTTAGTTTTTGTTACACATTATGTAGTGATTTATGAAATTTTAAATTATGCACCATCATCCGGAGAGATTATTGTTTCGGATAAAAGTTTAAAAGTTATTGATACTTTAGAAATTGAATATTAAACTAAATTATCATGTCATCTAAAAGAGCAATGAGACAAGCGCAAAAACAAGCATTCGCAAAGCATCGCTCAAATATTACTAATAGCAGATTTGAACTTAAGAAAAAATTTATTACCAAAAACAAAGAAGAAAAAAAAAATAAAAACTAACTTTCTTGATCAAATTTTTCTATTTTTTTACAAGTAGAGATTTTAGATAAACTTTCGACATCATTCAAAACAGCCTTAACAAATATTTCTGGTTTATCTTTTTCAAATAAAATTTGAGTATAAAATTGTGGATACCCATGTTTTAATGTAAGTATTTTTCCATCCTCTATATATATATTTCTTACATAGGAGTTTTTCTTTTTTACGCTTAAATCGGTGATCTTATATTTTTGATAAGTTTTTTCATTGTAAACATAATTTCTTGTCATAATTAGTTCATTAAGATTTAAAATATATTCGTTTTTTAAAAAATCATCCTCTTTATTATCACATTTGCTCAATACAATAATTTCTGATTGAGAATTAAAAGATATAAAAAAAAATGATAAAAAAATTATTAAAAACTTATTTTCTTTCATTCTTATCTACAAAAAATAAAGCTATTATAAAAATTACAGTCCAACCAAATACAGATAATGTTTTTAAAGGAGTGGTATCTGCGCCCCAAACATCAAAGAATAAAGCACCAATAATTATACCTATAGCATAGACAATACTTACAATTTTAACTTTACTCATATTTTATATTATTCTTTGGTTAGGTTTTTTTTAAAAAGAGACATACCATTCTTGATTTTATAAGAATAAGATTCCTTAAAACTCTCAAGCTGCCACCCAGTAAGCCTTTTTTCAATTTCAATTATATTTTCTTTTTTCCAATCATCAGTTGTTTCTTCAAGCTTCCAAAGCCGTTTTTCTTCATTACTTCTTCCACAACCATAACAATAGCCTGTTGATGGATCTGTTTTACAAATGCTTATGCAAGGTGAAATAATCATTTTTTATAAATTAGTATAAATATTATTAGATAAATAGATAATTTTTCAATAATTGTCATTGGACAAATAGTTTCAATAATATATAAAACCTCGTAATTTGTGGGGCGATGGCGGAATTGGTAGACGCGTTGGTCTTAGGAACCAATATGGCAACATGTGAAGGTTCGAGTCCTTTTCGCCCTACCATTAAAATATTATGAAAGTTACTGTAGAAAATAAAAAAGGTTTAAATAAGGATCTTAAAATTTTTATCGATAAAGAGACAATGAACTCTTATATGGATGAAAAATATGAGGAAATTAAAGGTAGTGTAAACCTTAAAGGATTTAGACCAGGTAAAGTTCCAAAAGAAATTTTAAAAAGACAATTTGGTAAAGCAGTTTTTGGAGAGGTCTTAGATAAAGTTTTAAAAGAAACATCAACTAAAGCACTAGAAGAAAAAAAGATAAAACCAGCTGGTCAACCAAAACTTGATTTAAAGACTTACGGTGAAGACAAAGATTTGGAATATGTTTTATCAGTAACAGAGTTACCTAAAGTAGAAATTAAATCTTTAGAAAATATTAAATTTGATGAATACACTGTTAAAATTGATGAGAGTGAAACTGATAAAAGAATAAAAGAAATAGCAAAAAACCAACCAAATTTTAAGGACGTAAGCCCTGACACAAAAGCTAAAAAAGGTGATTTAGTTTCTTTAGACTATAAAGCAACAGTTGATGGCAAGGACTTTAAAGGAAACGAAGGAAAGAACACTCAGTTAACTTTAGGTAAAGATTTATTCCTAAAAGGATTTGATGAACAATTGATCGGAGTAAAGAAAGACGATGAAAAAATTGTAGAGGCAACTTTGCCAGAAAATTTCCCTGAAAAGGAATTAGTAAATAAAAAAGCTAAATTCAATTGTAAGATTTTAAGTGTTAAGGTATCAGAAGAAGTAAAAATTGATGATGATTTTGCAAAAAATTTAGGAGCAAAAGATATTAAAGATTTAAAAATGTTAATTTCAAAACAAATTAACGATGAATATAAAAATTCTTTAGATCAATTATCTAAAAACCAAATTCTAAAAGAAATAGAAAAAATTAAAGTAGACGAAGTTCCAGAAAATTTAGTAGAAGAAGAAGTAAAAATTCTTTCTCAAGGTATGCAAGATGAAGAAGCTAAGAAAAATAAAAAAAATTTTGAAGAAAAAGCAAAAACAAGAATTAAAACTGGATTAATTTTAAATGAGTTTGGTGAGAAAAATCAAATAAAAGTAACAGAACAAGAAATTCAGGCTGAAGTACAAAAACAATTAAGAATGATGCCTGGACAAGAAAAAATGGTTATGGATTTTTATCAAAAAAATCCTTCAGCATTAGCAAGTTTAAGAGGAACCGTATATGAGGAGAAAATTTTAAATTTGATTAAAGAAAAAGGGAAAGCAAATAAAAAAGATATTTCAAAAGAAGAAGCTGAAAAAATCTTAAAAGAGGCTTATAAGCATGACCATGATAACAATCATAGCAATAGAGATGAAAAAAAAGAAACTAAGAAAAAATCATCCACAAAATCTGTGAAAGAAAAAAAACCAGTAACTAAAAAGGCAAAAACAAAGCCTGCAGTGAAAAAGACAAAAAAAGTTAGCAAAAAGTAATCTCAAGTTGTATAAGTAGAACGAATCAACTTATGACAACAAAATTATCAGAACATATGAGCAATCTTGTACCAATGGTAGTTGAACAATCTAGCAAAGGTGAAAGAGCTTACGATATTTACTCAAGATTATTAAAAGAAAGGATTATTTTTTTAACAGGTCAAATTAATGACAACGTTGCATCATTAGTTACTGCTCAATTATTATTTTTAGAAGCTGAAGATCCAAAAAAAGAAATTTACTTATACATAAATAGTCCGGGAGGTTTAGTTACAGCTGGTCTTGGTATCTATGATACAATGCAATATGTGAAACCAGACATTTCAACTTTATGTATTGGTCAAGCAGCTTCTATGGGGTCCTTTCTACTTGCTGCAGGCACTAAAGGAAAAAGATTTTCATTACCAAATTCAAGAATAATGGTTCACCAACCGTCAGCAGGTTTTCAAGGTCAGGCAACTGATATTGAAATTCATGCTAATGAGGTTTTGTCTTTAAAGAAAAGGCTTAATGAAATTTATTCAAAACATACTGGAAAAAGTGTTGAAGAAATAAAATCTGCTCTTGAAAGAGATAATTTTATGACAGCAGATGTCGCACAATCATTTGGTCTAATTGACGAAGTAGTAGAAAAAAGATCTTAATACACAATATATTGAGTCATCATTAATCGAAACTTGATTAGTATGAGTCTTCTATAATAAAGTAATAAGATTGATTCGTTATAAAAATTAAAATGACAACAAATAATAAAAATATTCTCTATTGTTCTTTCTGTGGCAAGAGCCAACACGAAGTTAGAAAGTTGATTGCTGGTCCAACTGTTTTCATCTGTGATGAATGTGTTGAGCTTTGTATGGATATTATAAAAGAAGAGAGTAAAGATACTTTTGTAAAACATCAAGATGGCCTTCCATCTCCAAAAGAAATTTGTTCAGTATTAGATGATTATGTAATTGGTCAAGCTCATGCGAAGAAGGTATTATCTGTTGCAGTACACAATCATTACAAAAGATTAAATTATGAAAGCAAAACGAGCAAAAATGTTGAGCTTTCAAAATCTAATATACTTTTAGTAGGTCCTACAGGTTGTGGAAAAACATTACTTGCACAAACACTTGCTAGAATTCTAGACGTTCCATTTACAATGGCTGATGCAACCACTTTAACAGAAGCAGGTTATGTTGGTGAAGATGTTGAAAATATTATTTTAAAATTATTACAAGCATCTGACTATAATGTTGAAAAAGCTCAAAGAGGAATAGTTTATATTGATGAGGTTGATAAAATAAGTAGAAAATCTGAAAACCCATCAATAACAAGAGATGTATCTGGTGAAGGAGTACAGCAAGCTCTTTTAAAAATTATGGAAGGAACAGTAGCAAGTGTTCCACCTCAAGGAGGAAGAAAACATCCTCAACAAGAATTTTTACAAGTAGACACTACAAATATTTTATTTATTTGTGGAGGAGCATTTGCAGGACTTGATAAAATTATTTCTCAAAGAGACAAAGGGACTTCAATTGGATTTGGTGCAGATGTTAAAAATACACAAGACAAAAAAACTGGTGAATGGATGAAAGGGCTTGAGCCAGAAGATTTGTTAAAATTTGGATTAATTCCGGAATTTATTGGAAGACTTCCAATGATAGCAACACTCGAAGATTTAGACGAAAAATCTTTAATAAAAATATTACAAGAACCAAAAAATTCATTAACAAAGCAATATCAAGAGTTGTTTAAATTGGATGGTGCTAAACTAACATTTAAAGAAAACGCTTTAAAAGAAATAGCACAAAAAGCAATTAGTAAAAAAACTGGTGCAAGAGGCTTGAGATCAATTTTAGAAAATATTTTGTTGAAAACAATGTACGATCTTCCAAGTCAAGATAATATTGAAGAGGTTATTATTGATGCGGGTGCAGCAAAAGGACAATCTCAGCCAATCTTAGTTCATGCTAAAGGAGACAATAAATCTAAGTCAAATAAGACCACAGCGGCTTAATATCCTTAATAAACGGTAAAAACCTATTGCATTATAAAATATAATATCCATATTATTCCTATGGACGTCAAAATTTCATTACCGTTGTTGCCACTAAGAGATATCGTGGTTTTTCCAAGTATGGTAATTCCTTTGTTTGTAGGAAGAGATAAATCTATTTCAGCTTTAAACGAAGTGATGAAAAAAGATAAAAAGATTATTCTTGTTACTCAAAAAAATTCAGAAATTGATGATCCTAAGAAAACAGATGTATTTATGTATGGTTGTGAGGGAAGTATTTTACAATTATTGAAATTACCTGATGGCACAGTTAAAGTTTTGGTTGAAGGAATTAAAAGAGTTAAAATTTTAGATTTTAAAGATAATGAAAAATTCATAACATGTGATTATACGCTTTATAACGATATCTTACCCAAAGATGAGGATTTGTTCCCTTTAGCTGCTACAGCTTTAAGAAGATTAGAAAAATTAACATCAATAAATAAAAAAATTTCTAACGAGACAATTAATACAATTAAGCAATTAAATGAACCTTCTCAGATTGCTGACAATATTGCTTCTCATATAACTGCAACTATATCAGAAAAACAACAAATTTTCGAAACTGTAGATGTAAAGAAAAGATTAAATGCCATTATTAAAATAATGGAAAATGAGACGAGCATTATAGGTGTTGAAAAAAGAATACGAGGCAGAGTTAAAACTCAAATGGAAAAAACTCAAAGAGAGTATTATTTAAATGAACAGCTAAAAGCTATCCAAAAAGAACTTGGTGAAATTGAAGATGGTAAAGATGAAACAACCAGTTTAAATAAAGCCATTACAAAAGCTAAGATGCCTAAGGAGGTCGAAAAAAAATGTCTTCAAGAATTAAAAAAATTAAAAAATATGAGTCCAATGTCTGCAGAAGCAACAGTTGTGAGAAATTATTTAGATTGGATGACGGAGCTTCCTTGGCATAAAAAAAGTGAAGTTGATATAGATTTAACAAAAGCTTTAAATATTCTTGATAAAGATCATTTTGGATTAGAAAAAGTTAAAGAAAGAATTATTGAATTTTTAGCTGTTCAAAAAAGAATGGAAAAAATTAAAGGTCCAATTTTATGTCTAGTAGGCCCTCCAGGAGTTGGAAAAACATCTCTAGGAAAATCAATAGCAAAAGCAACAAATAGAGAATTTGTCAGAATGTCTGTTGGTGGCATGAGAGATGAAGCAGAAATAAGAGGACATAGAAGAACATACATCGGATCTCTCCCAGGTAAAATTATTCAGATGATGAAAAAAGCAGGAACAAAAAATCCATTAATTTTATTAGATGAAATAGATAAAATCGGAAACGATTATAGAGGAGATCCTTCTTCAGCATTACTAGAAGCTTTAGACCCGGAGCAAAATACGACTTTTAATGACCATTATTTAGAAGTTGATTACGATCTATCTGATGTGATGTTTGTAACAACTGCGAATACTTTAAATATTTTACCGCCTTTGCTAGATAGAATGGAGGTAATTAGACTAGCTGGTTACACAGAAGATGAAAAAATAAGTATCGCAAACAAGTATTTATTGCCAAAACAAATCAAAGATAATGGTGTTAAAGAAAAAGAAATGAAGTTAGATGATGACATTATAAAAGAGGTAATAAGAGGATATACAAAAGAGTCAGGAGTAAGAAATCTTGAAAGAGAAATTTCTAAACTTGCTAGAAAAGTTGTTAAAAAAATAGTAGCTGGTGAGGAAAAAGAAGTAGGTATTAATAACAAAAATTTATCAGATTTTTTGGGTGTTCCTAAATTTAAGTTTGGAGAATTAGAAGCTGAGAATAGAGTGGGTATAGTAACAGGACTTGCTTGGACCGAATATGGTGGAGAAATTTTAAAAATCGAAACTGTCACAATGCCAGGAAAAGGTAGAATGCAAATTACAGGTAAATTAGGTGATGTTATGCAGGAGTCTGTAAAGGCAGCTAAATCTTTTGTAAGATCAAAATGCTTAGAATATGGTATTATTCCACCTGTATTTGAAAAAAAAGACTTTCATATACACGTTCCTGAAGGTGCAACTCCTAAAGATGGTCCTTCAGCAGGCATAGGAATGGTAACTTCTATCGTATCTTCAATAACTAATATTCCTGTAAGAAGAGATTTAGCAATGACTGGTGAAGTAACTTTAACAGGTCAAGTTCTACCAATTGGTGGATTAAAAGAAAAGTTATTAGCGGCTCATAGAGCAGGCATTAAGGAAGTTTTAATTCCAAAAGAAAATGAGAAAGATTTAGTAGATATGCCTAAGAAAATTATTGATGATATTAAAATTACACCAGTTGAATATGCAGATCAGGTAGTAAAAATCGCTTTAACTAAAGAACTTAAACCAACTGAGTGGGTAGAGGTCGATATCTCTAAAAAAGACGACAAATCTCAGGCAAGTATACAATAAATCTCGATAAAGCTAAGTCTTAAATTTTTGTGATAGCGATAATTGCGATTTTATATTATTTAATTAGAACCATTTCTAAGAACAAAAAACAATATTGAGGATAAAACTGATTAAAAGGGTAGATTTTAGAAAATCAACATTGATTTAAAAATCAAAAAAAAGTAATAAATTTAGCCATTTTTATGTATTAATAGATCTTGACGTAGGTTTTCTAAAGGATATAAAACACTTTCATTTGGTAATGGGCGGTTAGCTCAGTTGGTAGAGCATCTCGTTTACACCGAGGGGGTCAAAGGTTCGAGTCCTTTACTGCCCACCAAATATATAAGTGGGGGTGTAGCTCAGTTGGTTAGAGCGATCGCCTGTCACGCGATAGGTCGAGGGTTCGAGTCCCTTCACTCCCGCCACTTTTTATCGATTCTGTAATAAAATAACTAAACTATTGATATTGTTATGTTTTTCAGCGTACTTACTGTAAATCACTGAATTTATTGACTTTTTTTTTATTAAAAATGTGACGTATCTACACTTCAACAAGAAATAAAAACTGATATATAGTCACGCATGTTATCTGATTTTCTTAAAGATTACTTACCGATAATAATTTTTCTTATCATAGCTCTAGGGTTGAGTTGTGCATTTGTGGTAATTAATTTTATTCTATCGCCGAAAAAACCTGATCCAGAAAAACTTTCAGCTTATGAATGTGGATTTGAACCTTTTGAAGATTCTAGACTTGAGTTTGATGTTAGATTTTATTTAGTTGCAATCTTGTTTATCATTTTTGATTTAGAGATAGCATTTTTATTTCCTTGGGCAATTTCTCTAGGCAATATCGGATTACTTGGTTTTTCATCAATGATGATTTTTTTATTCATTCTTACAGTTGGTTTTATTTATGAATGGAAAAAAGGCGCTTTAGATTGGGAATAAAATTAAATATTAATGAATAATAAAATAGATCAAGTTCCAGAGGAATTTAAACAACTTGCAGATGATTTTAGCAAGAATGGTTTTATAACTACATCTCTTGATAATTTAATTAATTGGTCAAGATCAGGATCACTCCATTGGATGACATTTGGTCTTGCTTGTTGCGCAGTTGAGATGATGCAAACTTCCATGCCAAGATATGATCTTGAAAGATTTGGTGCAGCGCCAAGAGCTTCGCCAAGACAATCTGATGTAATGATTGTAGCTGGAACCTTAACTAATAAAATGGCACCGGCTCTTAGAAAAGTTTACGATCAAATGCCAGAACCCAGATACGTAATTTCGATGGGAAGTTGCGCTAATGGTGGTGGTTATTATCATTATTCTTACTCAGTTGTAAGAGGTTGTGATCGAATTGTACCAGTAGATGTTTATGTACCAGGGTGCCCACCTTCTGCTGAAGCTTTATTATATGGAATACTTCAATTAC
>CACMRC010000003.1 GCA_902615975.1 uncultured Pelagibacteraceae bacterium
GTGTATTCTTGATAGACCAAGACATAAAGAAATTATAGATGAGTTGATTAAATTAAAAGTTAATCTAAAATTAATTACGGACGGTGATGTTTCGGGAGCATTACTGGTTACTGAAGAAAAATATAGTGTTGATTTATTTTTGGGTATTGGAGGTGGTCCAGAAGGTGTTCTTGCCGCAGCAGCTTTAGATTCATATAATTGTATTTTTCAAGGGAGATTTTTATTTAAAACTGACGAGGATAAAGCAAGAGCTAAAAATATGGGTATAAATGATTTAACAAAAAAATATAAATTAAATGAAATAGTGACAGGTGATTCTATTTTTTGCGCAACAGGAATTACTTCCGGTGATTTAGTTAAAGGTATTGAAATTCAAGGCAATGATTTTGTTTCAGAGACATTCGTTACACATAAATCTACAGGTCTTAAAAAGGTAGTAAAACTAAAACAAAATTTGTAATGATATGCTTGATTAATTGTTGATTTTACAATAAAAAGCAGCAATTTGGTCCCTTCGTCTATCGGTTAGGACACGTGGTTTTCATCCTCGAAAGAGGGGTTCGATTCCCCTAGGGACCGCCATAAATTATATAACATCTTATGGTTTATTACGTATATTTAATAAAAACTTTAGATGGCTATTCAGGTAAAACATACGTTGGTTACACTAATAATTTAACCAAAAGATTAATTAAGCATAATTCAAATTTAGGTGCCAAGTCAACTAAAGGGTATAAATGGGAAATTATTTACAAAAAAAAATTTTATTCAAAATCAAAAGCACTTTCATTTGAATATAAGTTAAAAAAGGATAGAAAAGAAAGATTGAGATTATTATATGAATTTAAAAAAAAATCTTAATATAGCAACTATCTTACCTTATAAAGAAAATTATACATTTACTAAAGCATCTGCTGCATCTCTTTGGGTTTCTGAATTTTTCAAAAAATCGAAATATAAAAAAAATAATATTATTTATGGTCATACAAAATTAAAAGATTATTTAAGCAAAAATTATAAAAATATAAATTTATTAAATTTAAAATCAAAATTAAAAAGTACTACTAACGAATATGCTGAAAAGTTAATAAAAGAAATTAATAATAATAATTTCGATATTGTAGAAGTTCACAATAGACCACTGTTATTATTTAAATTAATAAATAAAGTTAAAAGTAAATTTATTTTTTATTTTCATAATGATCCTTTATCAATGAAAGGATCAAAATCAGTTAAAGAAAGATTAAAAATATTAGAAAATGTTGAAAAAATTATATTTGTCAGTGAATGGGTTAGGGGAAGATTTTTTTTAGATATAGATCAAAAATTACAAACGAAAACTGAAATTGTTTACCCAAGTGTCAATAAACAAAAAAAAATAAAGAAAGAAAAAAATATAATTTTTGTAGGAAGATTAAATTATTCTAAGGGATATGATATTTTTAAAGATGCTACATTAAAAATATTAGAAAAATTTCCTAGATGGAAAGCTTATTCAATTGGGAATGAAGATAGAAGAAATATTTATATTAATCATCCAAGGCACAAAGAGTTTGGATTTCTTAATCATAAAAAAACTTTAAATATTTTAAATAGGTCCGAAATTGCAGTTGTACCATCAAGATGGGAAGAGCCATTTGGCAGAACATCATTAGAAGCTACATCTAGAGGATGCGCCACAATAATTAGTAATAAAGGTGGTTTAAAAGAAACTACTAACTCTGCCATTATTTTAAAAAAACTAGATTCAGATGAACTTTATTTAGAGATTAAAAAATTAATTACAAACAATAAAAAAAGAAAAATATTACAATCTTTTGGTAGAAAAAATATTAAACACTTAATAAGTGAAAATACAAAAATATTAGATCAAATAAGAGAAAGTTGTGTACCTTTTTTTAATATTAACTTCAATAAGAAAAAATTAAAAATAATTAATTTATACAATCAAGGTCAGAAATTAAATCACAGATTATACAATATTTCATTAGGTAAAAAATTTACAAATGGTTTTGTAAGAAATGGTCATGATGTTCTAGAAATTAGCGATAGAGACTTTTTAAGGAATAATAAATCATTTAGTTTAATTCCTAACAGAAGTAATTTTCAAACCTTCTTGATTGATACTTTCAAAAATTATAATCCAGACATTCTTTTTTTTGGACATACAAAAAATCTTGAACTTAATACTTTAGATGCTTTTAAATCTATTAATAAAAATCTCATTTTATCACAGTGGAATGAAGATCCAGTAATGCCCAGTCTTAATTATTCAAAACAAAACATTTCAAATATAAAACTATATTCAGATTTTGTTGACCATAATTTTATCACAACGGATCCTTTAATTCTAAACAAAACAATTAATAAAAATAATTTTAGTTTTTTCTTTGTGCCTGTAGATAATAATATTGAAAGTTTTGATGTTTATAAAATGAAACCAAAAAAAGATTTATTTTATGCAATGAGTCACGGTGTAAATAGAGCCACACTTAAAGAGGGTGTTGAAGATGACAGAATTAATTTCTTGAATAAACTAGTAAATAAAATTCCTAATATAAAATATGATTTTTATGGATTTGCGAACAAACAGCCAATTTGGGGCAATGATTTCAACAATGCACTAATTAATTCAAAAATGGGTCTTAACCTAAGCAGAGGTAAACCTACCAAATATTACTCTAGTAACAGAATCGCTTCAATAATGGGAAATGGTTTACTAACATTTATTGATGAAAAAGTTCAAATGAGTGACTTTTTCAATAAAAATGAAATTATTTTTTACAAAAATATTAACGAATTAGCTGATAAAATTAAATATTATTCAAAAAATGAAAAAGCAAGAATTAAAATTGCTCGTAATGGTAAAAAAAAATATTTTAAACTTTTTAATGAAACAAAAATTACAAAATATTTTGTCGATATATCTCTAGGTAACAACGCTTCTCTATTTTAATTTATGACTAAATTTTTTAAAAATTTATATCGTTTAATCCTAATTGGAACACCTTTATTTATTATATCCAATTATATTAGAAATTTTTTACCCAACTATAAAACTAAAAAAAAATCAAAAAAAATTGAAAATGATATTTACGAGAATTTTAAAAGTATAAATTACAACGAAAAATGGTTTTGTAATAATCTTAATTATTTAACTGTTAATTTTAAAACTGTAAAAAATGTGAAAAAAATACTTGAAATTGGCTCTTACGAAGGAAGAAGTGCAATTTTTTTTTTAAAAAATTTTTCCAACAGTAATATATCTTGTGTTGATACTTGGTCTGGAAGTGACGAACATAACAGTGCTAATTTTCAATTAATAGAAAAAAATTTTGATTTTAATACATCATTTTATCAATCTAATAACATTTTAAGAAAATACAAAATGACATCTAATGTTTTTTTTAAAAATAATGATAAATATTTTGATTTAATATATGTTGATGGTGATCATTCTTCTAATCAAGTCAAAATTGATTTAATTAATTCTTGGAATGTTTTAAAAAGTGGTGGTTTCTTAGTATTAGATGATTATATGTGGTGGTATTATAAAGATTATAAAAAAAATCCATCAACTCCTATAAACAATTTTATTAAAGAAAATATTTTAAATATTTCAAAATTAACTGTTTGGCATCAAGTAATAATTCAAAAAACTTAATTATAATTTTACTTTATTTAAAGCATTATTTTTGAATAGATTTGCTTCTTTTATATACCTTCTTACCATTTGAGTTGTTTTATGACCTGTCATAGCCATTATACTTCTTTCATCTGCACCAGATTCAGCTGCTACTGTCGCAAAACCCGATCTTAAACTATGACCTGCGAAATTTTTATTTTCTATTCCTGCTAAGTTTAAATACTCTTTCATTAATAAAACTACAGATTGGTCAGATAATCTTGTATCTGTTAAGAACGATCCTTTTGAAAATCTTCTAAAGATAGGTCCAGATTTTATTTTAGAAATATCTAGCCACTTTTTTAGGTTAACTATAGGACAATAAATTTCATTGGAAAAGTAGGGTAATCCTTTTATCATACCCTCACCAAATTGATCTGTTTTTGATCTTTTTATATTAATTTTAAGACCTTCAGGAACAAATTCTAAATCCTCATAATCAATTGAAATAAGCTCAGTTCTTCTAAAGCCACCACTAAAGCCAATTAAAATTATAGATTTGTCTCTTAATTTCTTAATTTCCTCAACTTTTTTCTCATTTATTGCATTAATTACTAATTTTAAATGATTGATTAATATAGGTTTTTTTCCTTTTTGAATACTTCCTTTAACTCTTCTTATTCCCATTAGATTTTCAACAATGATTGGATGTTTTGTATCTAAATAATGGCCTTTTAGTTTATGGACCACACCAATAGATACCAATCTTCTTCTTAGTGTGCTTATTTTTGAATTTTTAGAAAGATGGGTTAAGTATAATGAGACAATTTTAGGTTCTGTTGGTAAAGAATTTAAACCATGTTTTGCACAAAAAGCTCCAAAATCTTTAAAGTCAGATTTATAAGCTCTTAAAGTATTATTTGCTTTAGAACTTTTGAGGTTATTTAAAGTTGCCTCATGTAATGATTTTAAGTCTGTTGTAAGTTCATTCATATAATTACTATTGATAACAATTAATTATCGTTAGTAATATATCAAACGTTTTATAATGTCAAATAAAATAATTTATTAATTAAAAGGACAATTAATGACATTGTGAGGACAACAAGTATGAAATAATATTTAAAAATGGGCATAGACGGAGTAATTGAACCGATATATTTCTTAATAACATCTTTTGGTTTTGCAATATTGAGCTTTATTAATTATAGAAAATCTGGAAAAACACTGGAAACTATTTATCTTTCAATTTTAACTGTTTTCTTTATAGCTTGCTTCATTATTTTAAATTTCTATTGATGAATGGTACTAAATTTCAATTAAAAGTCTGGAATTACCTAAAAACTATACCAAAAGGCACAGTTAAAACTTATAAACAGGTAGCAATAGCTATAAATAGCCCTAAATCAGCTCGTGCAGTGGCTAATGCATGTGGAAAAAACCCGTATGCTCCCAAAATACCCTGTCATAGAGTAATTCGGTCTGATGGAGGCCTTGGTGGATATTCAGGGAGGGGTGGAATTAAGACAAAGCTGCGATTATTGAGATCTGAAAAAGTTGATATTTAGTGGCTTTTTTGGCCTATTTTATGGTAAAAAACACTAGTAAAATCAACGTTTTTTCAATATTTAAGTTTATTTTAACATGATTAGCAATATTCACCCTTCAGTTGCACTATATATCTATATATAACAAAATAAAGCACCTCTATGGCCGATTAAAGCGTATATTCTATAACTGCATTGCTCTACTTTTCAATGATACCAAGGTTAAATTTGTTGTCAAATTTACATAGTTTTTAAAAATTTTTGTTCCCCTATCCACTTATTAAAAATAAAAATTTTGAATTTTGCTTTTAATTAGCTAATAAAACCATTGGTATTAAACACTTTTAAGTATTGTGGTTTATTTTCTTAATTAAGATTGCTATTTTTGCCTTTATCTATTTAAAATAATGGTTATTAATTGGATAATTTGTTAAAATTTAACTATATTGATATTAATTAAAACATAATAATTACAATAGTTTAAATTTATATCTTAAAGTAATAGATTATATATTAGTAACTATTTATTTACTATTAGTTAGAGCGAGTAAGCAAATATTCTCTTCTAGAAATATATAGACCACTGAGAACAATGATAAATAAACCTAAATAAGTCCAGTTATCAGGCAATTCATGAAAGAAATAATAACTAATTAGTATATTGGTAATTATCTCTGTATAGCCTAAAGGAGCTAATTTAGAAGCATCAGCGTATTTGAGCGATAATATAAGAAAAAGATGCGCTACAGAGGCTATAAGGCCGATTAAAGACATTAAAATCCACTGATTTGAAGTAGGATTAACCCAAACTGAGGGCATAAATAGGCTAATTATAATGGTTCCTATTAAACCTGATAGTAAAAGGGTTAAAAGAGGATTGTCAGAGGTACTGAGCTTCCTCGTGATAATAAGATAAAACCCATAGCAAATTCCATTACCTAAAGCTGCCATAGTAGCTAAGTTAAGCTCAATAAAACCAGGTCTAATTACAATTAAAGTTCCAATAAAACCTAATGATACAGCAGTCCACCTCTTCACCCCTACTTTCTCATTTAAAAAAAATGGAGATAAGGCTGTAACACAAATTGGAGCAACAAAAGCTAAGGTTAAGGCTTTAGGAAGTGAAATTTCCGATATTGCATAAAAGAACAAATAAGTAGAAAACACAAAAATTAATCCTCTAATTAATTGAAGAGCTGGTTTTTTCGTCCAAACTAATGAATTCCTATAAAAAATAAGCATTAGAGATAATGTAAAGACTACAGTAAAAAAATATCTTGCCCACGTTATCTGTAAAACATCCATAGATGAGCTTAAATATTTAGCAAAAGCATCCATTACAGGAACAATCATCCAAGCAGATGCATTTAAAATTATAGCCTTCATAAAAGAAGGATATCTCTTAATAGAAGTATTTTAAAGCAAAGAATAATGTAATCGGAATAGTGAATAAGGACATGATTGTAGATACTACAATTGTACTAGATATATTATCTACAATTTCTTTAGGAGAATACATGTGCGCAATCAAATAACACAAAATTGCGCTAGGCATACAAGACTGAATTAACAGAACACCAGCTGGTATACCAGATAAATTAAAAAATTTTATAACAGCAAATCCTATAATAGGACCTAATATTACTCTTCCAAAAGAAGTTATTAATGCATCTTTAAAAGAAAATACTTTCATTTGTGTAAGAGCCACGCCTAACGACATAAGGATCATTACAATCATTCCATAAGCTAAAAGCATTACAGTATTTAATACAAATTGAGGAAACGGAATTTCAAAATACAAAAAGAGTACTGTTATTAAAATTGCATAAAATGATGGACTTTTTAATATTGTTTTAAAATCAAAGGCTCGTTTTGCTAAAAAAATATTTAAAGTAAAGTGGAGTAAAACAATTAGAGATGAAATTGCAGCTGCTATACCCATTCCTAATTCACCATAGGCAAATAAACAAATCGGAATACCCATATTTCCAGTATTTGGTAAGATAAAAGTTGGTAATTCACGAATATAATCCTTCTTCATAAGAATAAGAAAAATTAAACCTACAATCCCAAATAATGTTAATAAGATAATTGCGTAACCAAAATATTCACTAAATAACTCAAAAGTTACTCCACCTGCTGTAATAGCAAAAATAACAAGAGCTGGAGTACCAAAATTACCAGCGTATGTAGTTATAAATGATGTATCGAAATCAGGATTTTTTTTACCCAAATGATATCCAAGACCTACTATTAGGAATACTGGAAATAAAACTTCAAAAAGTTTTAAATAAATTTCCATTAACCAAGCAATCTAATTAATGTTGGTGTTTTTAAAATATTTTTATTCTTTTTGAAAATAGACAAGCAATTATGAATATTAGTTTCAGTTGTTTTATGAGTTATAATAACTATTGTTGCCTTATTGTTTTTCTTATCAGGTGTCTGGATTAGTCTTTTAACTGAAATTTTGTATTTAGCTAAACGATTAGTTATTTCGGATAATACACCAGGCTTATCTTTTACTTCAAATCTTAAATATAATGAATTTACATAATTATTTACATTATATGGCTTTAAAGATTTAAGCTTAGAAACACTAACACCGAAAGGTTTTTTTATATTTCCACGCAAAATTGATAATAAATCAGAAAGTAATGATGAAGAAGTGGGACCTGGTCCAGCACCCTCACCTTGTAATACACTTTCACCAACAGGTTTACCTTGGAGAATTACTGCATTCATTACACCGTTCACATTACCAATATATGATTTTTTACTAACTAGACATGGGTGGACGGTTTCAAAAAGATGATTATTCTTTAACTCAGAAATTCCCAGTAGCTTTATTCTTAAATCTAATTGATTTGCAATTTTAATATCTTTTAATTCAATTTTTTCAATTCCTTCCATTAAACATTTATGTTTAGAAATTTTACTATTAAAGGCTAAAGCAGACAAAATTCTTACTTTGGCAAATGCATCAAAACCATTTAAGTCTAATTTTGGATTACCAGGTTCGGCATAACCAAGTATCTGTGCTTTTTTTAAAACATCTGCAAAATTTTCATCTGAATATTCCATTTCGGATAGTATGTAATTTGAAGTACCGTTCAAAATTCCATAAACTTTTGATATTTTGTTTGTTGCCAATCCTTCTTTAATAGATCTTAATATTGGAATACCACCAGCAACTGATGCTTCAAATTCCAAATTAACTTTATTTTTTTCTGCAAGTTTTGCTAACTCATTACCATGTTTTGATATTAAAGCTTTATTAGGTGTAATAACATGAATTTTATTTTTTAAAGCAGTTTCTACAACTTTTTTAGAAATTCCATCTGATAAACCTATGGCTTCAAACAATATATCAATGTTATTTTTTTTAAAAATTTCTAAAGGATTTTTGTAAAATATTTTTTTATTAACTTTAAATTTTCGTTTTTTATTAATACTTCTTGCAGATACAGCTACTACATTTATTCTCTTACCTGTTTTAAGCTCTATGTCTCTCTTTTTTGTATTTAGTTCGTTTAGCAAATAATTGCCAACCTGACCAAGTCCTACTACTGCAATATTCATTAATTTACTCATTTACTTATATCTGGATATTTACTTTTTTTTGTATAGTCATCTATATAAATCTCATATTCCTCTAATGTCATTGACGTTATATCATCTGCCTTTTTTAATATTTGATTTAATTTTTTTTGATTATTTTTATTTTCAATAGAATTTTCTGTCCAATATTGAGAATCTTTGTTTAAAGAACAATTGGCTAATATTAATGAAAAAAAAATTATTATAAATTTTCTCATTTTAATCCAGTCTTTTCAGGAAAATTAAATTTATTATTTAAATTTTGTATAGCTTGACCTGCCCCACCCTTAATCAAATTATCAATAGCAGATAAAATGATTAATTTATTTCTATATTTAGATTTGCACACAGAAATATAACAATTGTTAGTATTTATTACGTCATTGGTACTTAATAATGTGCCAAACTTTAATATTTTTACAAAGCTTTCATTTTTGTAAAAACTAACTAATGTTTTTAATAATTTTGTTTGTGAAATATTATTTTCCAAATCAACATATATAGTACTAAGAATACCTCTAAACATTGGTGATAAGTGAGGAGTAAAACTAAATTGAAATTTTTTCTTAGTAAATTTTCTTAACATTTGATCTATTTCAGAATTGTGACGATGAAAACCAACTCCATATGCGCTTAAAGATTCATATAGATTTTTATCTTTATATTTTTTATGAACTCCTCTACCAGCACCTGAATATCCAGATTTTGAATCAATTATAATATTATTAAATTTAATTAAATTTTTCTTAAATAAAGGAAATAGAGGAAGCAATATTGATGTTGGATAACATCCTGGACATGAAATAATATTATATTTTTTAATTTCTTTTCTATTAATTTCAGGAAGTAAATAAATACTTTTTTTTATTAAATTAGCTGCTCGATGTTTTTGTTTATACCACTTTAAGTAATCAGAAGCTTTTTCTAATCTAAAATCTGCAGCAAGATCTATTAAAGTATGATTTTTGCTCAATTGTTTAGATATATCCTGCGCTTCCCCATTTGGAAGTGCTGTAAAAATAATATGAACGTCTTTTAATAATTTTTTATTAAATTTTAAAATTTTTGGTAGTTTATATTTAGATAAAGATTTATCGTAAAATTTGACGTGTTTACCCACAGAAGAGTTTCCACAGAGGTATTTAATATTAATATATTTGTGTTTAACTAATAATTTAATTAATTGAACACCAATATATCCAGTTGATCCAGCGACTAATGCGTTAAGCTTAGGCATTTTTTATTATAACAGTTAAAAATTAAAAAAAAATTATCTTTTAGAGAATTGGAAGCTTCTTCTAGCTTTTCTTCTACCGGGTTTTTTTCTTTCAACTGCTCTTGAGTCTCTGGTAGTAAGTTTCTCTGTTTTTAAGGTGGCTTTTAGATTTTCATCAAATAATACTAAAGCTTTTGAAATACCATGAACCATAGCCCCTGCTTGGCCTGTAGGTCCTCCTCCTTTTACACTGCATCTTACATCATAATCAGTAGCCTGATTAATTATCTCAAAGGGTCTTGTAATTTGCATTTTATGAGTTTCGTCAGCAAAATAGTCACTAAATAATTTACCATTTACATAAATTTTGCCAGAACCTTTTTTTAACCAAACTTTTGCGATCGAAGTTTTTCTTCTACCAGTAGCGTATTTACTATCTTTAAAATCTAATTTTAATTTTGGAGATTTTGATGCTGATTGAGTATTTTCCATCTTAGTTTCTAGCTATATTTTTACTGTTTAATTTATGTAACTCTATTACAGTTGGATTTTGTGCTGAATGCGGATGTTCATTTCCTGCATAAATTTTTAATTTTGTTAATTGTTTTCTCCCCAATACTCCACCAGGTAACATTCTTTTAACTGCCATTTTTAAAGTTTCTCCAGGTTTTTTTTCATGAAGTTTCTCAGGTGTTATAACTTTAATTCCACCTGGATGACCAGTGTGTCTGTAATATTTTTTATCTTGAAATTTTTTTCCAGTAAATTTTGCTTGTTCAATATTTTTAACAACAACAAAGTCACCATCATCCATATGAGGTGTGTATGTAGTTTTGTTCTTGCCTCTTATGATATTGGAAACAACAGTCGCTAATCTTCCAACTACTGCATTCTTCGCGTCTATTTCATACCAATTTGAATTTAATTGGTCTTTTTTAGTGAATTTTGTCATTGTGCGAGGATTAATACTATTAATAATTACAAAGTCAATTTTATATTTAGCTTGAAATATGTAGCTTATATGCTAGAAATCACTTGCCGATTTGATCCTATTGCGGGCATATAACTGCTAAAAAGGAAATTTCATAAAATTAATAAAATCGGTAGGCATTTGAACTGTATTGTGCGCCTAACATAATGTTGAAGCACTAAAAAAGGAGTAAAATGACTAAAAAAAGAAATAACCCTGAAACTATTGCCATACATGGTGGTGACTATAGGAGTGATCCAGCGACGAACGCGGTAGCTGTTCCAATTTATAGAACAACATCATACCAATTTAACAACACAGAGCACGCTGCTAACCTTTTCGCTCTTAAAGAATTTGGTAACATATACACCCGTATAATGAACCCTACAAATGATGTCCTGGAAAAAAGAGTTGCCGCTCTTGAAGGAGGTCTGTCATGTGTAACTGTATCTTCAGGTCAAACCGCTTCAACGTTTGCTGTATTAAATGTAGCCCAAGCCGGTGATAATATAGTTAGCTCAACCGATCTTTATGGTGGAACAGTATCTTTATTCACACATACGCTTAGTAAACTTGGTATAGAGATAAGATATGCAGATCCAAGTAATCCTGAAAATTTTGAAAAGTTAATAGATGATAAAACTAGAGCTTTTTATGGTGAAACTCTACCCAATCCATATTTAAGAGTCTTTCCAATAAAGGAAGTTTCTGACATTGGAAGAAAATATAATATACCATTAATCATGGATAACACAGCAGCACCAGTAATATGCAAACCGATTGAACACGGAGCTGCAGTAGTAATTCACTCACTTACAAAATATATCGGTGGGCATGGTACAGCAGTTGCAGGAAGTATAGTTGATAGTGGTAATTTTGATTGGACTGCAGATCCTAAGAGACAACCATTATTTAACGAACCAGATGCAAGTTATGGTGGTGTTGTTTGGGGAAAAGCTGTACCGGAATTAACTGGTGCTAATGTTCCCTTTGCTGTTAGAGCAAGAGTTTGTTTATTGAGAGACTTGGGATCAGCTCTAGCTCCAGATAATGCTTTTGCAATAATTCAAGGACTTGAAACGGTTGCTTTAAGAATGAGACAACATTGTGCTAACGCCGAGTATGTTGTTGATTTTCTTAAAAAACATAAAGAAGTTACAAAAGTTATTTATTCTACAGAGCACGATAAACCCATTGCCGATAGAGCTAAAAAATATCTTAAAGGTGGAAATGGACCAATGATTGGTATCGAACTTAAAGGTGGAATTGAAGCTGGTAAAAAATTTATCGAGTCTTTAAAAATGTTCTATCACGTAGCTAATATTGGTGATGCTAGAAGTTTAGCAATTCATCCAGCAAGTACAACTCATAGTCAATTAAATGAGAAAGAACTAGCTGCATCAGGTGTTACCCAAAGTTACGTAAGACTTTGTATCGGTATTGAACACATTGATGATATTATTGAGGATCTTGATCAAGCATTGAATAAATCTTCAAAGGGTAATTTAAAAGCTGTAAGCTAATTCGAGGATTTAATGTCTACCGATAGAAACTAATAAATATCCTCTTTATATTTTGTAATATAAAGAAAATACAAAGTTGAAAGTATTATTAAAATAGAATTTATCTGGTGTAGAGATGCATAAAGCATTTTTACTCCAGATAAAATTGTAAGAACTCCCAAAAAAATTTGAAATAATAAAGAAATTCCAATAATGAAGATTGGAATCCTTAAATTTATATTTCCATTCTTTAAAACAAAATAAAGTATGTAAAAATATATTATGACAATTAAATATGCTAAATTTCTATGAATAAATTGAACAAGTGATTGATCATCAAATACTGTGAGATTAAATAAATCATTAATTACACTGTCATCTGGAAAATATGATGAGCCCATTAATGGCCAAGTATTATAAATTTTTCCTGCATCCATCCCAGATACAAATGCTCCAATTATTAATTGTAAAAATAATAATAAAAGAAAAAATTTAATTGGGTTTAATTGAATATTAATATGATTAATTTTTATATCAGTTAGATTTAAATATTTCCAAAAAACTATAGACAAAATGATAAAAGCTGTAACTAAGTGTAGTGATAATCTATAATGACTAACATCAATTCTATCAATTAATCCACTTGATACCATGTACCATCCAATAAATCCTTGAAAACACACTAAGAAAAAAATAATTGAATATTCTTTTAAAATCCAAAAACCATTTTTAATTGTAAAATAGATCATTGGAAAAAGAACAGTTAGACCAATTAATCTCCCCAATTGACGATGTGCCCATTCCCACCAAAAAATAATTTTAAATTCATTTAAAGTCATATTAAAATTTTGCTCTTTAAATTCAGGTATTGTTTTATAGAGATCAAAATATTCTATCCATTTATTATTTGTTAAAGGGGGTAATGAGCCAATAAAAAGTTCCCAACTTGTAATAGATAGTCCAGAGTCTGTTAATCTAGTTAGACCCCCTACTAAAATAATAAGCACGATCATCACTAATAAAGTGATCATCCATATTTTTAATTGAGAATTTAAAGAATAATTCTGACTGTACATGATTAAATAAATATAATAATTATTAATTAAACCAATAAATTAAATGTCGCCTAAAAACAAAAAAAAATTAGAAATAATAAGATCTAAATTGGATAAGTTAGATAATAAGTTATTATCTTTAATTAAATATAGAACAAATCTTGTAAAAGAAGTTTTAAAGCTTAAAGAATTTAAAAAAGAAATAGTAGATAAAAAACGTATCAATTTTATACTTAAAAAAATTCACTCAAAATCTAAAAAACTAAAGATTGATCCTAAAATTACTAATCGTATATGGAAAAATATGATTTTGTCTTATATCGATTACGAAAAGAGAAACTTTAAAAAAAAATAATTACTTACTGTGTGGCGGAAGCTTTTTTTCCACAAACATTTCGTGTTTTCTTGTATCCGGATTGTATTTCTTTGCTGAAAGTTTAACTTTGGCCTTCTCACCTCCAGCAGGTTTTTTCACATAATAGAAGTAAGGGCTATCAGGTTTAGCCTCTGGAACCATTCTTACTTTAACGTGCGTTTTTTTTGCCATTTTAATTCTTTTAATTTATTAGAAATTTTTAATAATTTATTTTTTAAATTTTCAGTTCTTATAGATTTATATGCAATTTCGTCAAGCTTTAAAGAATCTTCATTATTTAATATTTTCTTTACACCCTTTATTGTCATACCTTGATCTTTAAGTAAAAATTTAACTTTTTTAAGAAGATTTATTGTTTTTTCATCATAATATCTTCTATTAGAATTTAATATCTTTGGTTTAATTTGTTTAAATTGAGTTTCCCAAAATCTAATTACGTGTGTCGGTAAAGCTCCTTTATCATTTGATTTAAGATTTAATATTCTAGCTACTTCACCAATAGTTTTGTAAGCGCTATTTGATTTATCCATTATCCTTTAAATTAACAAATTCTTTAAATTCTTTTGATGGCTTAAACAATACGACATCTCTGCTTGAAATTACTTTTGTTTCTTTAGTTTTTGGATTTCTACCAATCCTAGATTTTTTTTGTCTAATAGAAAAAGTTCCAAATTTAGATAATTTTAATTTTTTTTCATTTTTGATGTTAGTAACTATAGTTGATAAAAAATCCTCAATTAAATTTTCTGATATTTGTTTTGAAAAACCAAGCTGCATATAAACCAAATTAACCAAGTCTTTTTTAGTTAAATTAATTCTCATATTAAATATTTTGCTTAATCTTTTCTATCAAATTGCCTTTTACAATTCTATTACAAACATCTAGGGAGTTTGAAAAGCCAATATGGTCAGTTCCTCCATGACTTTTAACAACTGGAGAGTCTAAACCAATAAAAATTGCTCCATTATATAATCTTGGATCTAGTCTTTTCTTAAATTTCGTTAAGTTTGATATATTTAATATAGATGAAATTTTACCTATTAATGTACCTGTCATCGCATTTTTTAATTCACTGGTTATAAAATTCGCAGTACCCTCTGCCGTTTTTAATGCAACATTTCCTGTAAAACCGTCTGAAACTATTACATTAACCTCTCCATCCATAAGATGATTTCCCTCAATGTAACCAGCAAAGTTATAATTATCTGAATTTTTTTCATTTAATAATTGATAAGTTTCTTTAATAGTCTCATTTCCTTTTAATTCTTCTGAACCGATATTTAATAATGCTACGTTTGGTTTGTCATTCGGATAAAGTGAGGTATATAAAGAAGCTCCCATAATTGAAAAGTCTGATAAATTTTTAGAACTACATTCAATGTTGGCACCTAAATCCAAAACAACACTCATGCCCTTTTTATTTGGCCATAATGCAGATAAAGCTGGTTTGTCTATGTTTTCTATCATTTTTAAATTCAATTTCGATACAACTAACAATGCACCTGTGTTACCTGCTGATATAACTATATCTGCTTCTTTATCTTTAACACTTTGAATGGCAAGCCACATACTAGTATCTTTCCCTCTTTTTGCACCCTCAAGAGGACTATCAGTGCTTTCAATTTTTTTTTCAGTGTGAATTATTTCAAAAAATTCTGCAGGTATTTTTCCTATAATTAATGGATCTATTTTATTTTTATCCCCAAATATTTTAAAAAAATTATTTTTATTATTAGAATGATTTAAGATAATACCATCTATTATTTTCTTTGGTGATCCATCACCACCCATTGCATCCACTGCAATTTTAATCAAATCTGACATTTTAATTGATATAATATACTATTCTTTTGGGTCTAAAACTTGTCTTCCCTTATACATGCCAGTTTTAAGGTCTAAATGATGAGATAGCCTGTATTCACCTGATTTTTTATCCTCAACTATATTTTTAGTTGAAAATTTCATTGTTTGAGCTCTTCTCATCCCTGTTCTGGAAGGGGTTTGTTTTCGTTTTGGTACAGCCATAATTAAGGGTTACTTACACTTTTTAAATAAGAATTCAAAGTTTTTTTTGATAAATTAGCATTAAAAAGATCAAAATATTCCAATAATTCTTCATTATTTTGAAAATCACTTAAAAAAGTAGAAATTTTTTTTAATTTATCTGACTTTGATAAATCATCCCAGAAATGAATTTCGGAAACCATTGAATGAAATAAATTAATATAATCTTTCATTTTCTTATTAATAGACTGGTCTCCATAACCTATTTCTCTAATACTCAATTCAAGTTGCCTGAAATTATAGTCATAAATTTCCTGTAGAATTTTCTTGTTTTCCTCATTTTTATAATTTTTTAGAAAAAATGAAAAATGAAGTAAAAAAATGGTTAATCTATCGGAAAAATTATCCTCTCTATCAAGATTTTTATATAAATCTTTATTTCTAGTGTAATTAATTAAATTATTATAAATATGTATATATTTTTTGTTCATGAATAAAATATTATATATAATTTTTATATCTTTTATAGTTTCAAATTGCTCATTTAAACCTGTGGTAAAACATCATGGTGTACCCTTTTTAGAAAAAAAACAATTAGAACTTACAGTTAACAAAAGTAATAAGAACGATATTAGAAAAATTTTAGGTAATCCTTCTACAAAAAGTAAATTTAATAATGATATATGGATTTATATTGAACGAAAACAAACCCAGTCAAAGTTGAAAAATTTAGGTAAAATGAAAATTTTTAAAAATGATGTTTTAGTTTTGGAGATAGATAATTACGGAATTTTAAAAAAAAAAGAATTTTATAATAAAGAAGATATGGAAAAGATTAAAATTGTAGAAGCAACAACAGAAGCAGGTTTCAAACGGAACTCTTTTATTTATGACTTTATGTCAAGTATGAGACAAAAGATTAATGACCCTCTTGGACAGAGGGCCAAAAAACGTAAAGAAATTAGCCAGCGATAACAGCTAGAAGAAGTAAAGCTACTATATTAGTAATTTTAATCATTGGGTTTACTGCTGGTCCAGCTGTATCTTTATAAGGATCACCAACCGTATCACCAGTTACAGCAGCTTTGTGGGCTTCTGAACCTTTTCCACCATGATTTCCATCTTCAATATATTTTTTTGCATTATCCCAAGCACCACCACCTGCAGTCATTGATACAGCGACAAACAAACCTGTGATTATAACACCAAGTAACATTGCACCAACTGCAGCTAAAGCAGCAACTTGACCACCAATTGATAGAATTATAAAATATAAAACTACAGGAGATAAAACTGGTAATAGAGATGGTATAATCATTTCCTTGATAGCAGCTACAGTAAGTAAATCTACTAGCTTAGCATAGTCAGGTTTTTGTTTTCTTTTCATTATACCTGGAAATTTTTTAAATTGTCTTCTTACTTCAACAACAACAGCTCCCCCTGCTCTTCCAACAGCTTGCATTCCCATTGAACCAAAAAGATAAGGTAACATTCCTCCAATTAATAAACCAACTACCACGTAAGGATTAGATAAATCAAAAGTAACCACAATACCTTCTAATGCAGATCCTGCTTCTTTTGAAAAATGTTTTATATCTTCTGTGTAGGCAGCAAATAAAACTAATGCACCTAGACCAGCTGAACCAATTGCATAACCTTTAGTAACTGCTTTTGTAGTGTTACCTACAGCATCTAAAGCGTCAGTAGTTTTTCTAACTTTTTTATCAAGGTTAGACATTTCTGCAATACCACCAGCATTGTCCGTAACAGGTCCATATGCATCTAAAGCTACAACCATACCTGCTAAAGCAAGCATAGTAGTCACCGCGATAGCAATACCGAAAAGTCCAGCAATAGAATTTGTAATAAGTATACCAGCAACAATTATTAATGCAGGAATAGCAGTTGCTTCCATAGAAACAGCTAAACCTTGAATAACGTTTGTACCATGACCAGTGGTAGATGATAATGCAACAGATTTTACAGGTCTATAACTTGTTCCTGTATAGTATTCTGTAATCCAGATTAATAATCCAGTAATAACTAACCCTATAACACCACAATAATATAGATCCATTCCATTAAAAGTCTTATCGTTTACTGTATATTCATTTGTAAAACCAATTACGTGATCTGTAACAGGCCATAATATTACTAAAGATGCTAAAGCAGAAACAACAAATCCTTTATACAAAGCATTCATAACATTATTACTTTTACCAAGTTTAACAAAAAAAGTTCCAATAATAGAAGTTAACAAACATGCAGCGCCAATAGATAATGGGTAAATCATCATATTTATATTACCAACAAAGAAAATTGAAGATAAAACCATTGTAGCAACAATAGTTACTGCGTAAGTTTCAAATAAATCAGCAGCCATCCCTGCACAGTCTCCAACGTTATCACCAACGTTATCTGCGATTACAGCAGGGTTTCTGGGATCGTCTTCAGGAATTCCTGCCTCAACTTTTCCAACTAAATCAGCACCTACATCTGCACCTTTCGTAAAAATTCCACCACCTAATCTTGCAAAAATTGAAATTAATGAAGCTCCAAAACCCAATGCAACTAAAGCATTTACAATTTCTCTTTCATCTACATTAGATTTTAATAATATATAATAATAAACAGCTATAGATAATAGCGCTAAACCAGCAACCAACATTCCAGTTACAGCACCAGATTTAAATGCAACGGATAGACCTTGAGCCAAACCTTTTCTAGATGCCTCTGCTGTTCTTACATTAGCTTCTACAGAAACTAACATACCAACGTAACCTGCAATACCTGATAGAGCAGCACCAATTAAATAACCAAGACCTACTAGTGGACTAAATGCAATACTCACAATTACTAAAACTACAGCACCAACAATAGCAATAGTTTTATATTGTCTTGCTAAATATGCTTTTGCACCAATTTGAATTGCAGATGCAATATCTTGCATTTTTGCATTTCCTGCACTTGAATTCAGAATGTTTTTACCAGTTAAAAATCCATAAACGATAGATAATAAACCAGCTCCAATTGTGTATAATAGTATTGTTTCGACTGTTCCGCTCATATTAACCTTAAGTTGTTGGTTGTTAAATTTTTAAGCCCGCACAATACAAAAAAAGATAGAAAAGACAACGATTAACTTCTAAAACCGATGAATATAACCTTTGGATTTAGCTCGTATTTGCTTGCCTTTTTCATCGAATATCAAAGATCTATCTTTACCAGATACAATTTTACCAATTTTAGTTATTTTAATTCCAGTTGTTTTAGAAGCTTTTTGAATGATTCTAGCTTTCTTATTATCTGCAGTAAATAAAACCTGATAATCATCTCCATTAGAAATTAGATTAATTTTATTTAATCTTTGTTTTTTAATAAAATTACTCAATTTATTTGAAACAGGTATTTTATTTTCAAATAAGTGAAATGATAAGTTTTGTCTGTTAATCATTTTTGCCAAATCATCAATTAATCCATCTGAAACATCGATAGAGCAATTAGCAAATTTTATTAAATATTTTGTTAAATTTAAAGGTAAGTCTGGTTTGTAATACTTATCTACAAAGAATAATTTGTCTTTATTTTTAATTTTAACTTTATTACTTAATGCTTTAAGTCCTAAATAACTATCTCCCAAATTCCCAGTTACATAAATATCGTCATTTGATTTAGCTTTATTACGATAAATTATTTTATTCGAATATCCTAATGTAGTGATTGTGAAACTTAGTTTGTTTGAAAAAGTTGTGTCTCCACCACATAAATCAATATTAAATTTATTTTGTTCTGATTTAAGTGATTTTGAGATTTTATGTAAATTATTTTTTGTAAATGTTTTTTTATTACCAGAGCCAGAAATAAAATAAAACTTTGGTGAAACACCTTTGCAAATTAAATCAGAAATTGATGACCTTAGTATTTTTTTAATTACTAAATCTGGTGATTTAAAATCAAAAAAATGCGTACCAATATTGTATGTATCAACAGATATAACAACACCTCTTTTTTTATCAAAAAAAACATCATCATTTAGATTAAGAGCAGATTTATTTTTTTTAGCTATTTTAAAAAAATAATTATTAATTAGATCAAATTCATGCATTGTTAGATCTTAATTTTTTTCCAACATTATCTAATAAAGCATTAAGATATTTTGTTTGTGAATCTTCAAGAAAAAAATTAGATGAATTCAAATATTCTTTAATGATTATATTTATAGATAAATTTGGTTTGTACATAAATTCATAAGTTGCAGCTTTTAAAATAGTTTGAAAAACTTTATCTAATTTTTCAAATACAAATTCATCTCCTAATTTATTATTTAATTCATCTAAAATTAGATCATTTCTTTCTATTGTTCCTAAAACTATATCCTTAATAAATTTTTTAAATCTATGTTTTGGAAAATCTAAATCAACATCTTGATTATAAAACTTCCCATATAATTTCTGAATAATTATAACTCTAGGGTTATTTTTCGGATTAAAATGAGTTTTCATTTTTGAGACAAAACTGAAATCACAGCTTGTGCAGCTTCAGCACCTTTTTCCCTTCTGGCTCTTGCTTGAGTCATATTGAGACAGGTAATTATTCCATTTCCAATTGGTTTTTTGCTATCTATAGATAATTTCATTATGGCGTCTGTTGATGCTTGAGAAATGAAATCGAAATGAGGTGTTTGACCTTTGATCACACATCCTAAGGCTAAAAAACCATCAAATTTTTTTATATTTTTGGAGATAGTAACTGGAATTTCAAAAGCACCGGGTACTTTAATAATTTTTATTATATTTTTTTTTGGAATTATTTTCAACGCGCTTTTTATTAGGCCTTCAGCAATGTCTTTGTAATAATCTGCTACAACAATTAGATATTTTTTTTTCATCAAATTAATTCCTGCTTTGTAATTTTTATACCATAACCATCAAGACCAATAACTTTTTTTGGTGATTTGGTGATTAATATCATGTTTTTAATTTTTAAGTCTTTAATAATTTGAGCTCCAATACCATAATTTCTTATTAACTTATCATTTCCCTTTTTATAAAAGTCTTTGTTTTTATAATCTTTTAATGTCTGAGTTACTGATTTTAAATTTGAGTCTTTTATAAATACTAAAACACAATTTTGATATTTTTTAAAATAATTTAAGGTCTTATTAAATGAATTTGGTAATGATTGATTTATTAAATAGTTTTGGACGACATTAGATGAAATTACTCTTACTCTTGGAGTAATACCTTTTTTTATTTTACCTTTAATCAATGCAAAATGTTCTGAACCATCTAAAAGATTCTCATAAATTCTAATATTGTATTTTTGATTTTTTACATAAATCTTGCTTTGCTTTTTCAGTTTAATAAGTTTTTCTTTTTTTAGTCTATATGCAATTAGATCTTCTATCTTTCCAATTTTTAATTTATGTTTTTTTGCAAAATTGATTAAATCCTGACCTTTAGCCATTGTTCCATCTTCGTTCATAATTTCACAAATTACAGCAGAGTTATTTTTTTTTGCTAATTTTGATATATCGACAGAAGCTTCAGTGTGCCCTGCTCTAACAAGGACTCCACCATCTTTAGCTATAATTGGAAACACGTGACCAGGTGAAACAATCTCATTTTTATTTACATTTTTTTTAGATGCAATTTTGATTGTTCTGGCTCTATCTTTAGCAGATATACCTGTTGTTATTCCTTTTTTTGCTTCAATAGAAATTGTAAAAGCCGTCTTGTTTCTTGATTGGTTTACTGGAGACATTAAAGATAAATTTAATCTTTTTGCTTGAATTGAATCAAGTGCTAAACAAATTAAACCTCTCCCGTATTTTGCCATGAAGTTAATGTTCTTTGCAGTTGAGTCTGATGTTGATATAACTAAATCTCCTTCATTTTCTCTTTTTTCATCATCCACTAAAATAAACATACCACCTTTTTTGGCTACGCTTATAATTGACTCTATTGAGGTAAAGTTATTTTTTTCCATTAAAATAGTTCCTAACGTATTTAGACAAGATATCTATCTCAATGTTAACTAAACTAGATTTTTTTAAGGTTGATAAATTCGTTTCTTTGTAAGTGTGAGGGATAATCCAAATTTGGAAACCTTTTTTAGTCACTTTTGAAATTGTAAGAGAAATACCGTTTACAGAGATTGATGCTTTTTCTATTAAGTTTTTTCTTTCCTTTTTAGGTAAATCAAAGTCAAAAAGAAATGATTTATCTATTTTTTTAATACTTAATACTTTACCAACAGTATCAACATGTCCTTGACAAATATGTCCTGAAATTTTTGTTCCATATTTTAAAGGTAATTCTAAATTTATTTTATCTCTTATTTTTAAAAATTTAAATTTTGAACGAATTATTGTTTCTTTAGATAGATAAAATTCCATAATTTTTGATCTATATGATATTAAAGTTAAGCAAACACCATCACATGCAACTGACAAGCCTATATCTTTTTTTGAGACTCTAAGATTACTTTTTACAAAAATATTAAGACCCTTGGGTCTTTTAATAATTTCAGTAATAATACCTTGGTTATAAATTATTCCGTTAAACATAATTTCTATCTATATAGTGTTATTCTGTCTTTTCGCAAATTCAGATTTAAATTAATCTTTGTTGTATACTTTTGATTTAATGTGTTCAGGCCACTAAATTTTAAATATTCTGAGCTTTTAGAAAGATTTTTAGGGCTTTTGAATAAATAAAATTTATTAAAAATTTTGTTTTTGAGCAGGTTATTCGTTAGTTCATTTCCGCCCTCTATCAATAAATTTCTGCAGCCAAAATTATATAGTTTTTTTAAAATTTCTCTCATACGAAATCTGTTATTTCTATCTATTTTAGATTTAACGAGGGTAATGCCTTTTCTTTTGAATTTAGAAATTTTTGATTTATCAGCTTTGTTGTAAAATATTAAAGTATTTTTGTTATTAGAGGATTTTATTATATAGCTATTTGTTTTAGTGTTTAAATTATTATCTAAAATAATTCTTTTAGGAGAAAAATTTTTCACACCTTTTAAACGACAATTTAATCTTGGATTATCTTTATTTAGTGTTTTGTATGTAATCATCAAACAATCGTTTTGATATCTCAAAAGATGTGAAAACATATCTGAATAAATATTTGTGATTTTTTTTTGATAATTAGTATAAATAATATTGTTTTTTGAAATAGCTATTTTGCCAGTAACATAAGGTAATTTTTTCTTTCTATTAAAAAAATAAGGATAATAAAAGTTTTCTATTTTATTTTTTAACAAACCTTTTTTTACAATTATTTTTTTTGAATTTAAAATTTTAAAACTTTTATTGCTAACTCTTTTATCTATATCTGTTACAGAATATATGACCTCAGAAATTTTTGATTTAATTATTGAGTCAGTGCACGGTGGTGTTAAACCATGATGACAACATGGCTCAAGGGTAACATACATTTTTGAGCCTTTTAAATCTTCTAAACTATTTTTAATTGCATTAGATTCAGCATGTGGTCTTCCATTAAATGACGTTTGACCTATAGAGACTATTTTATCATTTTTAACAATTACACACCCTACTGAAGGATTTGATCCGGTAAGGCCATGTCGAGATCTAGCCAGATCCAAGGCTATCTCCATGTAAAATTTATCTTTTAGTGTAAATTTATGTTTTTTTGTAGACATTAAGTTTGTCCACGAATTGCACAAAATCTTTTTCTTCTCTAAAGTTTCTATAAACTGAAGCAAACCTTACGTAACCAACAGGATCTAAATCCTTTAAACCATCCATAACCATTGTTCCAATTGTATTAGTAGATATTTCACTTTGACCAATTTCCTCTAATGATCTTGAGACCTGACTTATAAATTTTTCTATTGTTTCGGTGTCTATAGGTCTTTTCTTTAAGGCAATGTAAATAGATTTTGATAGTTTATCTCTATCAAATACTGATTTTCTACCATTTTTTTTTACTACCATTAATTCTCTATATTGGACTCTTTCAAAAGTTGTAAAACGAGCTCCGCAGGTACAAAGTCTTCTTCTTCTTATAGCAGTACCATCTTCTGTTGGTCTAGAGTCGACAACTGAGGTCTCCCCTTTTTTACATATTGAGCAAATCATTTACTAAAGGTTCTTATATATCGGAAATGACGAAGTTAAAGAAATAACTTCATTTTTTACTTCTTCTTCTATTTTACTATTATCTGACGGGTTTTCAGATAAACCTTTTAAAGTTTTTGTGATTAATTCACCTACAGTTTTAAACTCACTTAATCCAAATCCTCGTGTTGTAGCTGCTTGTGTGCCTAATCTAATACCTGAAGTAATCATGGGTTTTTCTGTATCAAAAGGAATACCATTTTTATTACACGTAATATTTGCTCTAGATAAACTTTCAGCTGCAAGATTACCTTTTACATTATAAGGTCTTAAATCTACCAACATTAAATGCGTATCTGTTCCATCAGAGTATATTTTAAATCCATTATTTTTTAATGTCTCTGCAAGCATTTTAGCGTTTGCTAAAACAGATTTAATATAATTTTGAAATTCTGGCTGTAAGGCCTCCAAAAATCCAGCAGCCTTAGCAGCAATGATATGCATCAAAGGTCCACCCTGATAACCAGGAAAAACTGCTGTATTAAATTTTTTAGCAAGATCCTCGTGATTAGTTAAAATTATACCACCTCTTGCACTTCTAAAAACTTTGTGTGTAGTTGATGTAACAACATGTGCATAGTCACAAGGATTAGGATAACCTTTACCTGCAACTAAACCAGAGAAGTGTGCCATATCAACCATTAAATATGCTCCAACTTTATCTGCTATTTCTCTAAATCTCTTAAAGTCAATTACTCTAGAATAAGCACTTCCACCCGCAATTATTAGTTTAGGTTTATGTTCTAAAGCAAGTTTTTCAACATTATCATAGTCAATCAATTCTGACTCTTTATCAACATCATATCCTATTGCGTTGAACCATTTACCAGACATTGAAATTTTTAATCCGTGTGTAATATGACCACCTGAATTTAAACTCATACCCATAAATGTATCTCCAGGGCTTAACAAAGCTAAAAATACTGCGCCATTTGCTTGAGCCCCTGAATGTGGTTGCGCGTTTGCAAATTTACAATTAAATAATTTTTTTAATCTTTCAATCGCTAGATTTTCTGCAACATCAACATGCTCACAACCATTGTAATATCTTTTACCAGGATACCCTTCTGCATACTTATTTGTTAAAACTGAGCCTTGTGCTTCTAATACTGCTTGAGAAACTATATTTTCAGAAGCGATTAGTTCTATATGCTGCTGTTGTCTGATTAATTCATCTTTAATAGCTTTATAAAGCTCTGGATCCTTTACTGACAAACTGTCTTCAAAGAAACTTTTATAACTATCGTTTAAATAATTTTTTTCACTAGACATATTTATATTTTTTTAACTCTTTTTAAGTGTCTACCACCATCAAATTTAGTATTTAAAAAAACACTTATAAACTTTAAAGCATTTTTTTTAGATATCAATCTTGAACCTAATGTAATGATGTTTGCATCATTATGCAATCTGGATAATTTTGTTGATTTTAGATTAAAACATTGTGCTGCACGCACATTTTTATGCTTATTTGCCGCAATATTCATACCAGTCCCAGAACCACACACTAAAATACCAACATTTCTCTTATTAAGTTTAACTTTTTTTGCAACTTTATGTGCATAGTCAGGATAATCAACACTACTATTGTCTTTAGGACCAAGGTCCTCAAATTTTACTTTTTTATTTTTTAAATAATCTTTGATTGACTCTTTTAATTTAAATCCAGCGTGATCTGATGAAATAAATATTTTTTTCAAATTAATTAAATTTGTAATCTAAAACACAAGCAACTAAATGTATTCTATTCTCTTCACCACCATTAAATGCATTGTGATATTTCGTATTATTTGTAACCCATACTGACCCATCAGCAGGCATGTGCTTTGCAACATTATCAATTACCATGATACAGCCAGGGTTAGTAATTATAGGTATATGTAATCTTGGCTCAGGATCTCTATGCCAACTCAAAGTTGATCTTGGTTCTTTTAAAAGAATTCTAACTCTTCCTAATTTATATTTAGATGACAGAGCATCGTATACTTCTTTGAAATAAGTATTCTCATAATCTTTTATAAATTCTGAATATTGTGTCTCATCAAGAGATTCATCTCTAACTACTTCATTTCCTGATTTATCAGGTTTTGTCCAATATACTCCACGAGCTTTGTTACCTTTAATTGAATCTGGATCACCCGGTATTTGGGTTAATGATATAGCTCCAAAGTGAGTAACACCTGCATCTTCAAATTTTTTAATCTTAACTATTTGATGATAAGCTTCTTGCAACTTTTCTATATCAAACTTAATTTCTTGTTTCTGGAAATCGCTAAAGTCTAAAATTCTATCTTTCTTTTTGACATTTAGGTCTATAACTTTTGAATTTTCTGTCGCCATCATGATTGCTTTCTACCCTTTTTTTTGTATATGTGTATATTACATTTGTCGCAATATAAAAGTAAATTAAAACATGATTATTGGTAAATATCCGAGTCTTAGACTTAGAAGAAATAGAAAAGAATCTTGGTCAAGAAGACTGATTCAAGAAAATACCTTAAGTCCAAATGACTTTATATTACCTATTTTTTTAATTGAAGGTTCAAATAAACGTCAAGAGATTTCATCGATGCCGGGCGTGTACAGATATACAATTAATAGATTGAGTCAAATAGTGGATAGAGCCATAAAAAAAAAGATACCAATGGTTGCACTTTTTCCAAAAACCCAAAATGTACATAAAGATGAATTGGGAACAGAATCACTTAATGAAAAAAATTTAGTTTGTAGAGCAATTAAAGAAATTAAAAAAAAATACAAAAATCAAATAGGTATAATGTGTGACGTAGCATTAGATCCCTATACATCACATGGTCATGACGGTTTAATTAAATCTAACACTATTCTAAACGACGAAACTATAGAGGTGCTGATTAATCAATCGTTACTTCAGGCAGAGATGGGTTGTGATGTCATTGCCCCATCAGACATGATGGATGGCAGAATAGGAAAAATAAGAAAAGCTTTAGATAAAAATAAATTCCAAAACGTTCAAATATTATCTTATGCTGCAAAATACGCTTCAAGCTTTTACGGACCTTTTAGAGATGCTGTTGGATCTAAAGGTTCATTAAAGGGAGATAAAAAAACCTATCAGATGGATTACAAGAATTCTGATGAAGCTTTAAGGGAAGTTGCTTTAGATATTAAAGAAGGTGCTGATATGGTAATGGTTAAACCAGGTATGCCCTATTTAGATATTATAAAATCTATAAAAGAAAAATTTAAATTACCAGTTTTTGCTTATCAGGTATCAGGAGAGTATAGTTTGATTGAAACAGCTATAAAGAAAAAATTAATTAATAAAGATGCTGTATACGAAAGCTTAGTTGCTTTTAAAAGAGCTGGAGCCAATGCTATAGTAAGTTATTACGCTGATAAAATTGATAAAATAATAAAATAATTATTTTAAGGTATTTAAAAATAACAACCTGCTATTTGGATAATTTAAATTATTTGGTCTTAATATGGTTTTGTCCAAATAATCACTTACCAATTTTAAACCGTTCAATAAAGTACCGAGATCATTAACTTCTATATCTTTTTCAATCAAAAAATTAGGTACATATTTTTTTTCGTTTAAAGTGCTAGCATAATATACAGTTTTGTTACCTTCTAAATCTTTTTCAACTAAATTTTCAAGAGCCAAGTCATATCCTAATATTTTAAGTAGCTCCAATTCCCAAAATATATATTTTTTCAGCCAATCTTTTTCTTTTAAAATTAAAAATAAGTTTTGAATTATAAAATAAACTTTATCATTAGATTGAGATTCTGCAGTTAATATTTTGATCAAATTCATGGCAGATGTAATACAGGATAACTTTTGTTTGTGATCAAAATATAATGGGGTATAGGCATTTAAAATTTCAATTTTAAAATAACCTATCCTGTTTTCATTTTTAGAATTGTAATTAACATGGAGTTTATTACCAACTTGAAGATAATTTTTAATTTTTTTTGAAGTACCGCCAAATATAATTCCGGATATCTTTCCTTTATCTTTTGTGAATAATTCTGCAATTAATGAATTTTCATTATATCTAGTTTTACTTATTAAAAATCCTTCGTCTGACCAATTCATTTTTTATTTATATTTTTTAAACATTCTATTGCAGCATTTTGTTCAGCATCTTTCTTTGATTTCCCTGTAGCTATAAAATATTTTGTATTGGGCAATTTTACTCCAACTTTAAATATAGGTTTGTGTCTTGGACCTGTATTTGAAATTAATTTATAAGTAGGTAGTTTTTTAAAGTTTTTTAAAGTTAGTTCCTGTAACTTTGTTTTTGCATCTATTTCTGTAACTACACTTTTTTCAATATGATCTTGCCACAATTTTAAAATTGTTTTTTCAACAATTGTAAAACCTTTATCAAGATAAATAGCACCAACTAATGCTTCACAGCTATCAGATATAATTTTGTCCTCAATTTTTATTTTTTTATTGTTGGGGTTAAATGTTTTAACGTAACTAGCTAAATTGATTTTTTTTGCTATATCCAAACAAGTTTTTTTATTCACTAACGATGCAAATTTTTTATCAAGAATACCTTCTTTTTCTTCAGGATAAATTTCTAAAAGCTTTTTTGCTATTACCAAGCCTAGAACTCTATCACCCAGAAACTCTATCTTTTCATTATTTTCATTTGGATTAAAGCTTTTATGTGTGAGTGCTTGAATAAGTAGATCTTTATTTTTAAATTTTATGTCAATTTTTTTTTCTAAACTCTGATAGTTAATTTTCATTAATTAATTTTATTAAATGTTCTATTAAATCTTATTGACTTATGCCATTTCCAAAATTCTATAAAACTTCCTATTTTTTTATCAGAAGAAAAAAATATAAATTGAGCTTTTCCTACTAAATTATCTTTATGCACATACCCTACACTAGTTAAGTACCTGCTATCTTTAGAACAATCTCTGTTATCCCCTAAAAAAAAATAATGATCCTTTGGGACAGTAAACACGTCGGAATTTTGATAGGTATAATCTTTTAGATAAACAGTATGAAACTTTTTTCCATTTGAAAGCTTTTCCTCAAACCTATAAACATCAATACTTTTGTCTCCGCAGAAAATAGTGGTTTTGTTATTAATTTTAGATTTAATAATTTCAGAAGTATTTAAATATAAATTAGAGTCTATAAATTGAATTTTATCACCAGGTAGGCCAATCAGTCTTTTAATATAATCTGTTCGATTATCTGCTGGTGTTTTAAATACTATTACATCACCTCTTTCTGGGCTGCTAAACATAATTCTTTTGTTTAAAATTGGAGGGCTAAAAGGAAATGAATGCTTGCTATATCCATAGGTATATTTTGTTACAAACAATCGATCACCTACTAATAAAGTTGGTTCCATGGATGATGATGGAATGTAAAATGGTTGTACTAAAAGCGATCTAATTATAACTGCAATTATTAATGCATAAATTAAAGTTTTTATATTTTCAGAAAAAAAATTTTTATCTAATTTCATTATGATTGAATAATTGCAAATGCTGTTGAATAATTTTTTTCATCTGAAATTGATAGAAAACATTTAAAATTTTTGATTTTAAAGTTCTTTTGAATGATTTTTCTAATTTTTTTATTTTTAACATAATATGGCTTTCCATTTTTGTTATTAACAACTTCTATATCTTTAAAATTTAAATTCATACGAAAACCTATACCAAGAGCTTTAGAAAATGCTTCTTTTGCAGCAAATCTCTTAGAAAAATAAGCTACCTTATTGTTTACAGTATTAGATTGTTTTAATTCTTTAGATGAGTAAATTCTTTTTTTAAATAAAGGATTTTTAATCGATTTTTGAATTCTTTTATTTTCAACAATATCAACACCAATTCCTAGAATTTTCATTTATTTTTTTATAATTTTTTTAAAGTTTTTAATTACTTTTGAAAGTCCATCAAATATTGACTCTCCAATTATAAAATGTCCAATATTATACTCCTCAATATCTATTATTTTTGTTAACATATTGGTGGTTTTATAGTCTAAACCATGACCAGCATGGACTTCTATATTTAAACTTGATGCTAATTGAGCACTTTTTTTAATTCTGTTTAATTCACTAGAATAATTTTTTTTTGATTTAACTAAGTTTGCTAGTTTTCCTGTATGTATTTCAATACAATCAGCATTTAATTTTTTAGCAAGTTTAATATCATTAGGAGCAGGATTAATAAATAAACTTGTTCTTATCTTTGCTTTTTTAAATTTTTTAATTATTTTCCTTAATTTGTTAAGATTGTTTTTTATATTTAAACCTCCCTCAGTAGTAATTTCTTTTCTATTTTCTGGAACTAAACAAATAAAATTTGGTTTTATCTTAAGTGCTTTATTAACAATTTTTTTATTCATAGAAATTTCAAGGTTTACAAAAACATTTTTTAAACCACATATTTTTTTGGCATCGATATCATTTATATGTCTTCTATCTTCTCTTAAATGAATTGTTACAGAATCAGCTCCATAACTAATAACTTTTTTTGCCGCATATATTGGATCTGGATGTTTCTCTCCACGAGCGTTTCGTAAAGTTGCAATATGATCTATATTTACACCTAACCTTTTCACTTAATAAATCTGCTTCCTGGTGTTGTTACTGGTATTGATTTAAGTTCTGGTGGCAATTTATTTGCTCTAAAAGTTGGAACATCGATTTTTAGATGTGATGCTATTCCAGTTTTTATTTTTAAAGATTTTTTGGTTGATCGATCAATTATAGATGCAAATCCAACTAATTTTGCTTTTGATTTTTTAATTAACTTTACACACTCTAAACTTGATTTTCCTGTAGTAATTACATCTTCTACAATTAAAACTCTTGCACCTTTTTTAATATTGAAACCTCTTCTAAGAGTAAATTTGCCATTTACCCTTTCACAAAAAATTGTTTCTTTTTTTAGCAATTTACCTATTTCATATCCTATAATCACTCCCCCCATTGCAGGAGCTAGTATTAAATCAATTTCTTTAAATTTTTTTTTAATTTTATTTGCTAAAGATTTACAAATTTTATCAGCTAAATTAGGGAAACTTAAAAGTTTTGCACACTGAATATATTTTGAAGAATGTAGACCTGAGGATAGAACAAAGTGACCTTCTAATAATGCATTAGTTTTTTTTAAAATATTTAAGGATTTTTTGTGTGAAAGCATTTCTTTTTTCTTCGTGTCTAATTATCTTAAATTTTATACTCTTTTGTTTTAGCTCTGCAATAAAATTAGTAAAATTTTTAAGGTTTCTAATAATTAATTTAAATTTAAAATTAATATAATTGGGATTTTTACCAACCATTTCTAAGCTTGATATATTTAATTTATGACTTCCAATTAGTGAACTTATATCTCCTAACTGACCTGGCTTATCAGGTAATGACATCCAAAGTGTAGTATTATATTTTTTCGTTTTTTCCTCTTTTTGCTCTCCTTTATCGTGCCAATATCTTCTTATTGCTGCTCTAGCTTTTCCTGTTTTTGTTGTTGGTATCCAATGAAGTGACGGTGAATTATTTTTTGATGTTATAATTTTAACACGATCACCATTTCTTAAAATAGTTTGTAGTTCGTTTTTGTTTCCGTTAATTTCACAACCAACTGCTGAATTACCAATTTTAGTATGAACAGCATATGCAAAATCTATAGCTGTTGCGTCTTTAGGTAATTTTATTACTGAACCTTTTGGTGTGAAACAAAAAACGTTTTCTTGAAACATTTGTAGTTTTGTATACTCATAAGAGTCCTCAGGGTTTTCATTTTTTTCTATAATCTCCACAAGATCTTTTAACCAATCATACTCCTTCCAGCTTAAAGAATTAAATTTTTCAGAAGATTTATACTGCCAATGAGATGCGACACCTCTTTCTGCAAATTCATGCATTTCGTGTGTTCTAATTTGAATTTCTATTGGTTTTTTATTTGAACCAATTACAGAAGTATGAATAGATTTGTAACCATTGATTTTTGGAGATGAAATGTAGTCTTTAAATTTTCCTGGTATGCAATTCCATTTTTTATGAAAAATACCAAGAGTTTTGTAACAATCGTCTACATTTTTTAATATTATCCTAAATCCAATAATATCTGTTATTTGCTCAAGTGAAACTCTTTTTTTTTGGACTTTTCTCCAAATTGAAAAAGGTGTTTTTTCTCTACCATGAATCTCGGCATTAATTTCATTATCGTTCAAGATTTCACTTAACTCAAAAGATTGTTCTTCAAATAAATCTTTTCTATCTAATTTAATTTCATCAAGTCTTTTTTTAATTAATTTTCTTGCATCATTATTTAAAATTTCAAAAGACAAATCTTCCAATTCGTCTCTTATTCTATGCATGCCCATTCTATCGGCTAATGGCGCATAAATTTCCATGGTTTCTTGAGCTATCCTTTTTCTTTTATCCTCTTTTGTAATCGCTTTGATGGTCCTCATGTTATGTAGACGATCAGCAATTTTGACTAACAGCACTCTGATGTCTTTTGATGTTGCTAAAATTAATTTTCTGAAATTCTCAACTTTGGAATTAGCTCCAGCTGAATTTTCAAATGCTGAAATTTTAGTTACACCATCAACTAAATCAGCAACCTCATCTCCAAATTCTTGTTTTATAGTTTCATAAGTTGCAAAAGTATCTTCTATAGTGTCATGTAATAGACCTGTTGTAATTGTAGCGCTATCTAATTTTAATTCAGTTAGAATATTTGCAACCTCAATTGGGTGAACAGAATAAGGATCACCCGATGCTCTTTTTTGACTCTTGTGTGCATTAACAGCAAAATTATATGCTTTATCCAATTTTTCAGGATTTAGAAATTTATTATAATTCTTAACTTTATTTATAAGTTCATTTGAATTAAGCATAAATCATATTATACCACTAAATCAAATTTGTTTAATAGATCTAATGTCTCTATCAGGAAGTAGAGAAATCAAGGTTTTAACATCAATTTGTTTATCGGGATGGATCCAATTCTTTTGAATCTCAAATAATGGAAATAATACAAAGTTTCTTTTGTGCATCATTTTATGCGGTAAATTAATCTTAGAATTTTTTTTTGATACCAGATTATTAAAATCGATAATATCTAAATCACATGTACGAGGAGCATTTTTTTTTGCTTTTTTTCTACCTAATTGATTTTCTATAGATTTACATATTTTTAACAGTTCTTGAGGACTGTAATAACAATTTAATTTTAAAATTATATTTAAGAACTTAGGTTTTCTTGGGTCAGGCCAGGAAGGGGTTTCATAATAACTAGATACCGAGAGTACATCTAAGTTATGTTCTGCTAATAAAAATTTTGCTTTTTCTATATTTCTTTTTCTTATACCTAAATTTGAACCTATTCCTAAAAAAACAATTTTAGCTTGATTTTCTAATATATCTTGCCTTTTCACGATTCCAATCTCTACTTTTTTTTGTTGCTCTTTTATCGTATTGCTTTTTCCCTTTTGCAACAGCTATTTCTATTTTAGCCTTTCCTTTTTTAAAATACATTTTTGTTGGAACTAATGTGAAACCATCTCTTTGCATTTTACCTATCAATTTATTTATTTCTTTTTTATTAAGTAGCAATTTTCTATCATCGGTTGGATTATGATTAGAGTAACTAGCTTGCTTGTATGGAGATATATGTGAATTAATTAAAACAATTTCACCTCCCTTTTCAACAGCATAAGACTCAGCGATATTCACCTTGCCCTCTCTTACTGATTTTATCTCTGATCCCTTTAAAACAATTCCAGCTTCAAAAAGATTCTCAAAAAAATAGTTAAAACTAGCTTTTCTATTTAAACAAATGATTTTCAAACCAGGATTGGTTTTTTTGTTCATTAAATTAACTTAGCAGACTGAAGAGCTTTTTTTACAATTTCTTTTGTTGTGTCTGTTACTTTTACAAGTGGTAGTCTTACATTGTCATCACAAAGTCCTAAAAGTTTTGCAGCATATTTTACAGGACTAGGATTGCTCTCAACAAACATTGAGTGATGAACTGGTTGTAGTATTTTATCTAATCTTTCTGCTTCTTTAATTTCATTATCGGTGTCTGATTTGGAAAATTTTTGAAAATCTGAACAAAGTTTAGGTGCAATATTAGCTGTTACACTAATAGTACCTACCCCACCACGTTTATTAAATTCAAAAGCATTATCATCATTACCAGTTAATTGAATAAAATCTTTACCCATTTTTTCAAGTGTCTGATTAACTCTATCTAAATCACCTGTTGCATCTTTAACACCAACTATATTTTTTAATTCAAAGAGTCTGGCCATTGTATCAACTGTCATATCAATCACAGATCTACCAGGAATATTATAAATTATAATTGGAATGCCACACTTGTCATTAATTGCTTTATAATGTTGATACAAGCCTTCTTGAGTTGGTTTATTGTAATAAGGTGTAACTATCAAAGCACCGTTAGCTCCTGCTTTTTCTGCATGTGTGGTTAAAGAAATAGCCTCCTCAGTTGAGTTAGAACCCGTACCAGCAATAACTGGAATTTTTCCATTACTTTCTTTTATACATAAATCTATTACTCTTTGATGCTCATCATGACTTAACGTAGGGGATTCACCTGTTGTACCAGCCGGCACAAGTCCATTAGTACCATTATCGATGTGGAAATGGATTAATTTTATATATGCTTCCTCATCTAGACCATTATTTTTAAATGGTGTAATTAAAGCAACATTTGATCCTTTGAACATAAATACTTATAACATAGTTTAAAGATTCATATACTAAAAGATTATGTTCAAAAAAATATTATTTTTAGGTTTCACCGTATCCATATTAGTATTTTCAAATAATCTCTTTGCCGAAATCAATTCAGTTGTACCTTTAAAAAAACCTATTTTAAGTAAAGAAGAAATTCAAAAGAAAATATCTATAAATATCCTTAAACCATTAAAGAAGCCTACGAAAACCAAAGAAATAAAAATCGAAGAAGTGATTGTTAAAAAAGAGTTGGTTTTAAAAGAAAAAAAATTAAGTTTTAAAATACCAAAGAAAAAACCAACTATAGCTGGCACTAGCACAGCTAAAAATATTAAGATTTCAAGATATTATAGTAAAAAAGACTTCGGGTTAGCTAAAAAAGCCATTTCAGAGATACAGAAAAGCAAATGGTCATCTGCTCTTAAAATAGCAAAAAAAGCAAAAGATAACTCTATTTATAATTTTATACAATGGAGACATCTTTTAACGTCAGGTAACCAGGCGTCCTTTTACGATTATCAAGTTTTTTTAAATAAAAATTCAGATTATCCTAGAATAAGCAGAGTTAAATATCTTGCTGAGCATAAACTATCTACAGAAAGTGTTTCACCTAAAAAAATAATAAAATGGTTTGGAGAAAATGATCCATTAAGTGGTTATGGAAAAATGATTCTTGGAGAAAGTCATATTTTAATTGGAGACAAAAATAAAGGTACAAAATTAATTAAAGAAGGTTGGGTCACAGCAGATTTATCCAAAAACGAATTAAAATATTTTAGAAAAAAATATAAAAAATATTTAAATGCTGATGACTATATTAAACGAGCTGATTATTTGGCTTGGAACGGGGATCGTTGGGATTTACGAAGATTAATAAGGTATCTGCCAAAAGATTACGAACTTTTATATAATGCAAGACATCTTTTAATGAGTAAAGGTTATGGGGTTGACCAAGCCATAGCAAATGTTCCTCAAAAATTTAAGAATGATGCTGGGCTAAACTATGATCGATTGAAATGGAGAAGAAAAAAAGGACGTGTGGACTCTTCAACAGAAATCTTATTGAAAATAAGAAATGATAAAGAGTATTTAGTTAGGCCTGACAAATGGTGGAAAGAAAGAGAAATTATTTCAAGAGCGTTGCTTTATAAAAAGAAATATGAAATTTCATATAAAATTTCAAGCAATCATGGAATGACTGAAGGATCTGAATATGCAGCTGCTGAATGGATGAGTGGATGGATAGCATTAAGTTTTTTAAATGATCCAATAACTGCTAAAGATCATTTTAAAAATTTTTATGAAAATGTTAGTTATCCAATAAGTTTATCTAGAGGTGCTTATTGGCTTGGAAGAACATATGAAAAAATTGGCGAAAGAGAGCAATCAAATAATTGGTACAGAGAAGCCACAAAATATCTTACTACTTACTATGGTCAGCTAGCTTTTTTGAAATTAAATCCAAATGGAAAATTTGAATTAGAAAAAGATATGGAAATTGATCCAAAATATAGAATTCAATTTTTTAATAAAGAGCTTGTAAAAATTTCTTATCTTCTAGATGAATTAAAGAAAGACAAATATACAAAACATATTTTAAGGCATTTAGCTAACGACAATATAGCCAAGGGTAGTGAGGTTTTGGCTGCAGAATTAGCTACAAGTATAAACAGATATGATTTTGCTATTCAGGTTTCAAAAATTGCTTCTTATCAAAAAAGATTTCATAATAAATACAATTATCCAATAATTAGTACTCCTAAATATATTAATAAAAGAAAAATTCCAGAAAGTGCTTTGATCTTATCCATAATTAGACAAGAAAGTGAATTTGATTTGGAAGCTAATAGTCATGCTGGTGCAAAAGGATTAATGCAATTAATGCCATATACTGCAAAATTAGTTTCAAAACAAGCTAAACTTCCTTATTCAAAATCAAGATTAACCACTGATCCAGAATATAATATTAATTTAGGTTCACATTATATTGCAGGTTTAATTCTACAATATGATGGTGCTTACCCTTTTGCAGTGGCTGCTTATAATGCTGGACCTAACAGAGTTAAATATTGGAAAAAAATAAATAAAGATCCACAAAAAAAACAAGTTGATTATGTTGATTGGGTTGAATTAATAAAATTTAGAGAAACAAGAAATTACGTTCAGCGTGTAATGGAAAATTATAATGTCTATAGATATATTTTAGAACAACGACCTGTACCTATGAAGAATTTTTTTAAAGATCAGCCTCTATTTTAGTGGCGGAAGAGGAGGGATTCGAACCCTCGGTACAAGTTTCCTCGCACGGTCATTTAGCAAACGACTGGTTTCAGCCTCTCACCCACTCTTCCGTATGACATTGTGTATTAAGCGATTGTATTGAAAATTCAATATATATAAAGTAATTATTCAATTATTATGAGAAATAAGTACTCGGTATTTTCGTTAATTAAAAATGCTCTTTCATATCATGAAAATTGGCAAAGAGCGTGGAAAGATCCTACTCCTAAACAAGAATACGATGCAGTTATTGTTGGTGGTGGTGGTCATGGATTAGCAACAGCCTACTATTTAGCAAAAAAACACAATATGAATAATATTGCCGTAGTCGAGAAAGGTTGGATTGGTGGAGGAAATACTGGACGAAATACTACAATTATTAGATCAAATTATTTATGGGACGCTAGTGCAGGATTATATGATCATGCATTAAAAATTTGGGAAGGTCTATCTCAAGAACTAAACTACAATGTAATGTTTAGTCAAAGAGGTGTAATGAACCTTGCACATAATTTACAAGATGTTAGAGATTTAAAAAGACGAACACATGCAAATAGACTAAATGGAATTGATGCAGTCTACTTAAGCACTGAAGAAGTTAAAAAATTTTGTCCAATTATAAACACATCACCAGATATTAGATACCCTGTTTTAGGAGGAACTTTACAACGAAGAGCTGGTACAGCAAGACATGATGCTGTTGCTTGGGGATATGCAAGAGGAGCTGATGCAATGGGTGTTGATATTATTCAAAATTGTGAAGTTAAAGGAATTAAAAGAAATGGAGATAGTGTTGAAGGAATAGAAACTACAAAAGGATTTATAAAAACTAAGAAAGTTGGTGTAGTTGCAGCTGGACATTCTAGCGTAATAGCTAATATGGCTGGTCTAAGACTTCCACTTGAAAGTAAACCTTTACAAGCTTTAGTTTCTGAACCTGTAAAACCAATTATTGATACAGTTGTAATGTCTAACGCAGTGCATGCTTATGTTAGTCAATCTGATAAAGGAGAATTGGTTATTGGCGCTGGAACAGACGACTATGTTTCTTATACTCAAAAAGGAAGTCACCAAATAGTTGAAGGAACATTAAATGCTATTTTAGAATTATATCCAATTTTTAGTAGAATGAGAATGTTAAGACAATGGGGAGGAATAGTAGATATTTGTCCTGATGCTAGTCCAATTTTAAGTAAAACTTCAATTAAAGGTTTATACTTCAATTGTGGTTGGGGTACTGGAGGATTTAAAGCAACTCCTGGATCTGGAGATTTGTTTGCACATACTATTGCAAATGATGAGCCACACAAACTTAATGCTGCATTTAATTTAAATAGATTTGTAAGCGGTGACCTTGTTGATGAACATGGCGCTGCAGCGGTTGCTCATTAATGTTTTTAATAAACTGTCCATACTGTGGGGAACGAGATCAGCAAGAATTTAAGGCTGGTGGTGAAGCTCATATCGAGAGACCTAAACAGCCAACAGAATTAAGTGATGATGAGTGGGCAGAATATTTATTTATGAGAAAAAATATTAAAGGTGTTCAATTTGAAAGATGGAACCATGCACATGGTTGTCGTAAATGGTTTAATATGGTTAGAGACACTTCTAACGATGAAATAAAAGCAATTTATAAAATGGGTGAAAAACCACCTTCTCAATAAAATGACTAAAAACTTAAGAGTAAAATCGAGTGAGTACATTGATGAAACTAATAGAATTTCCTTTAAATTTAATGGCAAAACTTACCATGGATTTAAAGGCGATACTTTAGCATCAGCATTACTTGCAAACGATGTTCATTTAGTTGGAAGAAGTTTTAAATATCATAGACCAAGAGGAATTATGACTTCTGGTTCTGAAGAACCAAATGCTATAGTTCAAGTAAATCCTGGTACCAACAGAACAGAACCTAATGTTAGAGCGACAGAAGTCGAGATTTACGAAGGTTTAGAGGCATCCAGTCAAAATTGTTGGCCAAGTGTAGAATTTGATATTGGAGGAATAAACAATTTTCTCTCCCCTTTTTTTCCAGCAGGTTTTTATTACAAAACATTTATGTGGCCTGCTAGTTTCTGGGAGAAATATGAATTTTTCATAAGACACTCCGCTGGTTTAGGGAAATCACCAACAACAACTGATCCTGACATTTATGATCACCGTACTGTTCACTGTGATGTATTGGTTGTAGGTGCAGGTATATCGGGAATTATGGCAGCAAAAAATGCAGCTAAAAATAATTTTAAAACGTTGTTAGTTGAAGAAAAAAATGAACTTGGTGGATCAACTATTTATGAAAATAATGAATTTAACAAAATTGATAACAAAGCCCCTTCAGAGTGGTTAAAAAAAGAAATAGAGGAACTTAAAAATATTAAAAACCTTGAAATAAAAACTAGAACAAGTGTAGCTGCTTATCATCAATATAATTATCTTTTGGCTAGAGAAAATCTAACTGATCATTTAGAGGCAAAAGATAAAACAAATAAAATCAGACAAAGACTTCTTAAAATTAGAGCTAAGAAAGTTATTTTAGCTACAGGTGCATTAGAAAGACCTTTGATATTTAATAATAATGATAGACCAGGAATAATGCTTTCATCTGCAATAAAAAAATACAGTGAATTTTATGGTGTTGCGTGTGGTAGTAAAAATGTCTTTTTTACTAATAATGATAGTGCCTACGAAAGTGCTATTTCACTATACAATAAAGGTATCAATGTTGAAGCAATAATTGATATTAGAGAACAATCCGAAAGTAAAATTGTTAAAAAAGTAAAAGAAGCAGGTATTAAAATTTACTGGTCACACTCAATTGTTGATACAACTGGTTATAAAAGACTAAATAGTATTTCAATAATGAAACTATCTAATGATGGTGCTTCAGTTACCGGAAGTAAAATTTCTATTTCGTGTGATTGCTTAGGAGTTGCTGGTGGCTGGACACCTGCTGTACATTTATATACACAATCAGGAAGCAAACTTAAATTTGATGAAGAAAAAAAAATTTTCTTACCAAATCAGAATACATCTGAACAAATAAGTGTAGGATCTTGTGGTGGAGATTTTAAAATTGATGAAATCATTAAAAATCTAAATCAAAAACTTAAAGATACTCTTAATATTAATGAAACAGATTTAGATAGTATTAAAGTTGAGATTGATCAGGAAAATTCAAAAAGAAATATTTGGTTACTTCCTTCTGATAAACCTTTGGGCAAAACTAAACCATTTGTAGATTATCAAAACGATGCAACGGCTAAAGATATAAAATTAGCATTAAGAGAAGGTTTTAGATCTATTGAGCATGTTAAAAGATACACAACTACGGGTATGGGAACTGATCAAGGTAAACTGGGAAATATGCATGCATTAGGAATAATTGCAGATACTGCCGGCGTTAAAATGGGAGAATTAGGAACTACTACATTTAGACCTCCTTACACACCATTAACATTTGGAACTATTGTAGGTCGAAATGTAGGAAAGTTTTTTGATATTTTTAGAAAAACGCCAATGAATGATTGGCATGTTGAAAATAAAGCTGAATTTGAAAATGTCGGTCAATGGAAGAGAGCCTGGTACTACCCTATTAACGGAGAAACTATGCATCAAGCAGTACAAAGAGAAAGTAAAGCTGCTAGAGAAAGTGCTGGTATATTAGATGCCTCTACTCTTGGTAAAATTGATATTCAAGGAAGTGATGCTTCTGAATTTTTGAATAGAGTTTATACAAATGCTTGGTCAAAATTAGCTATAGGAAAATGTAGATATGGGCTAATGCTAAATGAAGATGGTATGGTTTATGATGATGGAGTTACAACAAGATTAGGTGAAAATCATTACATCATGACCACAACAACTGGTGGAGCAGCAAATGTTTTGGGTAAACTTGAAGACTATCTTCAAACAGAATGGCCTGAGCTTGATGTTTACCTAACCTCTGTAACAGATCATTATGCTACAGCGAGTTTATGCGGACCTAATAGTAAAAAAATTCTTAAAAAAATAATTCCTGATTTAGATTTATCAGATGAAAACTTTCCTCACATGTCATTCAAAGAATCGAAAATTGGCAATATTCAATGCAGAATAATGAGAATTAGTTTTACTGGAGAACACAGCTACGAAATAAATGTTCAAGCATCTTATGGAAAAGATTTATGGGAAAAATGCATGGAAGCAGGTCAAGAGTTTAACATTACACCTTATGGAACTGAGACAATGCACTTATTAAGGGCAGAAAAAGGTTTCATCATTGTAGGTCAAGATACAGATGGAACAATGACCCCTATCGACCTTCAAATGGATTGGATAGTAAGCAAGAAGAAATACGATTTCATAGGTAAAAGATCTCTTTATAGATCTGATACAATGAGAGAAGATAGAAAGCAATTAGTAGGTTTATTAACAGAGGATCCAAATGAAGTTTTAGAGGAAGGAGCACAAATAGTTTCTGAATTAAATCAAAGTCCAATAGAAATGCTTGGACATGTAACTTCAAGTTATTTCAGTCCAAACCTAAACAAATCAATAGCCCTTGCAGTAGTTAGAGGTGGAAAAGATATGATGGGAAAAAAACTTTTTGTGCCAATGGAAAATAAAAATATTAACGTCACTGTTGCAAATCCAGTATTTTACGATAAGAAAAATGAGAGGTTAAATGCTTAATTATAATTCAGTTATTAAAAATGAAATTAATCAAGAAAGTGTTTCTGTAAAAGAAATCTCTCCAGTAATAAAAATTAATTTGAGAGGTAAAAAAAGAGAGTTTTTAACAAATGTTGGTAAAAACCTTAATATGATCTTGCCTACAGAAGCAAACACTTCAACAACAAGTGATAAATTAACAGCAATATGGCTTAGTCCAGACGAATGGATGATAATCTCAAACGATCTGGCAAGTAAAGACACTAATAAATCCGATCTATATGAAATGTTATTTAATAGTATTTCAAAAACAAATTTAGGCGCTGTTATAGATGTAACAGATCAATTTGTTCAATTAGAGCTTAAAGGTGAAAATGTCTATGAAATCTTTTCAGCAGGATCTCCCTTTAATTTTAATGAATTTAAAGAAAAAAAAGGATCAACAACTCAGACAGTTTTAAATCATGTAGATGTAATTCTGCATCATAAAGATGAAAATATTTTAAATCTGTTTGTTAGAAGATCTTTTGCTGAACATCTTTGTTCTTGGATTGAAGACTGTGCATCAAGATTATAAACTTATTTTTTTCTTCTAAAGTCCCATGGCATTTCAAATTTACCTTGCCAAAGGCCTTTTTTTTCATTTTTAGCATTAATTTCGTTTGATATATATTTTTTTGAGTATTTTCTATAAGCTACTGCATAACCGTTTGAAACTAGCCAAGAATTCAAGTTTAAATTTCTTTTATAACATTCTCCAATAAATCTTTTGTATCTATCAACATCCAAAATTTTACAAGTTATTACTTTGTTATTTATTTTTTTTTGTAATTTTTGAGTTGAAATTTTTCCACATGGATAATCTTTAGTAAAAGTAAAAAAAATTATTGTTAGATATGGTTTTTTACACATTTGCTTGAATTCAGGTGCATCAATTCCATGCAATCTTATCTTTTTTGAATTTATTTTAATTGTATCACCATCAATAATTTGAGCATTTCCAGAAATTTCTTTAATCTCTTCGGACCTAACATCGTTATATGTGAGAATAAAAAAAATCGAACAAATTATAATTAAAATTATCGCTTTTCTTTTTGTAAAAAACATACTTAAAAAATATTAAATATTAGCTAATTTATGTTTAATATAATATTTGACATAAAAAAGTAACATCAATGATATCAACCATTGAAAGATAGCCCAAATATAAAAAAAAGTTTTAAAATCTGCATTTAAATACTTTGCAATGTAAAAGGATAAAACTGGTACTATAACATTTCTGGCAATATTATTAACCATGGCTTTTTCAGATTTTTTTAAAGCCATAAAAAATCCATTTGATAAGAAAAATATTGGATAAGCAGGTAAAATAAATGCTGAAATCTTAAGGTACATCGAGCCATACATAATTACCTCTGGGTTTGAAGAAAAGAATTTAGGAACAATGTCAGCACTTATAAAAATAACTACACCAGCGATTAACATTATAAATAGACCGTATTTTATTGAGGTAAAATAGGATTGCTCCACTCTATCGTAATATTTTGCACCAATATTTTGCGCTATTATAGAAATTATTGCTGTATTGATTCCTAATATTGGTAACAGAACTACTTGCTCAATTCTTGTGGCAGATCCATAACCTGCTACAGCATACTCACCAAATAACCCAACATATGTAAAAACGATTGTTGCAGCAATAGAATACCCTAATATTGCAATTGTAATTGGCATTGATTGAAAAAAAATATTTTTTAAGAAAAAAAATTTAGCTTTGAAATGGTCTAAAGTTATTTGTTTAATTCTTTGATTATTCAATATTTTTATCAAAATAACCAACAAAGATACAAATTGAGCAATTAAAGTTGCTATCCCAATACCAGTTATTCCTAATGGTGGTATAAATAAAAAACCAAATATAAAAATTGGATTTAAAATAATGTTTAAGAAAAAAGAAAATATTAGAACATTTCTGTAAGTTTTAGTATCTCCTTCTGCGTGTAAGAATGAATTTAATGCTACTACTAAAATAAATAATATCGTACCTAAAAAAATTACATTTATATATTCAAGTCCAAGAATTGTTACTTCTTGAGAGGAATTCATTAATAAGAATATCTTTTCACCAAAAGCAAATCCTAAAATAGATACAACTATTGAGATTATAATCGAATAAATGATTACATTTCCAAAATAACTTAAAACATTTTTTTCGTTTTTTTCTCCTATACTACTGCCAATCAATGATGTTCCTGCTACGGTAACTCCAATGGATGTCGCAATAATCAAAAAATATATCGGAAAAGACTTGCTCAAAGCTGATAAGGCTTCTGGCGAAATTTTTCCTGCATAAAAAGTATCTACGATTGTATAAAGTGTTTGGAATAAGGTTCCTACACTTGCTGGTACAGCAAGTTTTCTTACTAACAACGAAACTTCATCTTTTAATAAATTCATTAATTTAAGATTTGTTAATACTCTTTTTGGAAGATATGTCTTTTTCCTGCTTCTTTAGCAAGATTAATTTGTTTTTGTCTCATCCTAAATCTTGATTTTTGATGATCTGTTAGATTGTCGTGACAATTTGGACATGAAACACCCTCTTCATATTTTTTTGATTTTTTGTCCTTACGAGATACAGGCTTCCTGCAACCGCTACACATTGAGTAAGAACCAACTTTTAGACCATGTTTTAAACTAATCCTGTTATCAAAAACAAAGCATTCACCTTTCCATAAACTTTTTTTCTTATTTGTTTTTTTAAGATAATTTAAAATTCCACCATTTAACTGATAAATGTTATTAAACCCTTTATTCTCCAAATAAACAGATGCCTTTTCACAACGAATTCCACCAGTACAAAACATGGCAATAGGTTGATTTTTTTTTAATTTTTTTAGATATTTTGGAAAATCTCTAAAGTTATCAACATTAGGATTGATTGCTCCCTTAAATGTTCCAACATCGTACTCAAATGGTTTTCTCGCATCTATAAGAACAGTATCATTTTCTTTAATCAGCTTATTCCATTTGATTGGATCTACATGACTATCTTTTTTCTTTATTCTTTTTTTTAAAGTTAAATTCATAGGAACAACTTCATTTTTAACTTTAACTTTAGGTTTGTGAAACGGTTGGAATAAACTTTTGGAGACATTACTGCTATTAAATTCTTTAAATTTAAGAGTTCTTTTTAAATTGTTAATTGTGAATTTAATGTCTGCAGCTTTACCAGAAATAGTTCCATTTACCCCTTCTTTAGAGATAATTATCGTACCTCTAATATTTTTCTTTTTTAAAGTTTCAAGCAAAACTTTTTGATTTTTCTTTAGATAAGAAATTTTGACAAATTTATAAAAACCAACTACTTCAAACATTATAATTTTCTACAAACAGTCATACCATCACCAAGAGGAATTATTAACTTTTCAACCCTTGTATCCTTTGAGATATGACTATTAAACTCTTTAATATTTTTAGTAAATTTATCATTATTGTTTTCATTCACAACTTCTCCATACCATAAAACATTATCAATGATTATTAGACCATTTTTGTTCAATAATTGTAAAGAACGTTCATAGTATTCAATGTAATTCATTTTATCAGCATCAATAAAAACTAAATCAAACTTTTCATTTTTAATTTCATCTAAACTTTCTAAAGCAGGTTTAATTAATGTTTTTATTTTATGATCTTGATTAGCTTTTTTAAAAAAATCTATTGCAACTTTATTAGTTTCTTCATTTTTATCTAAAGCAATTATTTTGCCGTCATCTGATAATGCCAAAGCCATAGATAACGTACTTAATCCTGTAAATGTACCTATCTCTAAAATTTTTTTGATATTTGAAATTTTTATAATTAAATACAGAAATTGACTTTGTGAAATTGATATTTGCATTCTTTTGATATCACCAAGAGAAGTGTTGTAATCAATTATTTCTTTTTGGACTGGATGTAAATTAAATCCATGACTTAAAATATACTCTTGGAGTTCTTTAGTTATATTTAGGTCTGAACCCATAAATTCTAAAGTTTTTTCTTTAAAATCTCATTAACTAATTGAGGATTTGCTTTTCCACCAGAAACTTTCATTACTTGACCTACAAAAAAACCAAATAATTTAACTTTACCTGATTTATATTCTGTAGCTTTGTCTCTGTTATCATCAATAACCTTATCTATCAGTGCCTCAAGTGCTTTTGGATCACTCTCTTGTTTTAAACCTTTTTCTTCAACAATTTTCTGAGGATCTTTGTCACCTTCCATCATTTGTTCGAAAACTGTTTTTGCAATTTTTCCAGAAATTGTTCCATCTTTAATTAAATTAATTAATTTTGATAAGTTGCCTGCGCTTATAGGGCTTTCAGTTATTTCTAAATTTTTTTCATTTAAGGCTGCAAATAATTCTCCAATTATCCAATTTGTTGCAAGTTTTACATCCGATTTCTTAATTACATTTTCAAAGTAATTTGACGTTTCAATATCAGAAACTAAAATATTTGCTTCGTAAGGTGATAATTTGAATTTTTCTATAAACCTTTTTTTCTTTTCATCTGGTAGCTCTGGAATTTCTGATTTTAAGTTTTCAATAAAATCATCTGAAACTTCTAATGGCAATAAGTCTGGATCTGGAAAATATCTATAATCATGAGCATCCTCTTTTGATCTCATTGATCTAGTTTCATTCTTTTTAGTATCAAAAAGTCTTGTTTCTTGATCAATAGTTTGACCATCCTCGATTAAATCAACTTGCCTGTTAGCCTCGTATTCAATTGCCATCTGCATGAACTTTATTGAGTTAACATTTTTAATCTCACATCTAGTTCCAAACTCTTTTGAACCTTTTTTTCTAACAGATACATTTACATCGGCTCTTAAAGATCCTTCCTGCATGTTTCCATCGCAGGTGCCTAAATATCTCATTATAGATCTTAATTTTTTAATATATGCATTTACTTCATCTGGGGACCTTAGGTCAGGTTTACTTACAATTTCCATTAAAGCCACACCTGATCTATTTAAATCTACAAAAGTATTTTTAGGATCTAGATCATGAATGCTTTTACCTGCATCTTGCTCCAAGTGTAATCTTTCTATACCTACCTCTTTTTGACCATCTGGCATATCAAGTATTACTTTACCCTCACCTACGATTGGATCTTTGAATTGTGAGATTTGATATCCCTGAGGTAAGTCTGCATAAAAATAATTTTTTCTATCAAAGACAGATCTCTTATTGATTTTAGCTTTTAAACCAATTCCTGTTTTGATAGCTTGTTTTACGCAATACTCGTTTATTACCGGCAACATTCCTGGAAATGCTGCATCAACTAAACTTACTTGGGTATTTGGCTCAGCTCCAAATTTGGTCGCTGATGTTGAGAATAATTTTGACTCCGATGTAACTTGTGCATGAACCTCTAAACCGATGACAACTTCATATTGACTATCATGTCTATTAATTAGATATTCAGATTTGTTCTTACTCACTTAATCCACCAATCATTAATATTGTTTTTAAAATTAATTTTTTCTTCCATAGCATACGCAATGTTTAAAATATTTTGTTCATCAAAAGCTTTGCCGATTATCTGTAATCCTAATGGATATCCTTTAGCATCATGGCCTGCAGGTATAGAAATTCCAGGTAAACCTGCTAAATTTACAGGAACAGTAAAAATATCATTTAAATACATTGAAACCGGGTCATTTGTTTTTTCACCAATTTTAAAAGCTGAACTTGGAGTGGATGGAGTTAGAATTGCATCAACTTTTTTATAAGCATCGTCAAAATCATTTTTAATAAGTTTTCTTACCTTTTGTGCTTTAAGATAATAAGCATCATAATATCCTGAAGATAAAACATAAGTTCCAATCATTATTCTTCTTTGAACTTCAGCACCAAATCCTTCAGATCTTGTTTTTTCATACATATCAATAAGATTTTCCCCTTCTGCTCTAAAACCATATTTAACTCCGTCGTATCTAGCCAAATTAGATGAGGCCTCTGCTGGTGCTACTATGTAATAAGTTGGTAGTGCATAATTAGTATGAGGTAGAGATATATCGATAATCTCAGCACCACAATCTTTTGCATATTCAATACCTTTTTTCCACAGGTCTTCTATTTCTTTAGGCATGCCATCTACTCTATATTCTTTGGGTATTCCTATTTTTTTTCCTTTAATATCTTTTGTTAATTCTTTGCTGTACTCGTTTCTTTTAAAGTCTATTGATGTAGAATCTTTTTCGTCATAAGTGCTAATAACTTCCTGCAACAATGCACAATCTTTAACATTTTGCGCCATTGGACCAGCTTGATCTAAAGATGATGCAAATGCTACAATTCCATATCTGGAGCAACTACCATAAGTAGGTTTTAATCCAACAGTTCCTGTAAATGAAGCAGGCTGTCTTATAGATCCACCTGTATCTGTTCCAATAGTTATTGGCGTTAATTGTGCTGCTAAAGCAGAAGACGAACCACCTGAAGAACCTCCCGGAACTAAATTCTTATCAATTGGGTTTTGTACATTACCAAAAAAACTAGTTTCATTAGAAGAGCCCATTGCAAATTCATCACAATTTAATTTCCCCATTAGGATAGCTCCCTCATTCCAAATGTTTTGTGTGACTGTTGACTCGTATGTTGGAACAAAGTTATTTAAAATCTTGCTACCTGCCGTAGTTCTTAAATCTCTTGTACAAAATAAATCTTTTACAGCCATTGGAATGCCAGGTAATTTCAGATCAAGATTAGGTTTTTCATCAAATTTTTTTGCTTTATTTAAAGCATTTGTATAATCTTCAGTTATATATGCATTTAATTCTTTTGATTTTTCTGATCTTTCAACAAATGCTTTAGTAACTTCACTTGAGGAAAGTTTTTTACTTTTTATATTTTCTACTAACTCAGATAATGATTGTTTAGTTATATCTGACATTATTCAATTACCTTTGGTACTACAAAATAATCTTCATTTTCCTTAGGAGAATTTTTTATTACTTGATCTCTTAAGTTTTTACTTTTTACTTCATCTGATCTTAGTTTTAGAGTTGTTTCAGCAACAGAAGTTAATGGTTCAACATTGTCAGTTTTTAATTCGTTAAGTTTTTCAATAAAATCGAAAATTGAATTTAAATCACCTGCAAGTTTCTCTGCTTTTTTCTCATCTACAGAAATTCTTGATAGTTTAGATATGTGCTTTATTGTTTTAAGATCGATGCTCATATGGTATTTAAATATGTCGCAAACTATCACTTAAGTTTAAAATATACAATATGATCACTATTGAAGAATTCAAAAAAAAACAGTCTGAAACCTGTAGATTGATTGGTTTAGATCTTGGTTCAAAAAGAATCGGTGTATCAATTTGTGATGAAAAACAGTCAATAGCCACACCTTTTAAAACGATCAACAAAACCAATAATGATGATCTAATCAACGAATTAAAAAAAATAATAGAGGAATACAATATTAAAGGAATTATCATTGGATATCCAATTAACATGGATGGTACGTTAGGTCCTTCTGCTCAATCAGTAAGTGATGTGTCTAAAAATATAGACAAAAATGTTAATATAGATGTTTGTCTTTGGGATGAAAGACTTTCAACTGTTGGGGCATTTAATCTATCTAGTCAGCTTGATGTTAATGTTTCTAGACGTGAAAAAAACATAGATCAAAATGCAGCTGCATTTATTCTTCAAGGAGCTATAGATTATTTAAATAATTAATCCTTGCCATTTAGGGGCTTTATAGCTATAGAGTTAATTTTAATGGCAATTAAAACCAATAAAGCTATTAAAATCTCACAAAAACATCTGTTAGGTATCCAAGATTTATCAGTTAATGATATTAATTATATCCTAGATGAGTCAGAAGCTTTCATAAAATTAAACCAGAGTAAAAATAAAAAAATTGATGTGTTAAGAGGCAAGACACAAATAAACTTATTCTTTGAGCCATCAACTAGAACACAAAGCTCATTTGAACTTGCTGGAAAAAGACTTGGTGCGGATGTTATGTCAATGAATATGGGTAACTCTGCAATTAAGAAAGGTGAAACTTTGATTGATACGGCCATGACCTTAAATGCAATGCATCCTGATATAATTGTGATCAGACATCAAGACTCTGGTGCTTGTAATCTATTATCTCAAAAAGTTAATTGTGTAGTTTTAAACGCTGGTGATGGTAGACGCGAACACCCTACCCAAGCATTATTAGATGCGTTAACAATTAGAAATCGAAAAAAAAAAATTCAGGGATTAAAAATAGCTATATGTGGAGATATACTTCATTCAAGAGTAGCTAGATCAAATATTTATCTTCTTACAATGTTAGGAGCAGAAGTTAATATAGTTGCACCATCCAATCTTATGCCAAAAGAAATTGAAAAGTTTGGTGTTAACACTTTTACTGATATGAAAAAGGGTCTCAAAGATTGTGATATTGTAATGATGCTTAGATTACAAAATGAAAGAATGACTAGTTCATATCTTTCATCGAATAGAGAATACTATGAATATTATGGATTAACACCAGATAAACTTGATCATGCAAAGTCAGATGCTTTAATTATGCATCCTGGTCCAATGAATAGAGGAATTGAAATTGATACAAGATTAGCTGATGACATAAACAAAAGTGTAATTAAAGAACAAGTTGAATTAGGTGTTGCTGTAAGGATGGCATGTTTAAAAATATTTTGTGAATAAATGAAAAAACAATACTTTATAAATGCAAACATTATAGATCCTCATAATTCCATAAATGAAAATGGTGGATTAATAATTGGAGAAAACGGAAAGATAGAAGCAATAGGAAAAAAGGTAAATACAAATAATTTACCAACTAGAGAAAAACCTACTGACTTAAAAGGTAAATATATATTTCCTGGTATAGTGGATATGAGAGTTTTTGTAGGCGAGCCAGGATATGAATATAAAGAAAATTTTAGGACTTTAAGTAATGCAGCATTATCTGGAGGAGTAACTTCCGTCGTAACCATGCCTAATACAGATCCAATTATAGATAATGTATCAATTGTAGATTTTTTAAAAAGAAGAGGACGTGATAAGTCTAAAATAAATATTTTTCCTTGCGCTTCATTAACTCAAAACACTGATGGCACCAATATGACTGAATTTGGTTTACTGGCTAAAAAAGGAATTATTGCTTTTACTGACGGAGTAAAAACAATTCAAAATACTAGACTTATGTCTAGAATTATGAATTCAGCTAAAGATTTGGGATGTCTTATAATGCAACATGCTGAAGATTACGATTTAGCTAAAAATGGAATGATTAATTCTGGTATTATTGCAACAAAACTAGGCTTATCAAGCATACCAGATATTGCTGAAAGAATTATAATTGAGAGAGATCTTACTCTCTTAGAAAAAACTAAATGTCGATATCACATATCTCAACTATCAGCAGGAAAATCTGTAGATATAATTAAGGAACGTAAACAAAACGTTAAATTTACTTGCGGTGTATCAATAAACAATCTTTCATTAAATGAAAATGATATTGGAGATTTTAGAACATTTTTAAAATTATCACCTCCACTGAGAAGAGAAGAAGATCGAGAAGCTTTAGTTCAAGGATTAAAAGATAAAACTATTGATGTAATTGTTTCTGACCATAAACCTGAAGATGAAGAATCCAAAAGATTAACTTTTGCACAAGCTGCAACTGGTGCATCTGGTATTGAAACATTGTTATCCTTAAGTTTAGAATTATTTCATAATGGATCTGTAAAACTTGAAACTATAATTCAAGCTTTAACCTCTAACCCAGCAAAAATATTAAATATAAATAAAGGAAACCTGTCTATTGGTAATGATGCAGATTTTTGTATAGTAGATATCAATAAACCATGGATTGTAAAAAAAGAAAATTTAATCTCTAAATCTAAAAATACTTCAATTGAAGATAAGAAACTTCAAGGAAAAGTAACCAATACATTTGTAAAAGGTATAGAATTATTTAAAATATAAAAATGGAACTTTTTATAATAGGTATAATCTCATACCTAATGGGATCAATTCCTTTTGGATTAATTTTAACCAAAGTATTTTTAAAAAAAGATATTAGAGAAATTGGTTCTGGTAATATTGGCGCAACAAATGCTTTAAGAACTGGTAATAAGTTAATTGGTTATTCAACACTAATACTTGATGTGTTAAAGGCAGTAATACCTGTTTTATACATTAAAATTAATTTTCCTGATGTAGTATATATATCGGCTTTATGCGCTTTTATAGGTCATGTGTTTCCAGTATGGTTAAAATTTAAAGGTGGCAAAGGTGTAGCGACATATGTTGGGATACTTTTTTCTTTAAATATTATTTTTGGTTTGGTGTTTGGTATTTGTTGGTTAATAATCTTTTTTATTTCTAAATATTCATCTTTATCTTCCTTGATAGGATCACTTTCTATACCGGTTTATATTTTATTTTTTGAGGGTTCAGAAAATGTATTTTTTTACGTAATAATGTTTATTTTAATATTTTTCACCCACAGAGAAAATATTAAACGCTTGAAAAATAAAGAAGAAACTAAGACAAAAATTTATTAATTTGACTATCAAACTCTTTTGAGTAGTTTGTTATTTTATGAATCTAGTCATAGTTGAAAGCCCTGCTAAAGCGAAAACAATTAATAAGTATTTAGGTGATAACTATACCGTTTTAGCAAGCTATGGTCATATTAGAGATCTTCCTTCAAAAAATGGATCAGTTGATCCTGATCAAAATTTTAAAATGGAATGGGAAGTTGATAGCTTTTCAAAAAAATATTTAAAAGAAATTACTGATGCTGCGAAAGATTCTTCAAAAATAATTCTTGCTACTGACCCAGATCGTGAGGGTGAGGCAATAGCATGGCATGTAAAAGAGTATTTAAATGAAAAAAAACTTTTAAAGGATAAAGAAATTGAACGTGTGGTATTTAACGAAATAACAAAAAAAGCTGTCACACATGGTATTGAAAATCCAAGACAGATAGAGCCCTTATTAGTCGATGCATACATGGCTAGAAGAGCACTAGATTATTTGGTAGGATTTAATATATCACCAATACTTTGGACTAAACTACCTGGTTCAAAATCTGCAGGTAGAGTTCAATCTGTTGCATTGAAATTGATCACTGAAAGAGAGCATGAAATTGAATTATTCAAGCCTGAAGAATTTTGGACATTAAGTATTAATTTTCAGGATAAAAACAAAAGCAACATTACAGCAAGTATTTCTCAACTTGATGGAGAAAAAATTGAAAAATTTTCATTTAAAAATAAAGAAGAAATTGGGAAGGCAATTGATAATATTAGGAACAAAAAATTTAACATAACTGATATTTCCTCAAAAGTTGTTAGCAGAAATCCCTCAGGACCCTTTACTACTTCAACACTTCAGCAAGTTGCCTCTAGTAGATTAGGTTTTGGAGCATCAAGAACAATGCAAATAGCACAAAAACTTTATCAAGGAATAGAAATTGAAGGAGATACAGTTGGGTTAATTACATATATGAGAACGGATGGAACTAATTTGTCAGCTGATGCTGTTACTGATTTTAGAAATTTTATTAAAAAAGAATATGGTAACGAATACTTGCCAGAAAACCCAAATAATTACTCAGGAAAAAAAGCAAAAAACGCTCAGGAAGCTCATGAAGCAATAAGACCAACTGATATTAATAGAAATCCAGACTCTATTAAAAAGTATTTAAGTTCTGACCAGCAAAAATTATATTCTTTAATTTGGTCTAGAGCTCTATCGTCTCAAATGGAAACAGCAAAATTTGACAGAAATACAATAACAATTGAGTCTGAAGACGGTAAAACTATATGTAAATCAAGCGGATCGGTTTTGAAATTTGATGGATTTTTAAAAGTTTATTCAAATCAGAGCAAAGATGATGATGAGCAAATTTTACCTGAGATGTCAAAAGGACCAATTAATATAGAAGCTCTTATTGATGAACAACATTTTACCCAACCTCCCCCACGTTACTCTGAGGCGAGTTTGGTTAAAAAATTGGAAGAGTTAGGAATTGGAAGACCTTCAACTTATGCAAGTATCATTTCAACAATAGCAAATAGAGGTTATGCTGAAATAGTTAACAAAAGATTTTTTCCAACTGATAGAGGTAAATTAATTTCTGCGTTTTTAGAAAAACTATTTTCAAAGTATGTAGATTATAACTTTACAGCTGGACTAGAGGATCAGCTAGATGAAATAACTTCTGGAAAAGAAAGTTGGTTAAAAGTCTTAGAAATGTTTTGGAAAGATTTTAATAGTAATGTTTCAGAGGTAAAAGAAAAAAGAACTAGAGAAGTTTTAGATCTTTTAAATGAAAGTTTGGGAGCATTGATATTTGACACTGATAAAGAAGGAAAGATAGTTAGAAAATGTCAGTTATGTGAAACGGGTTCCCTTAGTTTAAAAAATAGTTTTAGAGGAGGTGCCTTTATTGGATGTTCAAACTATCCAGAATGTAAATTTACAAGACCACTATCAAAAGCTAAAGCGGCTACTCAATCACAACTTGCTGAACCAAAATTTCTTGGAAAACACGAAAATGGAAATGATATTTTTCTAAAAAATGGAAGATTTGGTCCTTATCTTCAGTATGAGAAAGTTCTTGAGGAGAATATTGATGAAGAAAAACCTAAAAAAAGAAAAAAAACTAAGAAAAAGAAACCTGAAGTTAATGAACTATTGAAAAATGTATCTATACCAAAAGGAATTAAATTAGAAAGTATTGATTTAGATAAAGCAAAATTTTTATGTTCACTTCCTAAATCATTAGGCGTTAATCCAGAAAATCAAAAAGAAATCACTTTAAATACTGGTAGATTTGGACCATATTTAAAGTGTGAAAATAAATCAGCTAGAATAGAAAATGTCGAAGAAATTTTTTCTATAGGATTAAATAGAGCAATTACACTCATAGCTGAAGCAAAACCTGGAAGGATGTCTTCTTCAATTATAAAAGATTTAGGGGAGCATCCTGAGGATAAAAAGCCAGTCCGAATCATGAAAGGTCAATATGGACCATACATAAAATACAAATCTCTAAATGCAACAATCCCAGAGGAAAAAGACCCAGTAGAACTAACAATGGAAGAGGCTCTTATACTAATTGAGAAAAGAAGAGAATACGATAAAAATAAAAAATCTAAAAAAAAGAAAAAATGAAAATAATTAAAATCATAATTTCAGTTTTATTCATTTCTTTATTTAGCTATACATTTTCATCTGCTGAGGATTGTTCAAAATATGACAAATTAAGTAAAGATTATGCAAAATGTACATCTGATAAATTAAAGAAAGAAACCTCACAAAAAGCAGAGGAAATAAAATCTAAAACTGCAAAGAAAATAGAAGAAAGTAAAAAAAAATTAAAAAACTTTAATTTAAAAGATAAGCTTAATAAATTTAAAAATAGCAAAACTCATAAGGAGTTTTCTGAAAAATAAAATGGATTTTGAAAATAAAATTAAAGAATTAAAGATTAATCTTCCTGATGCAAAACCACCTGTTGGTTCTTATGTTGCAATAAAAATTGTTGGTAATTTACTTTATATTTCAGGACAAATTTCTATTTCAGAAAATGGTGAATTAATAAAAGGAAAAGTTGGAAAAGATCTATCAGTAGATGATGGTTACAAAGCAGCTGAAAGATGTGGTTTAAGTATAATATCGCAAGCAAAAGTAGCTTGTCATGGAGATCTTTCTAAAATTAAATCCTGCGTAAAATTAACAGGTTTTGTCAATTCAACTGATAACTTTACAGATCAACCAAAAGTAATTAATGGAGCTTCTGATTTAATTGCTTCTATTTTTGGTGAAGCAGGAATGCACACTAGAGCAGCTGTTAGTACAAATAGCTTACCACTTGGCGTGTCTGTTGAAGTTGATGCAATTTTTGAGTTAAATTAAATTATCTTCCAATTCCAAAATATTTAAATCCTAGTTTTTTAATTTTATTTGGTGAATAAATATTTCTCATATCATAAATAATAAGTTTTTTATTTTTTGAAAATTTTTTGAAATTAATTGATTTAAAATCGTTCCATTCCGTATGTATGATTGCGATATCTGATCCTTTGATTGATTCCTTTATTGAATTAGAAAATTCAACATTTTTTAATTTTTTAAATTCTTTTTTTGATCCTGTAGGATCATAATATTTAATTTTTGCACCTTTTTTGGATAAAAATGGAATTAATTTCAGGCTAGACGAGTCTCTCATATCATCAGTATTTGCTTTAAAAGTTACACCTAAAAAGGATACAACTTTATTTTTAATTTTATTATTTAAAATCAAACTCACTCTTTTAGATAATAATTCAGATCTTAAATCATTAGATCTGATAACGCTTTTTACAACTGACAAATTAGTTTTGAATTTATCAGCAGTTGAAACTAAAGCTTTGGTATCTTTTGGAAAACATGACCCGCCGTATGCAGGTCCAGCTCTTAAAAATCTGCTACCAATTCTTTTATCTAGTCCAATTCCTATTGAGATATCTTCAATATCTATACCTGTTTTTTCACATAAATTTGATATTTCATTTATAAATGTAATCTTAGTTGCTAAAAAAGCATTTGAAGCATATTTAATTAATTCAGCTGCTCTTCTTTTTGTAGAAAGAAATTTTGTACCTTTTGATATTAGTGGTGAATATAAACTTTTTAATATTCTCTGGGATTTACTATCATTTGACCCAACTACAACTCTATCTGGATAGATAAAATCTCTAATAGCCTCACCTTCTCTTAAAAATTCAGGATTAGATACTACTGAAAAAAATTTTTTATTTACTTTTTTAGATATAATTTTTTCAATCTCATCACCTGTTGTCACAGGCACAGTCGATTTATTGATTATAATTTTAAATTTTTTAATAGATTGAGATATTTCTTTTGCAACAGCATATACTTGGCTTAAATCAGCACTATTACTGTTTTTTTTGGTTGGTGTTCCCACACATATAAAAACAATATCTGATTTTTTCACTGAATCTTTTAGGTTTGTTGAAAAATTCAATCTTTTATTTTTATAGTTTTTTAATACTAACTCTTCTAAACCAGGTTCGTAAATAGGAACAATACCTTTTTTTAAATTGTTAATTTTTTTTAAATCTTTATCAACACATATGACATCATTACCTAAATCAGAAAAACAAACGCCACTAACTAAACCAACATAACCTGTGCCAATCATACATAACTTCATATTTTTCCTATTTCTTTCGAGGAGTTGATATAGCCACTCATCGTTCCACAATCAAGATACTTACCTTCAAAATTATGAGCTATGAATTTTTCTTTATCATTAATTAATAGCTGTATTGCATCAGTAATGTGTATCTCTTTACCTTTACCAGGTTTAAGAGATTTTATTTTTTTAAAAATTGTACGCGGTAATATATATCTTCCAATAACAGCATTGTTAGATGGTGCCTTTTTTACTGATGGTTTTTCAACTACACCATCAATAAGATAATTTCTTTTATTTAATTTTTTATTAATTTTATATACTCCCCATCTTGAGACATTATTTTTTTTTACTTTCATAGATGCCATAACTGAAGCTTGATATTTTTTATGAACCTTGATCATTGACTTAGAACAATTTTTTTTAATTATTAAATCATCTGGTAACAACATTAAAAAATATTTATTTTTAATATATTTTTGTGTCTTAAGAACGGCATCACCTGTGCCCTTTGGAATATTTTGAAAAACAAACTTAATTTTACTCTTATATTTAAGTATTTTTTTATATTCATTAATAATTCTAAGATCTTTCTTTTTTTTAATAATATTTTTATAAAATTGATCACTGTAAAAATATTTTTTAATCATTATTTTTTTAGTAGAGATAATAAAAACAATCTCTTTAATACCTGCATCAATGCATTCATCTAGAATATATTCAATTCCTGGTCTTCCATTTATAGGTAAAAGCTCTTTAGCAAAAACACTTGTTAAAGGTAATAACCGAGTTCCAAGTCCTGCTAATGGAATAATTGCTTGTTTAATCATTTAAATGTTTTACTTATTAAATATTTTTATACAAATGAAAGTTTTATTAAACAATACATCATTATTTGAATCATTAAGGCCATTTAATGACCTTGGCTTTGTTCCAACTATGGGTGGAATACATAATGGTCATTTATCATTGATTAATAAATCAAATAAACTTTGCGAAAAAACAATTGTAAGTATTTTTGTTAATCCAAAACAATTTAATAACAAAAAAGATTTAAGATCCTACCCAAGAAATATCAAGAAAGATTTAAAAATTCTTAAAAAAAGCAAAAAAGTTGATTTTGTTTATCTTCCAAAATTTAAAGACATATATAAAGATAAAAAAAAGTCAAAAATTACATTACTCAAAAAAGATATAATTTTGTGTGCTAAATTTAGAAAAGATCATTTTGAAGGCGTTATAGATGTAATGAATAAACTAACTAAAATTATAAATCCTCAAAAGATATTTATGGGAGAAAAAGATTTTCAACAATTTTATTTGGTAAAAAAACAACTAGAACGAAAATACAAAACTATGGTCATCCCTTGCAAAACAATTCGTGATAGTAATAATGTAGCATTTTCATCAAGAAACCTTCTTTTAAATAAATCTAGTTTAATCATTGCAGCAAAAATTTATAAAAAACTATTAAGTATTAAAAAAAATATTAAAAATAAAAAAAATATTTCGAGTTTTTTGAAACTTCAAAAAAAAGAATTAAAAAATAATTATAAAATTAAAATTGACTATTTAGAGCTAAGAAATATAAAAAATTTAAAAATCTCAGGTACAAAAAAAAATTCAAGATTATTTATTGCCTATTATTTAAACAACGTCAGATTAATTGATAACCTGTAATTTTATAAAAAATATGCTCCAACACCTAAAAAAGAAACAAAACCTATTACATCTGTAATTGTTGTCACAAAAACACTTGAAGCAATCGCTGGATCTATATTCATTTTTTTCAGAGTAAAAGGAACTAGTATTCCAAATAATCCAGCTATAATCATTGTTAGTACCATTGATATTGCTATTATTATTGAAAGGATACTATCTTGAAACCATATCTGAACAATAAAAGCACTTATTACTGCAAATATAATTCCATTCAAAATACCAATAGAAAATTCTTTAAATACATTAGATGAGAAATTGTTTTGAGTTAAATCATTTGTAGCTATAGTTCTTACTGTAACTGCAAGTGTTTGCATTCCAGCATTTCCTCCCATTGAAGCTACAATAGGCATTAAGAAAGCTAATACTACCATCTGTTCAATTGTTGCACCAAATAAACTAATGCACCATGTAGCTAGAAAGGCAGTAAATAAATTAAGCAAAAGCCAATTGAATCTTCTCTTTGTTTTTTTTACAACTCCATCAGTAATTTCTTCGTCTCCTACTCCTGCTAATCTTAAAGTATCTTCTTCCGCCTCCTCTTTCAAAACTGTTAAAACATCGTCGTTCATAATCATACCAACTAATTTATTGTTTTTGTCAACAACGGCAGCTGAATTCAAATTGTAATTTTCAAATAAGTTGGCAACCTCCTCTTTATCCATTTCAACAGGAATTAGTAATTGCGACTCTGACATAATTGTTGCCATTTTAGTATCACGAGGTGTAGTTAAAACTCTAGATGATGGAACGGTACCTATTGGTTTAAAATCCTCATTAACAATGAAAATTTCTAAAAACTCCTCTGGTAAATCTTTGTTTTCCCTTAAATAGTCAATTGTTTGACCTACGGACCAATTGCTGGGTATAGCAGTAAATTCACGCTGCATAAGTCTGGCAGCAGTATCCTCTGGATAGCTTAAGCTTTCTAGAAGAGCAAATCTATCCTTTGGTGGTAAGGAGCTAAGAATTGCATTTTTATCCTCCTCAGGAACATTTTCTAATATAGATATAGCATCGTCTGACTCTAAACCTTTTAGAATACTTACTATAGATTCTGATGATAAATAGGTAATAATTTCTGATTGAATAGACTCATTTAATTCAACAAAAACCTCCGGATCAATATTGAAATTGTTTAATTTAATTAAACTTTCTCTATCCCCTTCGCTAAGGTGTTCGATAATATCCGCAGCATCAGCTGGGTGCATTTCATTAAATGAATTGGTAATAAATTGAGCGTCATTGTTAGCTATTTTACTGGTAACAACTCTTATATATTCTTTATTAAATTCAAAATTTACTTTTTTATCTTTAGTTTTTTTAGTTAAAGACATAAATCTACCTATAATTTAGATTTGCACTATTAATACATAATTAAGATAATACAAATTATAAATGAACATAGAGATCAAAAAGTCAATAAAACCAGTAAATTATTTTGATGCTATTAATCTACTAGAGACAAGATTAAAGGATTTATATGAAAATAATGATCGAGAATTAATTTGGACTTTGGAGCATAATGAAGTTTTTACAGCAGGAACTTCCTATAAAGAAAATGAGATTATTGATAGATCCATCAAAATATTAAAAACAAATAGAGGTGGTAAAATTACCTTTCATGGGCCTGGTCAATTAATTTGTTATTTTGTTCTAGATTTAAGAAAAAAAAAGGATATCAGGAAATTTATAACAACTATTGAAAAAACAATAATTCAAACATTAATGTTTTATAAAATAGAAACTTTTCCAGATAAAAATAATATCGGCATATGGCATAAATATAATAATGAAGTTAAAAAAATTGCTGCAATAGGTATAAGAGTAAGTAAATGGATTGCCTATCATGGTTTTGCAATAAATATAAATAATGATTTAAAAAATTATAAAAAAATTATACCATGTGGTATTTCAGATAAAGGAGTAACTAATTTAAAAAATATTTTAAATCAAGATTACTCAAATCTAAGTGATATATTAGTTAAAAATTTTATTTCAAATTTGAAAAACTAAGCCTTTTAGATTTTAAAAGTTTTTTAAAATAATCTGGTAACAGTGCTGAATAAGTATGCTTTATATCATTAATCTTAAATTTAATTTGATATGAATGTAGCATTAAATTTTTATTAATTCCTTTATTGGAATTTGATAATTTATATTTTGTATCTCCAAATATAGGATTTCCAATTGCATATAGTTGTTTTCTTAACTGATGTTTTCGTCCAGTAATAGGTTTTAACTCTAATAAACTTGCTTCAGAATTTTTATCAATAACTGTGAAAATCGTTTTTGCTTTTTCGATTATTTTTTTATCGCCGTCGTACCTAATTAAATCATCATCCCAGATGCCAGATTTTTTATTAATTTCGCCTTGACAGATAGCTAAATAAGTTTTGTGTACTTTTCTTAGTCTAAATAAAGAAGTAAGCAATTGCGCGCTCTCTCTGTTTTTGGCCATAATAAAAACCCCAGAAGTATCTTTATCCAATCTATGAACAGAATATGGTTTTGTTCCCTCAAAGATTTCACTTTTAGCAAAAATATCAACTAGATTTTTTTTTGATTTAGTTCCACCTTGTACTGATATTCCTGATGCTTTGTTTATAACAACAAAATTATCATTATTGTCAATAATTTGATCTTCATTTGATTTTACAATTTCTTTTGATGGTAAAAACTTAATTTTTTCTTGTTGAATTGTTTCTTTAAAATCAATGTTAAATATATTTATTTCATCTTTCGTTTTTATTTTAAAAGAGCTTTTTACTTTCTTTCTATTTAACTTTATTTTTCCTGTTCTTAAATATTTCTCAACTAGACCTTGTGGAATCTTACCAATTTTTAATCTTAACCATCTATCCAAACGCATATCATTACACGTTGAATCAACGATGTAAGATTTCTTCATGATTTAAGATTTAAGCTGTAGCTTGTTTTTTCTCTTCCGTTTTAGGAGATTCTTTAGTTGTGTCTTTTTTTGGTTTATCAATTCTCTTGGCTTCAACGTCTCTATCAACAAATTCAATTATTGCCATTGGAGCATTATCTCCATATCTAAATCCAGCTTTAATTATTCTTGTGTAACCACCTTTTCTATCTTGATATCTTTTTGAAAGAGTTTTTTTAACTTTATTAGCTGATTTAATATCTTGTAGTTTAGAAACTAACATTTTGGTTGTCTGTAAAGTTTCTTTTTTACCTAATGTTATTATTTTATCCGCTTGAGGTTTTAGAAATTTAGCTTTTGGCAAAGTAGTTTTAATCTGCTCATACTTGATCAAAGAATTAAGCATATTCTTAAGTAGAGCTTTTCTGTGCTCTGATGTTCTATTTAACTTCTTATTTGCCAAACCATGTCTCATTAAATTGCTTCCTCCAATTTCTTAGACATTTCTGCAATGTTGTCTGGTGGCCAGTTAGGAATTTCCATTCCTAAATATAAAGACATACCTGTTAAAACTTCTTTAATTTCATTTAATGATTTTCTTCCAAAATTAGGTGTTCTCAACATTTCACCCTCAGATTTTTGAACTAGATCACCGATATAAATAATATTGTCATTTTTTAAGCAGTTCATTGATCTAACTGATAACTCTAACTCATCTACTTTTCTTAGTAAGTTTTTGTTAAATTCAGGTTCATTAGAAACTTCTTTTACAGGAGCTTCAACTGGCTCATCAAAGTTTACAAACATTTTAAGCTGATCTTGGAAAATTCTAGCTGAATAAGCTACAGCATCTTCAGCAGAAATTGATCCATTAGTTTCAACTTCCATTATTAATTTATCATAATCTAATGCTTTACCTTCTCTGGCAGTACTTACTGAATATGAAACTTTTTTAACTGGACTATAAAGTGAGTCTATCGCAATAAGGCCTAATGGTGGCTCTTCAGGTTTATTTAGCTCTGCAGGAACATATCCTTTACCTGTATTAACATTCATCTCCATATGAAAAGTAGTATTTTCATCTAGATTACAAATAACTAAATCAGGATTTAAAATTTCAACATCTGCAACTGGAGCTATATCTGAAGCTTTAATTTCTCCAGGTCCTTTTGCGTCTAAAATTAATTTTTTTGTACCCTCAGAATTGCTTTTCAATGCTAAAGATTTTACGTTTAAAACTATATCTGTCACATCTTCTCTAACACCTTTTATTGAAGTGAATTCATGTAAAACTCCATCAATTTGAATTGATGTTACAGCAGCTCCTCTTATGGATGATAATAAAATCCTTCTTAGAGAATTTCCTAAAGTTAATCCATAACCTTTTTCTAAAGGCTCAGCTACAATTTTTGCATGGGTTAAGTCGTCACTTATTTGAACATCTAATTTAGATGGTTTGATTAATGACTTCCAATTTTTTACATTAACATTTTCGATTTCCATTAAACTCTCCTTTTTTTTGGTGGTCTAGTTCCATTATGAGGCATAGGCGTAGTGTCTTTGATTGACAAAATCTTAAATCCTCTAGCTTGCAATGCTCTTAAGGCTGTTTCTCTTCCTGATCCAGGTCCTTTGACTTCAACGGACAAAGTTTTCATTCCGTACTCTAGAGCTTTAGAAGCTGCAGAGTCAGCTGCTATCTGAGCAGCATAAGGAGTAGATTTTCTTGATCCCTTAAACCCTTTTTGTCCAGCAGATGCCCATGAAATTACATTTCCATTAGTATCAGCAATAGAGATGATGGTATTATTAAATGTTGATTGCACATAAGCAATTCCATTTAAAATATTTTTTTTAACTTTCTTTTTTTTTGAATAAGAACTTTTTACACTTTTCTTGGTAGATTTTTCTACTTTCTGATCTTTATTCTCAACTTTATCAGCTTTAGCCATAACTATTTTTTAGTTGGTGTTAATTTTTTTCCAGCAATAGCAATTGCTTTTCCTTTTCTTGTCCTAGCATTACATCTAGTTCTTTGTCCTCTAACAGGTAATTTTTTTCTATGTCTTGTTCCTCTGTAACAAGCTAGATCAATTAATCTTTTAATACTTAATGAATAATCTCTCCTTAAATCACCTTCTACTTTAAAGTTTTGATCTATGTACTCTCTAATTTTTAAAATCTCTTCATCAGTTAACTCATTTACTCTTTTAGCTCTTGGAATTTCTAAAGATGAGCAAATTTGCTGAGAGAATTTATCACCAATTCCATAAATATAAGTTAAACCTATATGAACAAGTTTATTCTGTGGAATGTTTATACCTGCGATACGAGCCATAATTTTTGTGATAAATTGTGCCTTTTATATAAGAAGATTAATCAAAGTCAACGTCTTATACATTGATAAAAGCATCTATTTTCCTTGTTATTTCATCAATTTCTAGGCTTCCATCAATCTCTTTAAAATTCGGATTCTCAGAGTAGAAATTTAGAACTGGTTGGGTTGTTTCCATATATTTCTCATACCTTGAAACTATCGTATGAGCATCATCATCAGACCTATTTTCTATAATTTTTCTTTTCTCAAGCCTTTTGAGAATTATTTCTTTATCTACGTTTAGAAATAAAATTAAATCTATTTTCTGATTTGAATTTTTTAGTAACACTTCTAAATTTTTAGCCTGACTTAATGATCGAGGATATCCATCAAAGATTAATTTATTTTTTTTTTGAGGATCAAATATTAAATCTTCTATAAGTTTATTAACAATATCATCACTTATAAATTTCCCATTCTTCATGTCATTGGTTATTGCTTTACCAATATCTGAATTTTTTTTCATTTCTTCTCGTAAAAGATCGCCTGTTGAAATTTGAAAGGCATTTAATTTGTTAACAAGATATTTAGACTGAGTACCTTTTCCAGCACCAGGAGGTCCAAATAAAATTATATTCACTTACTTACCAAATTTAGTTTTTTTAATCAGTTGTTCGTATTGTGAGCTCATTAATCTTGTTTGTATTTGTGTTACAGTATCGATAGCTACTACAACAACAATTAATATAGATGCACCACCTAAATAAAAAGGTATAGGATAGTTTGCAATTAAAAATTCTGGCATCAAACAAACTAAAGTTAAATATAGAGCACCAATCGTAGTTAATTTTGTTGAAATATTTTCAATATATAATGCAGTACTTTCACCTGGTCTAATACCTGGCACAAATCCACCATACTTTCTCAAATTCTCAGCCGTTTCGGTAGGATTGAATGTTATAGAAGTATAAAAAAAAGTGAAAAATATTATTCCTGATGCATACAGCAACATATAAAGAGGTTGTCCTTGAGTAAAATAAGAGCTTAAGTTTAAAAATGTTTCATTATTAGAAAATGAGAAATTTGAGAATGTGACTGGTAGTAACAAAAGTGCGGAAGCAAAAATTGCAGGAATTACCCCAGCCTGATTTATTTTTAAAGGTAAATGTGATGACTCTCCACCATACATTTTATTACCCATTTGTCTTTTAGGATAATTAATTAGAATTTTTCTTAATGCTCTTTCCATAAAAACTACAAAGAGAATTGTAACTATTAATAGAACAAATATTGCTAAAATCATAAAGGTTGAAACTGCACCCGTTCTACCTAATTCAAAAGTTGTTACCAATGCTCTTGGAATTTCAGCTACAATACCAGCAAAAATTATTAACGAAATACCGTTACCAATACCTCGTTGTGTAATTTGTTCACCTAACCACATTAAAAAAATTGTTCCTGCAACAATAGTTGTAACAGTAGTAATTTTAAAAAAAGCCCCTGGATTTATTACTAAGTCAGCTGACGATTCTAGACCTACAGATAAACCATATCCTTGCACTGTTGCAAGTAACACTGTTCCATATCTAGTAATTTGGGTAATTTTAGCTCTACCAATCTCACCTTGTGCTTTTAGATTTTTAAAATAGTCAGAAACCCCAGTCAAAAGTTGAACTATAATTGCTGAAGAAATGTAAGGCATTATACCTAATGCAAAAATTGCCATTCTGCTAACTGCACCTCCTGCAAAAACATTAAACATGCCTAACAACCCTTTTTGATTGCCTTCCATCATTATTTTCAATTGTTCTGGGTCTATACCTGGTAAAGGTACAAAAGTTCCAAATCTATAAACGGCTAAAATTAAAATAGTAAATATAATTCTATTTTTTAAATCATTTGTTGATGATGATGCGCTCATATAAACAAACTATTTTTTTAATTGAATAGATCCACCAATTTTTTCTAGTTTTTCTATTGCTGATTTAGAGGCTAGGTCAGCTTCAATATTAATTTTATCTTTTACTTCACCAGAGCCTAAAATTTTTAATTTTTTGGAGTTTTTATTTATTAATTTAAGTTTTTTTAATAATTCTGCGTTTAATACTTCATTCGGATTAATATTTTTTTTATCTATGTAAGATTGAATTTTATCTAGATTTAAAATTGCTACACTCTCTTTTAATATTGGATTAAAACCTCTTTTTGGAAGTCTTCTGTATAATGGCATTTGACCACCTTCAAAACTTTTTATAGCTACTCCAGATCTTGATTTCTGACCCTTAACACCTCTACCTGATGTTTTGCCTTTTCCAGAACCAATTCCTCTTCCAACTCTTAATTTAGATTTATTGATTTTTTCTCTATTATTTAAAGTAATCATTATCCTCTTTTTTCAATTATTTCAGAAATTTTTTTATTTCTTATTGCTGATATTTGTTTTGGTGAACTTTGTTTCTTCAATGCTTTCATTGTAGCTCTAATAACATTGTGCGCATTAGAGGTTCCCATAGATTTTGCAACAATATCTTTTACTCCTAAAACTTCGCATACTGCCCTCACAGGACCACCTGCTATTATACCTGTTCCTTTAGAAGCAGCTCTTAACACTATTCTACCTGAGCCGTCTTTTGCCTTAACGTCATGATGTATCGTTCTACCTTCTCTTAATGGTATATGAGTAAGTTTTCTTCTTGCCATTTCATTTGCTTTTTTAATAGCATCAGGTACTTGTTTAGCTTTTGCGTGAGCTATACCGATTTTACCTGCTTGATTTCCAACTACTACAAGCGCTGAAAATCCAAATCTTCTTCCACCCTTAACAACTTTAGTAATTCGATTTATGTGGACTAATTTTTCTAATATATCGTCAGTTTTTTTATCTTTTAAATTTTCCATAATTAAAATTCCATCCCGTTTTCTCTTAGAGTTTCTGCAAAAACTTTAATTCTACCGTGATATTTGTAAGAACCTCTATCAAAGTAAATTTTAGTAATTTTTTTCTCTTGTGCTTTTTTAGCTAATTTTTGTGCAACCAATTTAGATAACTCAGTTTTATTAACTTTGTCTGCTGATCTAAGATCTTTTTCTACAGATGAAGCTGATAACAAGGTTACATTTTTTGTGTCATCAATTATTTGAGCTGAAATATTTTTTGATGATCTAGAAATACTTAATCTAAATCTATCTTTTGAAGCAACTTTTTTAACTTTGTTGCTAACTCTAAATCTTTTTCTGATACTAGTGTTTATTTTCATTACTTTTTCTTTCCCTCTTTTTTAAGAACATATTGTCCTTTTTCTCGAACACCTTTTCCTTTATATGGTTCAATTTTTCTGAATGTTTTGATTTTAGATGCAACTTCACCAACGAGCTGCTTATCAGATCCTGTGATTTTTAATGTTGTTTGTTTTTCAACAGCAATTTTAATACCTTCTGGTATATCAAAATTGATATCATGGCTATAACCCAACTGCAAATTTAACTGATTTCCTTTTAATGCTGCTCTATAACCAACACCAATTAGTTCTAAAGTTTTTTCATAACCTGTGCTTGATCCAATTACAGCATTATTGATTAAACTTCTATTCATTCCCCAAAGTCTTTTTGAATTTTGATCTACTTTTTTTGGTTTAATAGAAATTTCTTTTCCTTCAATTATGTCTAAATTAAACATATCTAAATCAACATTGATCGATTTTTTACCTAAAGGTCCTTCAATATTTATAATATTACCAGCTAAAGCAACTTTTACTTTTTCAGGGATCGATATGTTTATTTTACCTATTTTAGACATTAAAATACCTTACAAATTATTTCGCCACCAACTTTTTGTTTTCTAGCATCTATATCGGTCATTACTCCTTTTGGAGTTGAAACAATAGCAATTCCTAAACCATTATTTATTTTAGGTAAACTATCTGCAGAAGAAAAAATTCTTCTTCCCGGTTTAGATACTCTTTCAAAAGCGCTAATTACCGGATTACCGAAATGATACTTAAGTTCTAAAGACAACATTGGTTTTTTTTCCTCAGAACTTACTTTAAAATCTTTTATGAAACCTTCGTTTTTAAGAATATCTGCAATTTTTGTTTTAAAATTAGATGAAGGTAGTTCTACTTTTTTATGATTTCTTGCTTGAGCATTCTTCACTCTTGCAATCATATCTCCTATAGGGTCACTTAAACTCATAATTTTTCCTTTCTACCAGCTTGACTTAACTAAGCCAGGTATCTTTCCTTGTAATCCTAATTGTCTTAATGCGATTCTTGAAATTTTTAATTTTCTGTAAACACCGTGAGGTCTTCCAGTTATCTCACATCTATTCATAACTCTTGTTTTAGCCGAGTTTCTTGGTAGTTTAGATAATTTTTGTTGAGCTTTAAATCTTTCTTCTAATGGAATCTTTTTATCCATTACAATCTTCTTTAATGCTTGTCTTTTCTTATAAAGCCTATCTGAAAGCATAATTCTTTTTTTATTTTTATTAACAGCGCTTAACTTTGCCATATTTAATTATCTCCTTTTTTAATAAATGGAAAATTCATTTTTTCTAGTAAAGCAAAACTATGTTCTTTATTGATTGCTTTAATTACAATTATTATATCTAAACCTCTAACTTTGTCTGCTCTATCAAAACTTACTTCTGGAAAAATTATATGCTCTTTAATGCCAAATGTATAATTACCGAATTTATCAAAGCCTTTTGGTGACAGACCTCTAAAATCTTTAATTCTAGGTAATGCAATATTTACTAATCTATCTAAGAATTCATACATTCTATTTTTTCTTAAAGTTACTTTTAAACCAGCGTTTGTTCCTTTTCTTGTTTTAAAGTTCGCAACTGATTTTTTAAATTTTGTCGTTACTGGTTTTTGTCCAGTAATTTTAGCCATATCCTCTTCACATGATTTTAAAATCTTAGAATCTGAAGCATCTAAACCAAGCCCCATATTTAAAACTACTTTTTCAATTCTTGGAGCCATATATATATTTTTAAAACTAAACTGATCTTTTAATGCAGGCTGTATTTCTTTATTGAGTATTTCTTTTAGTCTTGGTTTCATTATTTTTTAGCCTCTTTTTTCTTAGCAGCTTTTTCATCAATTAGTTTTAAGTTAGAAATATGAATAAAGCTTTCCTTTGGAAAAATTCCACCTTTTTTCTCTTTTGTTGTTTTTACGTGTTTTTTAACCATGTTTATTTCTTTAACTTTAACTCTGTTGTTAGCTCTATCAATTTCAATAACTTCTCCTTCTTTTTTTTTATCTTTTCCAGTTAAAACTCTTACTTTCAAACCTTTTTTAATCATTATAAAACCTCTGGTGCCAATGAAATAATTTTCATTTGACCTCTGCTTCTTAATTCTCTTGTAACTGGACCAAAAATTCTTGTACCCACTGGTTCTCCTTTGTCATCAACTAAGACAGCGGCATTATTATCAAATCTTACTTTAGAACCATCGTTTCTATGTATTCCTTTTTTTACTCTTACAACTACTGCTTTATGAACAGATCCTTTTTTAACTTTACCTTTAGGTATCGCCTCTTTGACTGCAATTACAATTGTATCACCAATACTAGCGTATCTTCTTTTTGATCCACCTAGAACTTTAATGCACTCAATTCTTTTTGCCCCAGTATTATCAGCTACTTGTAATTCTGTTTGAACACCAATCATTACTTTGTACTCTCCATAACTTGAAATTTTTTATTTTTAGAAAAAGGTTTGCTCTCAATAATTGAAACTTTATCACCAGTTTTGAACTTATTATTTTCATCATGAGCGTTATAGTTTTTTCTAACTCTTATTACTTTTTTTAGAACTGGGTGAGAATATCTACGTTCTACCATAACAGTAACTGTTTTATTTGGTTTATCGCTTATAACTACACCTGTAAGTATTTTTTTAGGCATTTGCTTTTCCTTTTAAAATTGTTTTTAATCTTGCTATTGTTTTTCTAGTTTCCCCAATTTTAGCTGGGTTTGTTACTTGTGAATTCATTTTTTGAAATCTGAAATTAAAAAGATCTTTTTTGAGTTTATCTATGTTCTTCACAATTTCGTCCTTTGATAATTTTTTAATTTCTTGTTTTTTCATTATGCAAATCTCTTAATTGTTTTAGTCTTAATAGGTAATTTTGCTGACGCTTTGTATAAAGCTTCTTTTGCAATTTGTTCAGAAACACCATCAACTTCGAATAATATTCTTCCTGGTTTTACTCTGCATGCAAAGTATTCAGGTGAACCCTTTCCTTTACCCATTCTGACTTCAATTGGTTTTTTTGAAACTGGTATATTTGGAAATATTCTTGTCCAAACTCTTCCTTGTCTTTTCATATGTCTTGTTAAAGCAACTCTTGCTGCTTCAATCTGTTTTCCAGTAACTCTTTCAGGCTGTAAAGCTTTTAATGCGTAAGCACCATAATTAATAGTACTTGCTCTAGTAGCAGTACCATGAATTCTACCTTTGTGCGCTTTTCTCCACTTTGTTCTTACTGGTTGAAGCATTACTGTTTACCTTCCTTTGTTGTTACCTTGTTTGTCTCTTGGCTAAATTCTCTAGCAAAAACTTCACCTTTATAAATCCAAACTTTAATGCCAATAATTCCATATGTCGTTAGAGCCTCTGCCTCTGCATAATCTATATCAGCTCTTAAAGTATGTGATGGAATACTTCCATCTCTTAACCACTCTGTTCTAGCTATTTCATTTCCGCCAAGTCTTCCACTCACAGAAACTTTAATGCCTTTTGCTCCGAGTCTAATACATGATTGCATTGCTCTTTTCATAGCTCTTCTATAAGAAATTCTTTTAACAAGCTGCTGGGCTATGTTTTCAGCTACTAAGTAAGCATTAGTTTCAGGTTTTTTAACTTCTTTAATATTTAGATTAACTTCATTTGTTGTGAATTTTGAAAGATTGTTTTTAATTTTGTCTATATCACTTCCTTTTTTACCAATAACAAATCCAGGTCTAGAAGTATAGATTGTAACATAACATTTATTAGATGTTCTTTCGATCATTACCTTTGAAACACCAGAGTTAATTACATTTTTCTTGATATATTCCCTAATTTTAAAATCTTCGATTAGGTAATTTCCAAAATCTTTTTTCTTAGCATACCATACAGAGTCCCATCCTCTGTTGACACCTAATCTAAAACCTACAGGATTAACTTTTTGCCCCATGCTTCTCCATTTGTTTTGCTTCTGATAATATTATTGTAACAGTTGACCAAGGTTTTAATATCGGTGCCGCTCTTCCTTTGGCTCTTGGTCTAAATCTTTTCATAACTATTTTTTTTCCACAATATGCCTCTTTAACTATTAATTTATCAATATCGTATTGAAAATTATTTTCAGCATTAGCTACCGCTGAACTAATAGTTTTTCTAACATCTCTAGTAACTCTCTTTTCTGAAAACTGTAAATCTCTAATTGCAACATCAACTTTTTTGCCAACAATGCTTTTTAGTATTGGATTTAGCTTTCTGACACTTGATCTAATACCGTTGTTAACAGACTTTACTGTTTTATCGTTAAATTTATCTATTTTCTTTTTCTTGCCCATGATTATTTCTTCTCTGCTGTTGCTGGTTTAGCTTTTTTATCAGCTGGTGTATGACCAAAGAACGTTCTTGTTGGAGCAAACTCACCTAATTTATGTCCAACCATATCTTCTGAAACAGTTATTGGTATAAATTTTTTCCCATTATAAATTTGGAAACTTACCCCTACAAAATCTGGTAAAATTGTAGATTTTCTTGACCAAGTTTTAATAGGAATTTTCTTTGGATCGTCTTTATACTTGTCCACTTTCTTCATCAAGCTTTCTTCTACAAACGGACCTTTCCAAACTGCTCTAGCCATTACTTAGTATCCTTCCTCTTATTTCTTCTCTTAACTATAAACTTATCTGTTCTCTTATTATCTCGGGTTTTTAAACCTTTAGCTGATTGTCCTGTAGGCGATACTGGATGTCTTCCTCCAGCTGATTTACCTTCACCACCTCCATGTGGGTGATCAACTGGGTTTTTAACAACACCTCTTGTATGAGGTCTTCTGCCCAACCATCTTGATCTACCTGCTTTTCCAATTTTAATATTTTTTTGATCTGGATTACTTAAAATTCCAATAGTAGCCAAAGCTCTTGAATCTATTTTTCTCACTTCACCAGAGGCTAATTTTATTAAACTATAGTTTCCATCTAGACCACTAATAGTAACTGATGAACCAGCTGCTCTAGCAATTTTTCCACCACCACCTGGCTGTATCTCGACATTATGTATATTGATACCCACTGGAATGTCTTGCAATGGCATACAATTACCTACTTTAATTTCCTTTTTAGAGCCGCTTTCAACTTTATCTCCAACTTTAATTTTTTGTGGTGCTAAGAAATATGAGTGAGTACCATCCTCAAATTTAACTAACATAATGTAGCATGATCTATTAGGATCATATTCAATTCTTTCAACTGTGGCTTCCATGTCAAATTTTTTTCTATAAAAATCAACATGTCTGTACATTTTTTTATGTCCACCAGCTCTATTAATAGATGTAATATGACCGTTATTATTTCTACCTTTCATCGCATTTTTAGGTGAAACTAAGGTCTTGAATGGCTTGCCTTTCCATAAACCAGTTCTATCAACTAAAATGGTGCCTCTTGTAGATTTTGTATATGGTTTAAAAGTTTTTAATGCCATTTATTAAATTCCTGTTGTTAGATCAATACTTTGACCTTTTTTTAAAGTAATTATTGCTTTTTTATATCCAGATACTTTTACTTTTTTGCCTCTAGTTACTTTTGTTCTATTTTGTTTATTTATGATATTTATTTTAGTTACATTAACTTTAAATATTTTTTCAATATTCTTTTTTAAATTTTTCTTATTTGCACCATCTGGAACTTTAAAAACAATTTTATTAAGTTCAGATAAATTAGTAGATTTCTCAGTAACAACTGGAGAAAGAATTTTGTCGTATAAGTGAATTTTTTCCATTTTATGAATATCTCTTTTCTAGTTCTTTCACGGAGCTTTCTGTGAAAACTACTTTTTTAAATTTAATAATGTCGAAAGCACTGAAATGATTTACATCTGTAACTTTAACATTTGGAATATTTCTTACTGATTTTTCTATTTTTTCTTTTGAATTTTTATCTAGAATTATTAGTGAATTTGTAATTTCAAGCTTATTAATAATTGAGTTCATCTCTTTTGTTTTTTTAATTTCAGAACTAAAATCATTTAAGATTAATAAATTTTTATTATTATTCTTTTCAGTAATTAATGAAGCTACGCTTTGTTTTTTCTCAGTTTTGTTTAGTTTTCTTTTTTTATAAGCCAATTCACCTTTTGGTCCATGAGCAATACCACCGCCTACGAAAATAGGAGCTTTTCTACTAGCATGCCTTGCACCACCTGTTCCCTTTTGAGCATATATTTTTGATGTAGGGCCTCTTACTTCATTTTGTTGTTTAGTTTTTGCGTGTCTTCCTTTGTAATTAGCATTTGTTTTGTAAAGAACAGCGCTGACTAATTTATGATTAATTTTTGCAGAAAAAATCTTATCTAAAACTTCAATACTATCTTTTTTACCGTCTATACTAATTTTATCTAATTTCATTATTTTTTCTTTTTCTCAGGTGTTTTTTTAGCCTCTTCAGCAGCTGCTTGTTTCTCACCAATTGTCATTTTACTTATATTTTTTACTGATTTTTTAACCATTACTTCAGAATTTTTTGAACCAGGTATCGACCCCTTTAAGTAAAGAAGTTCGTTCTCTAAGTCAGTTTTTATTATTTCAATATTTTGCATTGTTCTTAGCTTGTCACCCATATGACCAGCCATTTTTTTTCCTTTAAAAACTTTTCCTGGATCTTGACTATGTCCTGTTGAACCATGTGCTCTGTGAGATATAGAAACACCATGACTGGCTCTTAAACCACCAAAATTATGTCTCTTCATAGCACCAGCAAAACCTTTACCAATTGTTTTTGATCTTGTGTCTACAAATTTGATATCTTTGAATATTTCTAAACCAAACTCGTTTCCTTCTTTGTAAACAGATGTGTCGTTTACTCTAAATTCTTTTAATTTTTTCTTAGCTTCAGTATTTTTTTTAGCAAAAACACCTTTCATAGCTTTTGTTAATTTTGAATTTTTAATTTTCCCATATCCAAGCTGAACAGCCTTATACCCTCTTTTTTCTTCTTCAATAACCTGAATAACTCTAGCTTTTTCGACCTTAAGTACAGTCACAGGAACTAATTGACCAGATTTGTAGAACTCTCTCGTCATGCCTATTTTCTTTCCTATTAAAGCTATCTCACTCATAATTAAATTTTTATCTCCACATCTACTCCAGAAGCTAAATCAAGTTTCATTAATGCCTCTACAGTTTGTGGTGTTGGTTCAATAATATCTATTAATCTTTTATGAGTTCTTGACTCAAATTGCTCTCTACTTTTCTTGTCTATATGAGGTGATCTTAAAACTGTATATCTTTCAATTCTAGTGGGTAATGGTATTGGTCCCTTAATTGTTGCTCCAGTTCTTTTTACTGTATTTACAATCTCCTCTGTAGAAGCATCTAGAACTTTATTGTCATATGCTCTTAATTTAATTCTAATATTCTGTTTTTCCATGATTAACCTGCAATCTTCTTAGTAACTTCGTCTTGAACATTTTGTGGTACTTTTGAATAATGATCAAAAAACATTGAATATTGTGCTCTACCTTGAGACATTGATCTTAAATTATTTATATAACCAAACATGTTAGCCAAAGGAACCATTGCTGTTATTACGGTTGCGTTACCTCTTTGCTCTTGAGTGTTAATTTGACCCCTTCTACTATTTAAATCACCTATAACATCACCCATGTAGTCTTCAGGAGTTACTACTTCAACTCTCATTACTGGCTCTAATAATTTTAGCCCACCTTTTGTACATGCTTCTTTAAAGCAAGCTCTGCTTGCTAATTCAAATGCTAGTACACTTGAGTCAACATCGTGATGCAATCCATCTAAGATGGTTACTTTGTAATCAATCATTGGAAATCCAGCTAAAATTCCAGTATCTGAAACAGTTTCTATTCCTTTTTCAACACCAGGGATAAATTCTTTTGGAATTGCACCACCTTTAATTTTGCTCTCAACATCTCTACCTTTGCCAGGTTCTTGAGGCTCTACTAAAAGTTTAACTTTTGCAAATTGACCAGCACCACCACTTTGTTTTTTGTGAGTGTATTCAACCTCTGAAGCAGCTTCTATAGTTTCTCTATAAGCAACTTGTGGAGCTCCAACATTGGCTTCTACTTTAAATTCTCTTTTCATTCTATCAACAATAATATCCAAGTGTAGTTCACCCATTCCCTTAATAATTGTTTGTCCTGACTCTTCGTCTGAAGTAACTCTAAAAGAAGGATCTTCCTTAGCTAACCTGCCTAATGCTTCACCCATTTTTTCTTGGTCCGCTTTTGTTTTTGGTTCTACTGCAATTTCAATTACTGGATCAGGGAACTCCATTGGTTCAAGAAGGACAGAATTTTCTTTGTCACATAAAGTATGACCTGTAATAGTATTTTTTAATCCTGCTAAAGCAACTATATCACCTGCATTAGCTTCTTTAATATCTTCTCGAGAGTTTGCATGCATTAAAAGCATTCTTCCAACTCTTTCTTCTTTTTCTTTAGAAGAGTTGAAGACTGCTGTACCAGTTTTGATTGTACCAGAATAGATTCTAATAAAAGTTAGTGAGCCAACAAATGGATCGTTAGCCACTTTAAAAGCTAAAGCAGAAAATGGAACACTATCTTCAAATTTCATTTCCATTTCATCTTCACTACCTAATTTAGTTCCTTTGATAGATCCAATATCTACGGGACTTGGTAAGTAGTTTACAACTGCATCTAGTAAAGGCTGAACACCTTTGTTTTTGAATGCTGAACCTGTCAAAACTGGAACAAAACTAAAATTTAGAGTTCCTTTTCTTATGCATTTGACTAAATCTTCTTCTTTAATTTCATCGCCATTTAAATAGGCTTCCATTAGCTTTTCATCTTGTTCAACAGCTGTTTCAACTAATTCTGTTCTATATTTTTCTGAAATTTCTTTTAAATCTCCTGGAATTTCTTTGTATTCCCATTCAGCTCCTAGTGCTTCATTTTTCCAAACTTGAGCTTTCATTTTAACAAGATCAACTACACCAGATAAAGAGGCTTCAGCTCCTATAGGGACTTGCAGAACCAATGGTTTTGCACCTAATCTATCTCTAATCATGTCTACACATCTAAAGAAATCAGCACCTGTTCTGTCTAATTTGTTTACAAAACAAATTCTTGGTACTTTATACTTGTCGGCTTGTCTCCATACAGTTTCGGATTGTGGCTCTACACCTGCAACACCATCAAAAACAGCAACAGCACCATCTAAAACTTTTAAAGACCTTTCTACTTCAATGGTAAAATCAACGTGACCAGGTGTGTCTATAATATTAATTCTATGATTATTCCAAAAACAAGTAGTGGCCGCAGATGTAATTGTAATTCCTCTTTCTTGTTCCTGCTCCATCCAATCCATTGTTGCAGCACCATCGTGTACTTCACCAATTTTGTGACTCTTTCCTGTATAGTATAGAACTCGTTCAGTAGTAGTTGTTTTACCGGCATCTATATGGGCCATGATTCCAATATTTCTGTATTTGTCTAATGTGTGAGTTCTAGCCATAATTTATTACCACCTAAAATGAGCAAATGCCTTATTTGACTCTGCCATTTTATGCACATCCTCTCTTTTTTTAACTGCAGCTCCTTTTTTTTCATAAGCATCATAGAGCTCATTAAAAATTTTATCTGCCATGTGTTTATCTTTTCTTTTCCTTGCTGATTCAACTAACCATCTAATTGCTAATGCTTGTGCCCTTTTATTTTTAACTTCAACAGGAACTTGATAAGTTGCACCACCAACTCTTCTAGATCTAACTTCTACAGTTGGTTTAATGTTGTTAATTGCCTCATTAAAAATGTTTATTGGTTCATCTTTCGTCTTTGTTTTAATTTTATCAATTGCATCATAAACAATTTTAGCGGCAATACCTCTTTTACCGTCATACATGATGTTGTTGATTAATTTTGGAATAATAGTTGATTTAAATTTTGGATCAGGAACTACATTTTTTTTTGGTTGAGTTTTTTTTCTAGACATTATTTACCTTTTTTTGTTCCGTATAAAGATCTTCTTTTTTTTCTGTTTGCAACACCTTGAGTATCAAGGTTACCTCTAAGAATATGATAACGAACACCTGGTAAATCTTTTACCCTACCGCCTCTAATTAGAACTACTGAGTGTTCTTGAAGGTTGTGACCTTCTCCAGGAATGTAAGCTGTAACTTCAAATCCATTTGACAATCTTACTCTAGCAACTTTTCTTAATGCAGAGTTTGGTTTCTTAGGAGTTGTTGTATAAACTTTCACACAAACACCTCTCTTTAAAGGTTGTTTTTGTAGAGCAGGAACTTTGTTCCTTGCTGCTGATTTCACTCTTTTTTTTCTTAACAACTGGTTAATTGTTGGCATAAAATTTTTAAATTAATTAATTTATTTTTAGATGAAAATAACTGACAGGTTATTTTGTGGCAGCGTTTAGTACTGTTAGAAGCACTACATTCCAACCAAAAACATCGCCAAATTACTTAATAATAACCCTTTGTCAAACTAAAACTGCAATTTTTAGGCGATTTTTTTACTGATTTGTCTGTGTTTCTTCAGGTTCTGAAGCTTCTATTTTATCCTGCTCAGCTAAGAAATTATTATCGTCCTCTAGAGCTTTATTGTTCCATCTATTTTTAATATTACCAGTACCTGCAGGAACTAATCTTCCAACAATTACGTTTTCTTTTAGCCCATTTAATGGGTCAACTTTTCCTTTAATTGCGGCATCGGTTAATACTCTTGTTGTTTCTTGGAACGAAGCAGCCGAAATAAATGATTCAGTTTGAAGTGAAGCTTTAGTGATACCCATCAGGACTCTTTCACCAACAGCAGGGGTTTTGCCCTCAGCAATTAATTTTTCGTTTGTATTGTCAAACCTAATTCTATCAATCACTTCACCAGGTAAATAACTTGAGTCACCTGACACTTTTACTTCAACCTTTTTAAGCATTTGTCTTAAAATAGTTTCAATATGCTTATCATTTATAATTACACCTTGTAATCTATAAACTTCTTGAACTTGGTTAACAAAGTATTCCGTTAATTCTTTAATACCTAAAATTCTTAAAATATCATGTGGCAATGGTTGGCCATCTAAAAGATATTCTCCTTTTTGAATTCTTTCACCGGGGTTAAAATTGATGTGTTTACCTTTTGGAATTAGATAATTTGAAGGTTCCGATCCATCTTCAGGAACAATAGACACTCTTTGTTTACCTCTTACCTCTTTACCAAAAACAACACTACCATCATTTTCTGCAATGATTGCACTATCCTTTGCTTTTCTAGCTTCAAATAACTCAGCAACTCTTGGAAGACCTCCAGTTATATCTTTTGTTTTTGTGGTTTCCTTAGGCAATCTTGCAATTACATCACCTGCATAAACTTTTTGACCATCTTTAATTGATAAAATAGAGTCTGGTACTAAATAATATCTAGCTTCATTATCATCAGCTTTTTTAATCACATTTCCTTTTTCATCTCTAAGAGTAATTCTGGGTTTTAAGTCAGTGCTTTTTGATTGACCTCTCCAATCAATTACTGATTTAGAGGAAATTCCTGTTGCATCATCAGTAGTTTCTTGAATTGATACACCATCAATTAAGTCTACATAACTTGCTGTACCACTTTTCTCTGCAATAACTGGCGTAGTATATGGATCCCATTCACATATTTTAGTATTTGCTTTTACTTTGTCACCATTGTTGAAAAATAATCTAGATCCATAAGCAACTTTATAAACTGCTATCTGAACACCCTTGTCGTCCTCTATTGATAGCTGAGTATTTCTTCCCATCACAATCAAATTCTTTTTAGAGTCCTCTAAAATATTTGAGTTTATTATCTTTAAAGTTCCATCACTTTTAGTAACTATTTGAGAATCTTGTTTAACTGAAGCTGTTCCTCCTACGTGGAATGTTCTCATTGTTAACTGTGTTCCTGGTTCACCAATTGATTGAGCAGATATCATTCCAATAGCTTCTCCTACATGAACCATCTTACCTCGAGACAAATCTCTTCCATAACAAGTAGCACAAACACCCTCTTTTGAACTACACGTCATAACTGAAAAAACTTTTATTGATTTAACTCCTGCAGCATCAATTTTATCGCAACCAGCTTCATCAATCATTTCAGATTTTTTAATAATTACTTCACCCGTTAAAGGGTTTTTAACTTCAGCAGCTGTAACTCTTCCTAATGCTCTTTCAGATAAGCTTACAACAACATTACCACCCTCTAAAATTTCAGAAAGCTCAATAAACCCAGGATCATCACATGTAACTTTAGTAATAGTTAAATCTTGAGCTACATCACATAATCTTCTTGTTAAATAACCAGAACTAGCTGTTTTAAGTGCTGTATCTGCTAATCCTTTTCTAGCTCCGTGTGTTGAATTGAAATACTCCAAAGCGGTCAATCCCTCTTTAAAGTTTGATATAATCGGACTTTCAATAATTTCACCTGAAGGTTTTGCAATTAAACCTCTCATACCAGCTAATTGCTTCATTTGAGCTGCAGATCCTCTAGCGCCACTGTCGGCCATCATGAATACAGAATTTATTTTTAATCCTTCATCAGTTTTTTCTGTAGCTGAAATTCCCTTCATCATTTCGCCAGCAACTTTGTCTGTACACTTAGACCAAGCATCAACTACTTTGTTATATTTTTCACCTCTTGTAATTAAACCTTCAGCATATTGTGTTTCATAATCTGCAATTAATTTCTTAGTATCATTAATTAATTGAGTTTTATTTGCAGGTATTACAAGATCATCTTTTCCAAATGAAATTCCTGCTTTAAACGCATGTTTAAATCCTAAATCTTTAAGCTTATCACAGAAAATTACAGTTGTTTTTTGACCGCAAAATCTAAATACAACATCAATTATTTCTGAAACTACTTTTTTAGGTAATAATCTATCTACTAAAGAGAATTTAATGTTGCTATTCTTAGGCAGTAAATTTGCTAATAGAAATCTACCAGCTGTAGAAGTGTATTTTTCTGTTTTTTTATTCCCTTGTTCATCTACAGTCTCATATCTTGAAATAATAGTGCTATGAACATTTATTTGACCAGATGATAATGCAAATTCAATTTGATCTGAATTTGTAAAGTATCCAGCTGGTTTATCAGATATAGGTTCCTGGGATAGATAGTAAATTCCTAAAATCATGTCCTGACTTGGAACGATAATTGGTTTACCATTTGATGGAGAAAGAATATTATTTGTAGATAACATTAAAATTCTTGCCTCTAATTGTGCTTCTAAACTTAATGGAACATGAACTGCCATTTGGTCACCATCAAAGTCAGCGTTAAATGCTGCACAAGTTAAAGGATGTAATTCAATTGCATCACCTTCAATTAATTTCGGCTCAAATGCTTGAACTCCAAGTCTATGAAGTGTTGGAGCTCTATTTAATAGGACAGGATGCTCTCTTACAATTAATTCTAAAGCATCCCAAACTGCATTTGTTTCTTTTTCAACTAATTTTTTAGCTTGTTTGATTGTTGATGCTAATCCTAATTTATTTAATCTTGCATACAAAAATGGTTTAAATAATTCTAAAGCCATTTTTTTTGGTAAACCACACTCATGTAATTTCAAATCTGGCCCAACAACAATTACCGATCTTCCTGAATAATCAACTCTTTTACCTAATAAATTTTGTCTAAATCTTCCTTGCTTACCTTTTAACATTTCAGCAAGAGATTTAAGTGGTCTCTTACCTGTGCCTGTAATTACTCTGCCTCTTCTTCCGTTATCGAAAAGAGCATCAACAGATTCTTGAAGCATTCTTTTTTCATTTCTTACAATGATATCTGGAGCTTTAAGATCCATTAACCTCTTTAACCTGTTATTTCTGTTAATTACTCTTCTGTATAAATCGTTAAGATCCGAAGTAGCAAATCTTCCACCGTCTAGAGGAACTAATGGTCTTAATTCTGGTGGTATAACAGGTACAACAGTCATAATCATCCACTCGGGTTTTTGACCTGTTTCAATAAATGACTCTATTAATTTTAATCTTTTAATTGCCCTTTCTTCATTAACTTTTGATTTGGTTTCATTAATAAAGCTAACAAGATTTTTTCTCTCCAATTCTAAATCTAAATTTTTCAACATCTCAAGAACAGCTTCTGCTCCTATTCCCGCTGTAAAACTTTCTTCACCAAATTCATCCTGGAATTTTGCCAATTCTTCTTCATTTAAAAGTTGATTTTTTTGCAAACCAGTTAAACCAGGTTCTATTACTATAAAGTTTTCAAAATAAAGAACTCTCTCTATTTCTTTTAATTTCATGTCTACTGCTAAAGCAATTCTGCTTGGAAGAGACTTCAAGAACCAAATATGTGCTACCGGTGTGGCTAGATTAATGTGGCCCATTCTTTCTCTTCTTACATTTGATTTTGTAACCTCAACACCACATTTCTCACATATAATTCCTCTAAATTTCATTCGTTTATACTTACCGCATAAACACTCATAATCTTTTATTGGTCCAAAGATCCTTGCACAGAATAGACCATCTTTTTCTGGTCTAAAGGTTCTGTAGTTGATTGTTTCAGGCTTTTTAATTTCACCAAATGTCCAAGATTTAATTTTCTCTGGGCTAGCAAGTGAAATTTTAATGCTATTAAAATTTTGAGCTTCTGAAATTTCGCTGCCCTTAAATAGATCTGTTAATTCTTTTTTCATTAATTAAGCTCCACATTTAATGCTAATGATTTAATCTCTTTAACTAAAACGTTAAATGACTCTGGTATTCCAGACTCAAAGTTTTCTTCGCCTTTAACTATAGTTTCATAAACTTTAACTCTTCCTGCAACGTCATCAGATTTAACAGTTAAAATTTCCTGCAATGTGTATGATGCACCATATGCCTCAAGTGCCCACACTTCCATTTCACCAAATCTTTGACCGCCTAATTGTGCTTTACCACCGAGTGGTTGTTGTGTAACCAAACTGTAGGGTCCAGTAGATCTTGCATGAATTTTATCTTCAACTAAGTGATGAAGTTTTAGCATGTAGATTATTCCGACTGTAACCGGTCTATCAAATTTCTCTCCTGTTCTTCCATCCCATAAATAAGTTTGTCCTGATCCTGGTAAATTTGCTAGTTCAAGCATCTCAGTAACATTTTTTTCTTTAGCACCATCAAAAACAGGCGTTGAGATTGCGATACCATTTTGTAAATTTTCACAAAGATCTTTGAATTCATTCTTACTTAATTTATCTACTTTTTCGTTGAAAATTTCTTCACCATAAACAGATTTTAAGAATTTTTCGATTTTTTCTGTTCTTTCAATTTTTTTGTTATTTTCGTTAACTAAATTTTTTACTTGTTCACCAAATTCTTTACATGCCCAACCTAAGTGTGTCTCTAAAATTTGTCCAACGTTCATCCTACTTGGAACACCCAGAGGGTTTAATACAATATCAACTGGTCTACCATCTTCTCTATATGGCATATCTTCAACAGGTACAATTTTACTTACAACGCCTTTGTTACCATGTCTTCCTGACATTTTATCACCAGGTCTTAATCTTCTTTTTATAGCAACGAATACTTTTACCATTTTCATAACACTTGGTAATAAATCATCACCACTTCTAATTTTTAAAACTTTATCTTCAAATCTCTCTGTTATGTCTTCTTTTGCTTTATTATATTGATCTTTTAATTGAGCTAATGTAGCTTCATCATTTACATTTCCTACAGAGATTTTGAAGACATCATTAATAGATAGTTTATTAATTGTATCAAAATCTAACTTAGTTCCTTCTGATAAATCTTTTACTTTTTTAGTTAAAGATGATCCTGACAAGAATTGTGAAGCTCTTTGTTTGATACTTCTTTCTAATATTTCTTCCTCAACAATTTTATCTTGTTGAACTTGCTCAATTTCAGCTCTTTCAATAGTTATTGATCTTTCATCTTTCTCAATTCCATGTCTATTGAATACTCTTACATCAACTACCGTTCCACTTGATCCTCTAGACATTCTTAGAGATGTATCTGTTACATCGATAGCTTTTTCTCCAAAAATTGATCTTAATAATTTTTCTTCAGGACCAGATGCTGAGTCACCTTTTGGAGTAACTTTACCTACTAAAATATCTCCAGCATTTACCTCTGCACCAATATAAACTATTCCTGACTCATCAAGGTTTTTTAAGGCCTCTTCATTTACATTTGGTATATCTCTTGTTATTTCTTCTTCGCCTAGCTTTGTATCTCTTGCCATTATTTCGTATTCAACAATGTGAACAGATGTGAATACGTCGTCTGTAACACATCTTTCTGAAATTAAGATTGAGTCTTCAAAGTTATAACCTTGCCACGGCATGAATGCTACGGTAACGTTCTTACCTAAAGCAAGTTCACCTAACTTTGTTGAAGGACCATCTGCAATAATATCTCCAGATTTAACTTTATCACCAACTCTAACAAGTGGTCTTTGATTTATACAAGTATTTTGGTTTGATCTTTTAAATTTTTGAAGATTATAGATATCTACACCAGACTTACTAAAGTCTGTTTCCTCAGTTACTTTTATAACAATTCTTTTACCATCTATTTTATCAACAACTCCATCACGCTTAGCAACAATAGTCACCCCCGAATCTAAAGCAACATCACTTTCAATTCCTGTACCGACAAGTGGAGACTCAGGTTTTAATAATGGAACTGCTTGTCTCATCATATTTGATCCCATTAAAGCTCTGTTTGCATCATCATTTTCTAAGAATGGAATTAAAGATGCTGCAACTGAAACTAATTGTTTTGGTGATACGTCAATGTAATCAATAGAGTCAGGTTTTGCTAAAAGAAAGTTAAGGTTTTGTCTGCATGAAACTAGTTCTTCAGTAATTTTTCCATTTTTATCAAGTTTTGTATTTGCTTGAGCAATAGTGAATTTTGTTTCTTCCATTGCTGACAAGTATTCGACTTTATCTTGAACAACACCATCTTTTACTTTTTTGTAAGGACTTTCAATAAAGCCATACTTATTAATTTTTGCATAAGTAGATAAACTATTAATCAAACCAATATTTGGACCCTCTGGTGTCTCAATTGGACAAATTCTTCCATAGTGAGTTGGATGGACGTCCCTTACTTCAAAACCTGCTCTTTCTCTTGTTAAACCACCCGGACCTAACGCTGAAACTCTCCTTTTATGAGTAATTTCAGATAAAGGATTTGTTTGATCCATAAACTGAGATAGTTGTGAACTTGCAAAAAAATCTTTCAATGAAACTGTTAATGGTTTTGCATTAATTAGATCTTGTGGCATTGCTGACTCAACATCCAAAGTTGTCATTTTTTCTTTAATAGCTCTTTCCATTCTATAAACACCAATTCTAGCTTGGTTCTCAACTAGCTCTCCAACAGAACGAACTCTTCTATTTCCTAGGTGATCAATGTCATCGACATCATCTTTACCATCACGTAAATCCAACATTTTATGAATAATTGCAATGATGTCGTCATTTCTTAATATGGTAATTTTGTCAGAACACTCTTGGTTTAATCTTGAGTTCATTTTAACTCTTCCAACATCAGATAGATCATATCTGTCCGAGCTAAAGAAAAGATTATTAAATATTTGAGTTGCTATCTCTATAGTTGGCGGTTCACCAGGTCTTAACATTTTATAGATTTCAGTGATAGCTTCGTCTTTAGAATTATTTTTATCAGCTAAAATAGTTGTAAGTAGATAAGGTCCTTTGTTTATAGAGTTTGTAACAGATATTTGAAGTGTGTGTATATCTGCATCTAAAATTTGTTGAATAATTGTATCATTTAATTCTGTCCCAATTTTAAATACACCGTCCTCTTCTTCATTGACTTTAACATCTCTGTGTAAAAATTTACCAAACAAAGATTCTCTAGAAACTAGTATGTCTTTCAAACCATCGTTAGCTAATTTTTTTGCATTTAAAAAATTTATCTTTTCACCTAATTTGATTACTACCTCACCAGTTTTTGCATCAATTACTTCTTCTGAAAAATTTTTAGCCTTGTAGTTTTCTGGGTTAAATTTAGTTTTCCACTTTTCTGTTTTTGTATCAAAAGTATATTGTTCACTTTCATAGAACTCATCTACTATTTCTGATTTTGTGTAACCTAAAGCTAATAATAAAGTAGATGAAAAAATTTTCTTTTTTCTATCAATTTTAAAATATAGAAAATCTTTAACATCATACTCAAAATCTAACCAAGAACCTCTATTAGGTATTACTCTACAATTAAATAAAAGTTTACCACTTGCATGAGTTTTTCCTTTATCATGATCAAAAAATACGCCTGGACTTCTGTGCATTTGGTTAACTACAACTCTTTGAACACCGTTAGTTATAAAAGTTCCACTATTGGTCATCATAGGAACTTCACCCATATATACTTCTTGCTCTTTAGCTGATAAAATATCTTTAGTATTGTTTTCTTGATCTATTTCGTAAACTACTAATCTTAAAGTACACTTAAGAGCTGATGAATATGTAAGACCTCTTGCTATACATTCTTCAACATCAAATTTTGGTTTCTCTAATCTATATGAAACATACTCTAAAGTTGCTTTGTCATTTAAATCTTCAATAGGAAAAATACTTTTAAAAACTCTATCAAAACCTTTAGTAAGTTCTGCTGCCTCTACATTAAATTCAGTTAATTCTTTGTAGGAATTTTTTTGGACTTCAATTAAGTTAGGTATAGATAAACTCTCTTTTAGTTTACCAAAACTTTTTCTAATATTTTTCTTTTCAGTAAAAGATAATTGCATCTATGTTTATAAATACTGATTAAAAATAATCAGTATTCGAATTCTTTCTATTTAATTTATTTAAGTTCTACTTTAGCGCCAGCAGCTTCTAACTTAGCTTTGATCTCTTCAGCGTCTTTTTTATTTACACCAGATTTAACTTCTTTTGGTGCTCCCTCTACAAGATCTTTTGCTTCTTTTAAACCTAATGAAGTAGCTGCTCTTACTTCTTTGATAACATTAATTTTTTTATCACCTGCAGAAACTAACATGATTGTAAAATCATCTTTATCTTCTGCTGGAGCTGCACCACCTGCTGCTGCGGGAGCTGCTGCTGCCATAGGAGTTACACCCCATTTTTCTTCTAATTGTTTTGATAGTTCTGCTGCCTCTGCAACAGTCAAACTTGATAAGTCTTCTATAATTTTGTTAAGGTCAGGCATATGTATTACTCTTTGGGTTGTGTTTCAGAATTTTCTGCCGACAAACTACTCATTTTTTCTGAATGTGCAAGCAAAATACTGATTAATTTAGATGCAGAAGCGTTTAAAATACCCACAATATTGGCTCTTGCCTCGTCTAATGTAGGTAAACTTGCTACATTTTGAACGCCAGCCGAATCTAAGACCTCATCATCCATTATTCCACCAATTAATTTTAAGTTTTCGTTATCTTTTGCAAATTTTGAAAGAATTCTTGCAGACATTATTGCATCCTCTCCAAATGCAACTGCTGTTGGGCCAGTAAATAATTTAGATAAATCTTTACACTTTGTTTTTTCTAAAGCTAATTTTGTAATTCTGTTCTTGGTTATTTTAAAAATAATACCATGTTCTCTCATTTTAGTTCTCAATTCGTCTAATTGAGTCATCGTTAAACCTTGGTAATGGGTAACCATAACAGCCTTGCTGTTTTCAAACTTACTAGTCATTTCTTCAATATAATTTTTCTTTTGTTCTTTATTCATCATAATTATATCGATTTCCCTAATTTAACTCTATATGAAACGCCCATTGTAGATGTTGCAAATACACTTCTAATTAAATCACCTTTCAAAGTATTGTTTGATTTTTCTTTTTCTAAAGCATCTAAAATTGCGTTATAGTTTTTTAGTAATTGATCATCGCTAAAAGATTTTTTGCCGATACTAACTCCAATGTTTCCATCTTTATCATTTCTAATTTCTACTTGACCAGATTTAGCATTAGTTACAGCTTCTTTAATATTTTCAGAAACTGAACCAAGCTTTGGATTAGGCATCAAACCTTTTGGCCCTAAAACTTTTCCTAATTTAGAAAGTTTAATCATCATTCCAGGTGTACAAATTAATTTTTCAAAATTTAATTCCCCACCTTTGATTCTCTCAACAAATTCATCGCCACCCACAATATCTGCTCCAGCATCTTTTGCATCTTGTGCTTTATTATCTTCACAAACAACTGCAACTTTAACTTTCTTACCTGTTCCACCAGGTAAATTAACTACTGTTCTAATATTAACTTCACTTTTCTTTTGTTTGTTATTTATTTGAAAACTTAAATCTAAAGACTCATCAAATTTAGTTGTGCAATTTTTTTTAATTTGCGGTAATAATTTTTCTATTGACTCGGCATTTAAGTTATTTGTCTTTTCAGGTAATTTTTTATATCTTTTTGATGTCATTATTCTTTTACCTCAATACCCATTGATCTAGCTGATCCTGCAATAATTTTTATAGCTTCCTCAATATCATGTGCATTTAAATCATTCATTTTTTCTTTTGCTATGCTCTCTAATTGTTTTTTAGAAATTGAAGCAATAATATTTCTTCCAGGTTCTTTTGATCCACCTTTTAATTTTACTGCTTCTTTAATATAAAATGATGCTGGGGGTGATTTAATTTTAAAATCAAATTTTTTATCTTTATATACAGTAATTTCTACTGGAACAGGTTTTCCTGCCATTGACTTAGTTTTGTCATTAAAAGCTTTACAAAACTCCATAATGTTTACACCACGTTGACCTAATGCAGGTCCAACTGGGGGAGCTGGATTAGCTTGACCTCCTTTAATTTGTAGTTTTATAAATCCACTAATTTCTTTTGCCATTAACTTACCTTCTCAACCTGATTATATTCTAAATCTACTGGTGTAGGACGACCAAATATAGAAACTGACACCTTAAGTCTAGCTTTTTCTTCATCAATTTCCTCAATCATTCCATTAAATGAAGCAAATGGACCGTCTACAACCTGAACTTTTTCACCTACACTATAATCCACACCAGATTTTGGCTGAGCAACACCATCTTTAATCTGACCTAAAATCTTCTCTACCTCTTTATCTGAAACTGGAACAGGAATACCTTTTGTACCTAAAAAACCACTAACCCTCTTAATATTTTTAATCATGTGATAAATATTATTATCCATTTCACTTTTAATTAGTACATATCCAGGAAAGTATTTTTTTTTTCTTTGTATTCTTTTGCCTCTCTTAACCTCAGTAACATCGTGAGTAGGTACAATAATCTCTTCAAACTTATCAGCAATTTTAGCTTTATCTGCCTCCTCTTTGATTAAAGAAGCAACCTTATTCTCAAAGCTAGAATGTGACTGAACAATGTACCAATTTTTCATTAAATACTCACTTTAAGTAAAAGTTCTAAGAAAAATTTTAAAACCTGATCTAAAAGAAGAAAAAATAAAGACATAACAACTGCCATAACAAAAACCATTAAAGCACCTTGCAATGTCTCTTTCCAAGTTGGCCAAGTAATTTTAAAAGCCTCTTGTTTGACTTCCTGGATAAATTTAATCGGGTTTCTCATAATTTATAAGCTCAGATTGGCAGGAGCGGAGGGACTCGAACCCTCAGCCTCCGGTTTTGGAGACCGGCGCTCTACCAATTGAGCTACACTCCTATTTATAGAGTTACTCTATAATTTTTGTTACTACTCCTGCTCCAACAGTTCTTCCACCTTCTCTAATCGCAAAATTTAATTTCTCTGCCATTGCGATTGGAGTGATTAGTTTTACTGTAAATTTAGCGTCATCACCTGGCATAACCATTTCTGTACCAGCTGGTAACTCTACTTCACCTGTTACGTCTGTTGTTCTAAAATAAAACTGAGGTCTGTATTTAGTAAAGAAAGGAGTGTGTCTTCCACCTTCATCTTTTTTAAGTACATACGCTTGAGCTTCAAATTTAGTGTGTGGAGTAATTGAACCAGGCTTACAAAGAACTTGACCTCTTTCGATATCAGTTCTTTCAATACCTCTCAATAAAATTCCAACGTTATCACCAGCTTCACCAGAATCTAAAAGTTTTCTAAACATCTCAACTCCTGTACAAACTGATTTTTTAGTTTCTCTAATTCCAACTATTTCAACTTCCTCTCCAGTTTTAATAACACCAGACTCAACTCTTCCGGTTGCAACTGTTCCTCTTCCAGAAATTGAGAATACGTCCTCAACTGGCATCAAAAATGGTTTATCAACTTCTCTAGCTGGTTGTGGAATATGTTCATCAACAGCTTTCATTAATTCTAAAATTGAATTTTTTCCAATTTCATCATCTCTACCTTCAACTGCTGCTAAAGCTGAACCTTTAACGATTGGTGTTTTGTCACCTGGATATTTGTATGAAGTTAAAAGTTCTCTAATTTCCTCTTCAACAAGTTCGATCATTTCTTTATCATCAACCTGGTCTACTTTATTTAAGTAAACAACGATTGCAGGAATACCAACTTGTCTTCCCAAAAGAATGTGTTCTCTTGTTTGTGGCATTGGACCATCAGCTGCGTTAACAACTAAGATTGCTCCATCCATTTGTGCAGCACCAGTGATCATATTTTTAACATAGTCAGCGTGACCAGGACAATCTACATGAGCATAGTGTCTTTTTTCAGTTTCATACTCAACGTGTGCTGTTGAAATTGTTATACCTCTCTCTTTTTCTTCAGGCGCTTTATCAATCTGGTCATAAGCAACTGCAGTTCCACCGCCCGCTTGTGCTAATACATTTGTAATCGCGGCAGTAAGAGTTGTTTTACCATGGTCGACATGACCTATAGTCCCAATGTTACAGTGGGGTTTGTTTCTTACAAATTTTTCTTTTGACATTACGTTTTTACCTCAGTTTTTTTTTGTTTCTTATAATTTTAATTTCTTGGAGCGGGTAAAGGGAATCGAACCCTTACATCCAGCTTGGAAGGCTAGCGTTCTACCATTGAACTACACCCGCACAACCCCAAGAGTAACACTCCATGTTATCTAAAATTTATTAAATGGTGGAGGGGGAAAGATTCGAACTTTCGAAGACCGAAGTCAACGGGTTTACAGCCCGCCCCATTTGACCGCTCTGGAACCCCTCCTTTGGGGAAGTGTCCCCTTGTTCAATAAAGCTTCAAATAACAAGCGTTTTATATATTTTATTTATGCAAATGCAACACGTGATTTAATAAGTAAATATTAAAAAAAACGTGTAAAACACTTAATAATTTATGAATAAATCATCTTTTTTCATTGTTGGCCAACATGCAGTAATTGAAGCTCTTAGAAACCCCAAAAGAAAGGTTTTAAGAGTATTTTTAACAGAGGAATCTAAAAAAAATATTCATAGAAAGAATCCAAATAAAAATATTTTGGAAGATGTAAGGGTTTACTTTAAATCTAAAAAAGAATTAGACAAATACACTTCAAAAGAACAATTAATGCATAATGGTTATGTTGCTGAAATTGAACATTTAGATCAACCAGAGATAAAACAATTTATAAAAAATAAAAATAATTTAACATTTGTTTGTCTCGATGAAGTTACTGATCCAAGAAATATTGGTTCATTAATCAGAAGTGCCGCATCATTTGATATTGATGGATTAATAATTAAGGAAAGACATTTTCCTCGTGATAGTAAATTGATGTATAAATCAGCTAGTGGATGTATGGAACATATAAATATATTTCAAGTCTCTAACATTAATTCTACACTTAAAAATTTAAGAGAAAAAAATTTCTGGGTTTACGGTTTTGATACCAAAGGTCAAAAAGATTTCACTGACATCAAATGGAAAGGAAATAATATTCTTCTATTTGGGTCAGAAGGGTTTGGTATGAGAAAACACACAGGTAAATATGCAGATTTTTTTGTTAAAATTAATATTAATGAAGACATCGAAAGTTTAAATATCTCAAATAGTGCTGCTATTGTGTTTCATCACCTCAGTTATTTAAAAAAAAAGAGTTGATTATTTAAGAAATAGTTAATAATTATTGCTCATGCCCTTGTAGCTCAGCTGGTAGAGCAATTGATTTGTAATCAATAGGTCCGCGGTTCGAATCCGTGCGGGGGCACCATAATTCACCAAAAAATTTTATTAAATTTTTAAAAATTAAATTTATAATTTTTCAACCAAATAAGTTCCCATAACCAAATTATCTATATTATATTTTCGATAACATCTAATGGCATCCTCGGAATCATTTACTATAGGTTCACCTTTAACATTGAAAGAAGTATTCAAAATAACAGGAATGTTAGTTATTTTTTTAAATTCATTTAACAATTTCCAAAATTTGTAATTTGTTTCTTTGGAAACACTTTGAACTCTGCAACTATTATCCACATGCACTACCGCTGGTATTAAACTTGATTTATTTTTTTTTACTTTACAAGCAATTAACATATGCGGACTTTTTTGATTTATTTCAAAAAACTCATATAAATTTTCTTCCATTACAGCAGGTGCAAATGGTCTGAAATATTCTCTAAATTTAACATTTTTATTAATGTGATCTTTAATGCTTTCAGGAAAAGGTCTGGCTAATATACTTCTGTTACCTAAAGCCCTTGGGCCAAACTCGGCACCATCTTGATACCAAGCAACAATTTTACCTTTTTTTAATAGTTCAGCAGTTATTTTGAAAATTTCATCTTTATAATTTGTAAATTTCAAACCACTTTCATTAAGTTTTTGTTTTATTTTTTTTTCACTTTCCATGTATCCTTTATAAAAATCATTCGTGGGAATTTTCTTAAATTTTTTATTATTTTTCTGTTCGGCAAGCAAACAGGCCCCATAAGATACTCCGGCATCTCCACTTGCTGGTTGTATAAATATTTTTTTAAATAATTTAGATGATTGAATTTTACCGTTCAAAGAGCAGTTAAGACCAACTCCACCACTAATACAAAGGTAATTTGTTTTAGTTATCTTTTTCATTATTTTTAATTGTGAAATTACAATTTCCTCAATTCTATCTTGTAATGCTGCGGCTATATTTTTATGATGACTTGTAATTTTATTTTCTGCTTTTCGAGGCTTGCCAAACGTTTTAAAAAACTTTTCACTAAACCAAGTATTTTTCTGATAATGATAACTTATCCATTTTAAATTAATAAGATATTTTAATGGATCTTTTTTATCTAATTTAATGATATCTCTAAAATAATTTATATAACTTACATTTGAACCTGGCACTTTTTTATTAGAATTTCCATAAGGTGCCAAACCCATTATTATACCTTCGTCACAAAAAATCCGCCAACCAAGGAAAAAAGTTATAGCTGAATAAATTAAGCCTAAAGAATTTGGATATTTATTTTTATCATGAAATATATTAATTTTTTTTCCATTACCTAAACCAAATAAAGCTGAATGAACTTCGCCCATTCCATCATATGAAACAATCAATGATTTTTTAAATCCACTTGGAAAAAAAGTACTTGCATGATGACATAAATGATGGTTTAGAAATTCAATTTTTTTTCTAAAACCCAACTTCTTTCTTAAAAAACTTTCTGTATAATAAAGTTTTTTAATTCTCTCAATGTCATCAAAAATATTTTTTATTCTATAATTATCTTTAAGGGCTAAAATTAAATACTTCTCTTTAATTTGTAGAAAAGGATCATTTCCAAAAGCTATAATATCCAAATCTTTTAACTTTAAATTACCTATTTTTAAGCAATCCTTAATTGCTAATTCTGGAAAAGCCCTGGTATGTTTTTCTTTATTATATCTTTCCTCCTCACAAGCTGCAATTAACTTACCATTTATTGTTAAGGAGGCTGAAGTGTCATGCCCCCCAAAATTAATACCTAAAATTTTCATGTCTATTTCACTTTTATTATATGAGTATATTTAATTAATTTCTTTTCTTATTTGTTCAATTTTAATTTTTTTTTGTAGACTTCTATTTTTGTCATAAAGAAGATTAAACTTTATTTTATTATTTATTTTTATAGTAATTGATTTAGCATTTCTTACTTCCAGATTATCTGCTACAGCACTTATTGGTCTTTTTGAAGGATTTAAGTTTTTTATAACAATTTTAGATTTATCATTAACAATTCTACCCTTCCATCTTCTTGGTCTAAAGGCACTTATTGGGGATATTGACAATTTTTTTGAATGAAGACTTAATATTGGTCCATGGACAGATAGATTGTAAGCTGTACTTCCAGCAGGCGTTGATACCAGCACACCATCTGAAACTAATTTTTTGATTATTTGTTTTGAGCCTTGCTTGATGGATAATGAAGCAGCTTGTCTACTTTGTCTAAGAACTGATACCTCATTAATTGCTATAGATTTCTTGGTTTGATTATTTTTATTTTTAACAATCATTTCTAATGGAGAAATTGAAACTAAATTTGCTTTTGACAAGTTTTTTAAAATATCTTTTGAGGAAAATTTATTCATAAGAAAACCATAATTTCCAGAATTAATCCCATAATAATGTTTGTTTGAATTTTTATTCTTTTTTAGTGTTTGAAGCATAAAACCATCTCCACCAATAACAATGATTAGATTATCTTGTTTTAAAGGCTTTGTTTTTATTTTTTTTAATAATAAATTTTTAATACTTAAAGATTTCTTGTTTTTATCTGAAATAATTTGAAGTTTATTCATTTAGTGGTGCCCTCGGCCAGACTCGAACTGGCACTCCGCAAGCGGCAAGGATTTTAAGTCCTTTGTGTCTACCAATTTCACCACGAGGGCATTAATGAATTTCATGAGTGTTTATGCCAATATTTATAATTGAACAAGAGAAATAAGTAAATTTTTTTTATTTTATCTCCCTAGGTACTGGTCAGGTACTGGTTGTCCTATAAAGTCCTACAAATTATATTACACTACAATTAAGGTAATAAGTACTTGTGGTAGTTTCACTGGTCCAAATTTCAAAGCCCTTTCCATTCTTAAAATTAACCTTATGCCGTACATTAGACTTATTCCAATAATAATTGACCTCTGCACTTATATTATTTATTTTTATTGAGGATGTTTTTAAAATATATCCGTCACTTAAAAATTGATCATTTTTAATCTCAAAAATTTCTTTAGATGTTTTGTTTTTAGAGTCGGTTACTTCACAAATATATGTAATATTTTTTGCATATAGTACTGTTGACCAAAAAAAGAAAATAATAATAAAATTTAAAATTTTTTTCACGAACAGCTATATTCTTGAAATGAAATTTTTTGAGTTTCAAAAGATGACATATACTTATCGATAATATTTCGTGCTTCAACTGATGTGTCTATAATTTTTTTCATATATCTATCAGATTCTTCATAAAGATTTTTTCCTGGTTGCTGTTCTGTGAAATTTATTGAGTCTTTGTAAATTTTAGACAACTTATTAATAGATTTTTTTATATCCTTATGTTTATTTAAAAAAATATTATCAAATATGATAAATACTCTATCTAATTTTGTTCTGTTTTCGTCTATTTCATTAATTATATAATAGTATTTTTTTTTACTTGAAATGTGTCCTTCAATCCAAAACGAAACTTTTTTGGTTTCATCATAAAAAACAAAATAAATTGCTTTTGCAATCAAATCAGTACCATTTGAAGTAAGACTTTCATTATATACATCAGCCCCATTTGGTAGTTTTTCACTACTTGGAAAAAAATCAGCAACTTCTTTAGCGTTAAAATGATTTATATAAAATTTTAAAGTTCGATCGTTTCTTGTGCATTTTATAACATTTTCTTTGCCTGCAAATAATTTCTCGTGTCCACCAAGAGTTATGGGTAGAATTTTACTCTTAAAAAACCACTCTTTTGCTTTTGTAGCGTTTGTATCTGCATAAGACGAGGCGTACAAAAATAAAAAAACAAAAAAAGCTATAAAAAGTTTTTTCATTATTTAATCTTACATTTGTGTTCAAAATCGTCAATTAAAAGTGGTTTCTCATTTTTAATTATCACATCCAAATGAGATTTTATAAATTTCATTATTTTTTTTTCTTTATCTAAAGTTTCTTGGTCTAAATTACTTGAAAGACCTAATTTTTGAGTTGTTCCAGTTAGAGTGTATAAGTTTTCGGTAACAAAAATACTTTCTGCTAATGGGTAAGGAAAAGTCTGCTCTCTATCTATTTCAAACACATAGAATTTTAAAATATCTTCACCAGGAGTAAAAAACTCTGCTTGAATGTAATTTTCATCATATATGTATCCTATTAAATTCTCTTGAATTTCTTGTCCAAAAACTAAGACCTCATTCCTTAAAATATTGCCATGAGAATATATCACGTAATCGTCATCAAAACTCTTTATAATTTTTAAAGGAAACTTAATTGATGGATGATCTGTTCCAAAAACTGTTTGTAAAGTACAAGTGTATTCATTTTTAGAAATATCAGCGAATGATAAATCAAAAAATAAAAAACTAAGAATAATGGCAATAATATTTTTTTTAAGTTTTATCATATTTTATTTACATGGAAAAACTCTGTACAAATAAGTTGATAGATAAAAAGCAACCTTATCATTATCTTTGTATTTTCCATTTTTTTTTGCATACATAATTTCAGAATCTATATAATTAATAAAATCATTGAGAGATGGCGACCAATTTGAAGGCGGACAAAAAGTTTTTTGATTATATGCTAATGAAACTATTTTATTCCAAAAAATTGCTGAACCTGCAGCTAATACATAATTTTCTAAAACTGCTACGATTGGAGCATTTTTGCTATTCTTATCATTTAAATACTTGCCTACTGTCATTGTTGAATTAGCAGAATTTATATATACAAAATTTAAAATAATTATTATTAAAATTTTTTTCATAATTTATCATATCATATTATCTCTTTAGGTACTGGTTTGGTACTGGTTTTGAGATATTTAATAAGCTTAATTTCATTATATTTATTTAAATCTAAATTAAAGTTATGAGATTTTATAGGATGTTTAGACTACCTTGGACTACTATGGACTGACTAAAAAGTGAATCCCTCGGCTTTTAAGTCCTTTGTGTCTACCAATTTCACCACGAGGGCATTAATGAATTTCATGTGTGTTTACGCTAATATTTATAATTGAACAAGTTTAATAAGTAAATTTTTTTAATATTAAATTATTTTTGAAATAAATTTAATTACAGAAAAAAAACCCATTTTTGGTCTGATTGCTGATCCTTTTTGACTTTTATCAGAATTATTTAAATAATACTTATGAGCATCTAACATAAGCTCAGCAGTGCTTTTAGTGGGTACAAAGTTTAAATCTTTTTTAATTCTTGAAATATCCAATACAATATTACTAACAAGGATTTTATTATGATAATCTATAAAATTTATAAAACGCAAAAAAGATAATATCTTCAAAATAAGCAGACCTAAATTTTTATTAAAATGTCTTATTTTAGATTTTGAGCCAGTTTTATTTATAAGATATTCAAAAGTTTCTTTCATTGTCTCAACCTTTTCACATCCAATATTATAGACATGCTTTCCTGTTAAATTTATAGATTTTTCAATTGCAATAAATAAATCGGATGCAGACACAAATTGTAGTTTATTAGAACCATCTCCTAAAATCCAAAGAGTACAATTATCTTTTAAAAACTCAAAAAGCACTCCCAGACGATGAGCTCTAGATTTATCAACAATAATTGGACACCTAAAAATTGAAATATTTAATTCAGAGTCCGTGTCCAATAAAAGTGTCTCAACTTCAAATTTTGTTATTCCATAATAATTTTTACATGAAATTGGTTCAGATTCACTAATTAAATAATCATAATTTTTTTCATAAAGTGAAAATGTTGAAGTAAAAATTAAATTTTCAACGTTATTTTTTATAGCTGATTTTTTTATGTTTTTAGATCCTTCTACATTTGTTTTATATATTTTCTTTTTGTCATGAGTATCAAATATTTCAGATGCAAAATGAAAAATTATATCTGGTTTTTCTTTACTAATAACATCATCAATTTCTGCAAAATTTCCTATGTCTACTTTATAAAAATTTGCTTCATTTGAACTAGATATATCAACAAATACTAATTCAAAATTATGGATAAAATATTCTTTAGCAAGATTGCCCAAAAAACCATTTGAACCTGTGATTAATATTTTTTTTTTCATGCTTAAACTAAATTATTTCTTTTTATATGATTGACAAAGAAAATTATAAAACTTGTAAAAATTAAAAACATTCCAGATTGATAAAACATATCATTATCAATCAAATGTCTAATTATCCTATGAAAATAAAAATAGTAAATTGTTAAATATAACCCACATTTAGATATAGCAAATTTATAATTTTTAATAACATAAATAAGCAAAGGTAGCATTAAAACATAATCATAGTTTGAGTGTGGCATAAAAATTAAAGGTAAGAAACAAATTACAGATAATTTTGCTAATTTATTTTTTATATCTTTTATTTGATATAAAAAATAAATATTCCCAAGTAAAACTATTCCTAATTGAATTATTTTATTTGTAACATTATTTTCCTTTAAAAAATAAATATTTATAATCGAATACAAGTCACCTGTTCTGGTATAATTACCTTGAAAATTCATTCTAAGTGGTTCAAAAAAATTGTAAATTAAATGACTATTTGTATAGTAGCTGTAAAATAACCAGCCCAATATCGTTATAATTGAAGTTAATAATAATTTCTTAATTTTTTTTTCAACAAGTAAATTTAAAAATAAGATATAACCTGTGCTATATTTTACATATGAAATGCCTGATAAAATCAAATTAAAGTTTTTATATAGATTTGAGACTGTCAAGTAGGGTAACATTAAAAAAAATAACACCATTAGACTGTTCTGGCCCAGATTAAGTGTCATCCTTGTAGGATGGCAAGTTAAAAAAATTCCTAATATCAAATATGAAGAAAGAATAGATACGTTATTTGATCTACAAAGAATGATTGGTATTAAAAAAGCAAAAAAAACATTAAGTATGATCCAAAAAATTTTTGCCTGTTCCCATTCTAGAAGAGTTATCGGATATAAAAAAATAAATAAAAAATGCCCATATCTTCCATGTTGACATCCTAAAAAAACATCTCCTGTTGTCATCTGATATTCATAATGATTTATCCCATCCCAAAAAAGTTTAGATGGTTGCCACATTAAATCACAACTATTGGATAAACCTTTAGAAATTGTTTGTATAAAAAAACCTACAACCAAAATTGATAGAAAAATAAATATTATTTTATTTCTTTTGCTTAAATTTAAAAAAAATTCCATTTTCTTTACTAAAATTTTATGAAACTAATGCTCTTTTTAAGTATTTGATATCTAGATTACAATCTTTATATCCTCTCTTAACTACATTAAAATATCTTTCTGTAGGATACATAAATGGTGTTTTTTTTACCATTGTGTAAGTCATTACTTTTTTTCCATAATAATAAAAAAAATATTTTTGATAAAGAATTGGAAAATCTTCATATACATCTAATTTTTTTTCATCATTTTTAGAAATTTCAAATAAAGCTCCAGGAACAATAGAATTTTTTTTATACTCTATATCTGCTGCCCTATATTTGCTTCTAAAGGTTAATCTAAAATCCTTTAAATTAATTTTTTTTAAAAAAATACTATCTTTACATCTACGTTTCATCTGAAAGTGATGAAGATTACTGCCGTAAGCAAAATACAACATTATCTATCTACTACTTCAATTTTTTTTTCATTAATAAATTTCAAAATTTGAGAATTACAATCATCTATTTTATTCTGATCTTCTGACCTAATCACAATTGATACACCTAGTTTACCAGCGTGGAAAAAAGGATAACTTCCAATTTCTACATCTTTATTGTTATCTTGAACCTTAGTTAATGAATTTGCTATTTCACTTTCAACAGTTCTTAAGCTTATAGTAAGACTTTTAATAGGCTTCCCCCCTACTATTCTATTAGTCAAACCACCCAACATTGATTTCAAAATGGATGGAACACCTGGCAATGAAAATACATTTTTAACATTAAATCCTGGTGCGCCACTTGTTGGATTTAAAATTAAATTTGCATTCTCTGGCATCCAAGCCATTTTTTGTCTTCCTTCATTAAATTCACCAGGTTGATAATAAGCTTCTAAAATTTTAAAAGCTTCCTTATGAACTTCGTATTTAATTCCAAATGCTTTTGAAACTGATTGAGCTGTAATATCATCATGAGTAGGACCAATACCACCAGTTGTAAAAACATAATCGTAAGTTGATCTAAGTAAATTTAAAGTATCAACAATAGTCTCCTCAACATCAGGAATTACTCTGACTTCTGCAACATTAACACCAATTGAATTTAACCAAATTGCCAGGGTTGAGGTATTTGTGTCTTGAGTTCTGCCAGATAAAATTTCATTACCTATAATTAAAATTGATGCATTAACTTTTGCTTTTTTATCCATATGAAATATATAATTTAGTAATGGAATTTACCAAGTCTTTAATAAAAGGCAAACTAATCAAACGTTATAAAAGGTTTTTTACTGACGTTAAGCTCGATAAAGAAATTGTCACAGCTCACTGTCCTAACACAGGATCAATGAAAGGTTTGTTAGATGAAGGTAATGAAGTTTATTTACTTCCTAATAATGATCCAAAACGAAAGCTTAAATATGGATTGGAAATTATTAAATCTAGAAAAAATTTAGTGGGGGTGAATACTCACATGGCCAATAGAATAGTTGAGCATGCGCTCAACAACAATCTTATAAATGAACTTAAAAATAATGGCTCTATTAAACCAGAGGTTTTTTTCAATAAAGAGACAAGATTTGATTTTTTATTAGAAAAAAAAGGTCAAAAAATGTTTGTAGAGGTTAAAAATGTTACTTTATTTAGAAATAAAGATACTGCTGAATTTCCAGATGCACCAACAGCAAGAGGAATTAAGCATTTATTAACCCTTATTGATGCCATAAAAAAAAGTTATAAAACATACTTAATATTTTTAGTTCAAATACAAAATATGAAATATTTTAAAATAGCTAAAGATATAGATGAAGAATATTATAAGAACTATTTAATAGCTAAAAAAGCTGGTGTAAATTTTTTAGCATATAGATGTGATATAAGTTCTAAAAAAATTTTTGTAGATAAAAAATTAAAAATTATAGATGACTGATTATAAAGAGAAATTTGAAAAAATGAGAATTGCAGGAAATTTAGCTGCACGAACTTTGGATATGTTAACTGATAATATTAAAGAAGGTGTATCAACTGATCATATCGATAAACTAGGTTATGAATTTATAAGAGACAATGGAGGCTACTCTGCGCCACTATATTACAGAGGGTTTACAAAATCTTTATGTACGTCTTTAAATCATGTTGTATGTCACGGAATACCATCTGATAGAATTTTACAAGAAGGTGATGCAATTAATGTAGATGTAACTGCAATTGTAGATGAACACTACGGGGATACAAGTAGAATGTTTTGTGTTGGAAAAACTCCAGTTAAGTTAAACAATCTTATAGATGCTACTTACGAGTCTATGATGAGAGCTATTAAAATTTTAAAACCTGGCATTAAATTGGGAGATATTGGTTATGAAATTCAATCATTTGTAGAAGAAAAAGGGTTTACAGTTGTTAGAGACTTTTGTGGTCACGGAATAAGCACAACATTTCATGAGCAACCAAATATTTTACACTACGGTAAAAAAAATACAGGCATGGAATTAAGACCTGGTATGACATTCACCATAGAACCAATGATAAATGCAGGTAAATATGATGTAAAAATGTTGAATGATGGTTGGACAGCTGTTACAAAAGATAAATCTTTATCTGCACAATTTGAACATACGTTAGGAATTACTGAAAATGGTTATGAAATCTTTACAGAATCTGCTAAAGGTTATTCAAAGCCTCCATACTTATAATTAATGATTAAAAGATACTCGCGAAAAGAATTAACTGATATTTGGTCAGAAGAAAATAAATATAAAATCTGGTTAAATGTAGAAGTTGCAGCTGCTGAGGCAATGGAAAAACTTGGACAAATTCCAAAAGGTGTTGCTTCAGTTATAAGAAAAAAAGCTAGAATTAATGTAAGCAGAATTCACAAAATAGAATCTGAGGTAAAACACGATGTAATAGCTTTTCTAACTTCTGTTACTGAAAAAGCTGGAATTAAAGCTAGATACCTTCATCAGGGTATGACCTCATCTGATGTTCTAGATACTAGTTTTAATATTCAATTGGTCCAATCAGGTAAAATTATATTAAAAGATATAGACCAAATTTTAAAAGTTTTAAAAAAACAAGCCAAAAAATATAAATTTACACCGTGTATGGGAAGAAGCCACGGTATCCATGCTGAGCCAATTACTTTTGGGTTAAAATTGGCTTCGTTCTTTGAGGAATTTAAGAGAAATAGAAAAAGACTAAAAGATGCTATTGAGGAAGTATCAACCTGTGCAATTTCTGGGGCTGTTGGTACATTTGCTAACATCAATCCAAACGTTGAAAAATATGTTGCCAAAAAATTAGGTCTAAAAGTTGAGCCAATATCTACACAAGTAATTCCAAGAGACAGACATGCATTTTATTTTTCTGTTTTAGGAATTATTGCAGGTTCAATAGAGAGAGTAGCAGTTGAAATAAGACACTTACAAAGAACTGAGGTTTATGAGCTACAAGAATATTTCTCTAAAAATCAAAAAGGATCCTCTGCAATGCCTCATAAAAAAAATCCTATCTTAAGTGAGAATCTTACCGGTTTAGCTAGAATGGTTAGAAGTTCAGTTGTGCCAGCACTTGAAAACATTGCTCTTTGGCACGAGAGAGATATTTCTCATTCAAGTGTTGAAAGAAATATTGGACCAGATGCTAATATAACAACCGATTTTGCATTAGTTAGACTTACAAATATTTTAGATAATATGATTGTTTATCCAAAAAAAATGCTGGAAAACTTAAATTTAACAAAAGGTTTAATTTTTTCTCAAGAAGTTATGCTGGAATTAACTAAAGCAGGATTAAGTAGAGAAAAATCATACAAGATGGTTCAATCTTATGCAAAAAAATGTTTTGCAGAAAATTTAAATTTAATTGACGTGATTTCATCTGATAAATTTATAAAAAGTAAAATTTCGCCAAAAAAACTAAAATCTATATTTAATTATTCTAAACACTTTAAATATGTAAATTTTATCTTTAGAAGAGTTTTTAAATAATGAAAAAAGGTAAAAAATTATACGAAGGAAAAGCTAAAATCATTTATGCAACAAATGATAAAAACTTAGTTATTCAATATTTTAAAGATGATGCAACTGCATTCAATAATCAAAAAAAAACTACTATTGAAGGTAAAGGTGTTTTGAATAATAGAATTTCAGAACATATACTCTCTAACCTTTCTCAAATAGGAATTAAAAATCATTTAGTCAAAAGATTAAATATGAGAGAGCAAGTTATAAAACTTGTTGAAATAATTCCGATCGAATTCATTGTGAGAAATGTTGCAACAGGTTCAATTACTAAAAGATTAGGTATTGAGGATGGTACAGTTTTAAAAGAACCACTAATTGAATACTGCTTAAAAGATGACAAACTTGGAGATCCATTAATATCCGAAGAGCATATTTTAGCATTTGATTGGGCGACAAAAGCAGAGATCGATAAAGTAAAAAAAATGATTTTAAGAATTAATGATTTTATGATTGGAATGTTTAGAGGTGTTAGAATTAAACTTATCGATTTTAAATTAGAATTTGGAAGAATTAAAATCGATGGAAAAAATGAGGTTATTTTAGCAGATGAAATCAGCCCTGATACATGCAGATTGTGGGACAGTATTACAGAAAAAAAATTAGATAAAGATAGGTTTAGAAAAGATCTGGGTGATTTAATTCCAGCATATACTGAGGTTGCTAAAAGATTAGGTATACTTCATGAACAATCTAATGTTTCAGCAGTAAATGTAACTAAATTATCTTCAGTTAAAAGAAAGAAAAAATGAAAATTTCTGTAATCATTACTCTAAAAAAGGATGTACTTGATCCACAAGGAAAGGTTATTCATCAAACTCTGGATGGAATGGGATTTCAGGATATTAATGAAGTTAGACAAGGTAAATATTTTGAAATAGACACTAAAGAAACCGATAACGACAAAGCAAAAGCAAAAGTTGAAGAAATGTGCAAAAAACTTTTGGCAAATCTTGTAATTGAAAATTATAAAATTATTGATCCAAAGTAATTAATGAAATCATCAGTTATTACTTTTCCAGGTTCAAATTGTGACAGAGACATGGATGTTGCTCTAAAAAAATTTGGATTTAAAAATAAAATGGTTTGGCATGCTGATGCTGAATTACCAAAAAGTGATTTGGTTGTATTGCCAGGTGGTTTTTCATATGGTGACTACTTAAGATGTGGAAGTATGGCATCTAAATCAAAAATAATGCGGTCAGTAATTAATTTTGCAAATTCAGGAGGTATGGTTATGGGTATCTGTAATGGATTTCAAATATTGGTAGAAACTGGTTTAGTTCCAGGTGTTTTGCTTAGAAACAAATTTTTAGAATTTATTTGTAAAAATGTTTTTGTAAAAATTAATGATAAAAAAAATAAATATTTTAAAAATGTTGATAACGAAGTTTTAGAATTTCATATCGCTCATAATGAAGGAAATTATTTTTGTACCAATGATCAATTAAAAGAAATTGAAGATAATAATCAAATAGCTATTAACTATTGTGATGAAAATGGAAAAATAGAAGATCAATTTAATCCTAATGGATCCTTAAAAAATATTGCAGGTATATTTAATAAAGAGAAAAATGTTCTAGGAATGATGCCCCACCCTGAAAGAATGATTGATAGATCTTTATCAGGCGAGGATGGATCATTATTTTTTAAAAACTTAATTAACAACTTAAAATGATTGTAAACGAAAAAGTAGCAGTTGATCATGGTTTAAAAAAAGATGAATACGCTAAAATTTGTGATCTATTAAAGAGAACTCCTAATATCACAGAGCTAGGTATTTTTTCTGCAATGTGGAATGAACATTGTTCTTATAAATCATCAAGATTACACCTAAAAAAATTACCTACTAAAGGAAAGAAAGTTATTCAAGGTCCTGGAGAAAACGCTGGTGTCATCGATATTGAAGATAATGATGCGATAGTTTTTAAAATAGAAAGTCACAACCATCCATCATTTATTGAACCATATCAAGGTGCTGCTACTGGTGTTGGGGGGATAATGAGAGATGTATTTACAATGGGCGCAAGACCAATAGCTAACTTGAACTCCATTCATTTTGGGTCACCACAAAATAAAAAAACAAAAAATTTATTAAGAGGAGTTGTTCATGGCATAGGTGGTTATGGAAACTGCATGGGTGTTCCAACAATCGCTGGCCAAACAAGCTTTGATAGCTCGTATAACGGAAATATTTTGGTTAACGCTATGACATTGGGATTAGTCAAAAAAGATAAAATTTTTTATTCTAAAGCTGCTGGTTTAAATAAACCTGTCATTTATGTGGGGTCTAAAACAGGAAGAGATGGAATACATGGAGCAAGTATGGCTTCAGCTAGTTTTGATGAAAAAATTGAGGAAAAAAAGCCAACAGTTCAAGTTGGAGATCCATTTACTGAAAAACTTTTACTAGAAGCTTGTCTAGAGTTAATGGCAGGAGACTCAATTATAGCCATTCAAGATATGGGTGCTGCAGGATTAACTTCTTCAAGTATTGAAATGGCTTCAAAAGGAAACCTCGGAATTGAAATCAATTTAAATAAAGTACCATGCAGAGAAACCAAAATGACACCATACGAAATTATGCTCTCTGAGAGCCAAGAAAGAATGTTAATTGTTTTAGAAAACGGTAAAGAAGAACAAGCAAAAAAAATATTTGATAAATGGAATTTAGATTTTGCGGTAATTGGAAAAACGACTAAGTCAAAAAAAATAGAACTTTATTTTGATGAAGAAAAAGTTGCAGACATACCTGTTAATACATTGGTTGAAAACTCTCCTATGTATGATCGAAAATGGAAAAAAGCAAAGTTACCTAAAAAAAATAAATTTAAAAAAGAAGATATTAAGCATTTAAAAATTATTGATGTTTTAAAAAAAATTTTAGCCAATCCAAATATATGTAGCAAAGAATGGATTTGGCAACAGTATGACCATACAGTCATGGGAGATACAATACAAAAACCTGGTGGGGATGCCGGTGTTGTAAGAGTTCATGGTACAGATAAAGCAGTTGCCGCTTCGGTAGATTCTTCTGCAGTTTATTGTTGGGCTCACCCTTCAACTGGTGGAAAGCAAGTAGTTTGTGAAAGTTTTAGAAATCTTATATCTGTTGGCGCAAAACCTATTGCTATCACAAATTGTTTAAATTTTGGTAGTCCTGAAAATGAAGAAAACATGGGTGAGTTTGTTGAATGTGTTCAAGGAATTGGTGAAGCAAGTGATTATTTAAAATTCCCAGTAGTTTCTGGAAATGTATCTTTCTACAACCAAACAAAAGATGAAGGTATAAAACCTACGCCTGCAATTGGTGGAGTAGGTTTAATTAAGGATTATAAGAATATGATCACTATGGAGTTTAAAGAAGTTGATAATTTAGTTTTAGTGATTGGAAAAACCGAAGGACATATTGATCAAAGTTTATTTGCAAGAAATATTTTAGATGAAAAAAATGGACCTCCACCCGAGGTAAATCTATTTAATGAAAAAAATAATGGAGAAACTTTACTCAAATTGATGGATAACAATTTAATAAAAAGTGCTCATGACGTTTCTTTAGGAGGTATAATTACTGCGGTATCAAAAATGTGCATTAAAGGAAAAAAAGGAGTAAACATTAAAAAACCCAAATATCTAATTAATGAAATAGAATACTTTTTTGCTGAAGATCAAGGTAGATATATTATAGAAATAAACAAAAAAGATTTTAAAAAAGTAGCTGATATATTACATAAAAATGCAGTCCATTTCGATGAACTTGGTACAATTAATGAAAATGAACTATATATTAATGATAAGACAAAAGTTACAATTGACGAATTATCAACTTCTAATAAAAGTTGGCTTACAAACTATATGAGTAAATAATGGCGATGGATTTAAAAGAAATTGAGAATTTTATAAAAGAGGCAATGCCAGATGCAACTGTTGAAATACAAGATTTGGCAGGTGATGGAAATCATTATTCAGCTACTGTTACCTCGTCTCAATTTTCTGGAAAAAGTAAAATTGAGCAACATAAAATGGTTTATAACTCATTAAAAGGTAGAATGGGTAATGAGCTTCATGCATTAGCAATTAAAACAAAGGAGAATTAAATGGATCAACAAACAAATGATTTAATAAAAAATGAAATTGAAAACAACGAAGTATGTTTGTTTATGAAAGGCACACCTGACGCTCCACAATGTGGATTTTCAATGGCAACTTCAAATATTTTAAAAATCCTAGAAGTAAATTTTAAAGGTATAAATGTTTTAGAAAATCAAAATTTAAGAGAAGGTATTAAAGTTTTTAGTGACTGGCCAACAATCCCTCAACTTTATGTTAAAAATGAATTTATTGGTGGATGCGATATTGTTAAAGAAATGTATGAAAGTGGCGAATTGACAAAACTTTTTGAAAGCAAAAATATAAATTTTAAGGCTAAAAGTTAATTATCTAGAATAATATTCAATCACCAGATTAGGCTCCATAACAATTGGATATGGAACTTCTTCAAACTTTGGAACTCTAACAAACTTTAATTTTTTGTTTTTTTCATCCATCTGAATATATTCTGGAGTTTCTCTTTCTTTATTTGCAAGAGCAATATCGATTATTGCAAGTTGCTTTGATTTATCTCTTATTTCGATTGAATCTTCTTCTCTTACTAAATAGCTTCCAATATTCACTTTTTTACCATTTACTTTTACATGGCCATGGTTGATTAATTGTCTAGCTGAAAAAATTGTTGTTGCAAATTTTGCCCTGTAAATCACAGCATCTAATCTTCTTTCAAGAAGACCAATTAAATTTTCTCCAGTATCACCTTTAAGCATTACTGCTTTTTTGTAAATATTTCTAAATTGTCTCTCGTTAATGTTGCCATAATATGCTTTTAATTTTTGTTTAGCTTGAAGCTGTATTCCATAATCAGATGGCTTTGACGTTTTTGTTTGACCATGTTGTCCTGGTCCATAAGCTCTAGTATTAAAAGGACTTTTAGGTCTTCCCCAAAGGTTAACTTTTAATCTTCTGTCTACTTTATGTTTAGAGTTTAATCTTTTTGTCATTTGATAGTGGGCTTTATAAACTTACTCATCATTTTGTCAATCAACGTTTTTTACCTAAACTTGCAAATACCCCTGATAAAATACGTGTTTCTTTGGTTGATAATTCCATCCTATAAAAAATATTCCTCAAGTTTTCAAGCATTATCGGTTTCTTTTCTTTTGACTTAAAAAAACTTATCTCTTCAAGATTCTTTATACAAAGGTTAGCCATAGCAACTATCTCCTTTTTAGATGCTGATTTAACTTTATTTGATTTATTAAAAGAAGATGCTTTTGAATTAATTATGCTTGATAGATATTGAGCAATTATTATTAAGCTGTGAGATAAATTTAACGATTTAAAATCAGGATTAGTCGAAATTTGAAGAGTATAATTGGCATAGCTTATTTCATTATTTGATAGACCAGATGCTTCTGAGCCAAATAAAAAAGCTATTTTCTTTTTATAATTTATTTTTTTTAAATCTTCTAATTGGATATGTTTAATATTTTTATTTCTAAATCGTGCTGATGTTGCAATTACAATGTCAATATTTTTTAATGGTTTTTCTATATTTTCAAAATTTTTCGCCTTATTAATTATATTTTTTGCTCCTACTGAAGTTGCTAAAATTTTATCATTCGGAAATATTGGTTTAGGATCAATAACAATAAGTTTATTAAAATTAAAATTTTTCATTCCTCTTGCACATGCTCCTATATTTTCTGAGAGTTGAGGTTTGTGTAAAATGAAAGAAATATTATTAATAGACATTAATCTATGCCATGATTTCTGTTATAATTGGAAATAGCTGATGATTTAATATCATTTAAATATTTTGGATCTACTGTCCAAATAGAAACTTTTAATGGATAACATTTTGCAACATCAGATGAGTGTTCAGATCCACAATCACCTCCTGGACAAGCAGAAAGAGCACCCAATAAATCTATTTCAGCAAAAAATTCTAAATAATCACCAGGTCTTGCTGGGCTTGCTTTCATGAAATATTGTTTAGTATCATTAGTAAATCCAGTTAACATAAAAACATTTAATACATCATGAACTATTTTTTCTGCGTGATCTAATTGAACATTCTTTTCTTTAACCAAAGCTCTTGTTAAGTTTGAATGACAGCAGTAATGATAATCGTTATTGCTCAAAAGTTTTGATGTATACGGATCACATCTAGTACCAATTACGTCATGAACTGATCCTCCATCTTTATCATAATCATACCAATCTAAAGTATCCCAAGTTATTGTTGCTAAAGACCTAAGATAGGGAAAACTACTAAACATTTTATCTCCAACAGAAAGATGAGTTCCATAGAGTGCTCTTGTTTTTCCTGAGTAGAATTTTTCTTCTAAATTATTTAAATTAAATAAATTTAAATCACCTACTTGAGGTCCCTCTACACTTTCTATTCTAAAAAACTCACCAAATTTAACTTCAAACGTTTTTGCATCTCTTGGAGGTATTATAATTTCCTCTTTTTTAACCAAGTGTTTTCGAGCGGAATGTAAAATACTCAAATTTTTTTCTTCAATATTGGTATTTGGATAACAAACTATTGGTTCGGCTCCTATTCTATCTTTTAAGTCAGGTGGTTTTTCTGAAAATTTTTTAATTTTCATTCTTACGAACTTCCAGGAGCTTTATCCTTAAATAACTTATAATCTAAACTATCAACAAGAGCTTTAAAAGATGCATCAATGATATTTGGTGATACTCCAATAGTAAACCAATTAACACCCTTCGAATCTGTACTTTCAATACTAACCCTTGTTACAGCTTCTGTACCAGTATTTAAAATTCTAACTTTATAATCAACCAATCTTAAATCTTTTAAATATTCTGAATATTTAGCGAGCTTGTTAACATTCTTTCTAATTGCATTATCTAGAGCATTAACAGGTCCGTTTCCTTGTCCTTCGCACAAAATTTTGTCTCCATCTACTTCTAATTGAGCTTTTGCATATGAAACTATTTCTCCTGCATTATCTTTTTTTACCGAAACATCATATTCATTAATAGAAATATATCTTGGTATCTCCCCCATTAATCTTCGAGCTAACAACTCAAAAGATGCGTCAGCACCATCATAACTGTAACCAATAAATTCTCGATCTTTTACTTCATCTAAAAGTTTTTTAATCTTTGGATCACTTTTCTCAACTTTAATTCCTATTAAATTCAATCTTGACATTATATTTGATTGACCTGATTGGTCTGAAACTATAATATTTCTAGAATTTCCAACTTCTTCAGGATTAATATGTTCATAAGTTTTTGGATCTTTTTGAACTGCTGAAACATGCATTCCACCCTTGTGAGAAAAAGCAGAAGCGCCGACATAAGGTAAATGTTTGTTTGGTTTCCTATTTAATATTTCATCTAATAATCTTGAGCATTGAGTTAAGTTTTTTAAATTTTCTTTTTTAATACTTATTTCAAACTTATCTGAAAAATCCTTCTTTAAAAAAAATGAGGGAATTAATGACATTAAATTAGCATTTCCACATCTTTCACCCAAACCATTAATTGTTCCCTGGACTTGTCTAACACCCGCTTGAACTGCTGCAAGACTATTAGCTACTGCATTTTCAGTATCATTATGAGCATGTATTCCTAAATTTTTTCCAGGAATGTGCTTACTTACTTCAGATACAATTTCTGTTACTTCGTGTGGAAGTGTACCGCCATTTGTATCACATAATACAATCCATCTAGCACCATTATCAAAAGAAGCTTTTAAACATGACATTGCATATTCTGGATTAGCTTTGTATCCATCAAAAAAATGTTCAGCATCAAACATGAACTCTTTTCCAGATTTAACAATATGTTTTGTGCTTTCACTTATATTCATTAAATTCTGCTCGTTACTTATTCCTAATGCAACATCCACTTGAAAATCCCATGATTTTCCAAATAAGCAAACAGAAGTACTTTTTGAATTAATTAATGATGAGAGCATAGGGTCATTTTCCGCGCTATGCTCAGATTTTTTAGTCATTCCAAATGCAGTTAATTTCGTTCTTTTAAAATTGTGATCCTTATTGAAAAACTCAGTATCAGTTGGATTTGCACCTGGCCAACCTCCTTCAACATAATCCACACCCAATTTATCTAATGCTGATGAGATTTTTTCCTTATCATCAATTGAAAAATCTACACCTTGGGTTTGAGCTCCATCACGCAGTGTTGTATCAAATATATAAAGTTGTTCCTTGCTCATTTAAATTTCCAAGTCGTTTTACCATCTTTATCTTCTATTAAAACACCTTTATATAAAAGCTCTTTTCTAATTTTATCAGCTTCTTCGTAATTTTTGTTCTCTCTAGCCTTATTTCTTTCTTGAATTTTTTGTAAAATTTGTTTTTCAGAAATTAAAGCTTTGTTAATTTTAAATTTAAGCCAATTTTCTTTACTTTCATTTAATAGTCCTACAAATTGACAAGCAGAAACAAATAAAGATTTATCTTCATTGTTACCTTTTTGAGCTTTACCATATAATTGATGTAAATTAGCAATATATCCAGGAGTGTTTAAATCATCGTAAAGTGGCTGAAGAATTTCATCAGAAACTTTTGAATTATTTTCAATATCTAAATATGAATTGTACCATTTATTTATCGTGTTTTGACAATCGTCCAGAAGTTTATCATTCCAATCTAATGGTTGTTTATAATGTGCACTTAGTAAAGCTAATCTTAAAACTTGACCGCTAATCTTATTTCTAAAATCTTTTATTTTTAAAATATTTCCCTGAGACTTAGCCATCTTTTCATTAGACATAGTGATGAATGCATTATGCATCCAAAATTTTGCAAATATTTTTGTATCATTAGCGCATCTTGATTGAGCTATTTCATTTTCATGATGAGGAAATAACAAATCTATACCACCTCCATGAACATCAAACTCATCTCCTAAAAATTTCTTTGACATTGCTGAGCACTCAAGATGCCATCCTGGTCTTCCTTTTCCCCAGGGAGATTCCCATGAAGGTTCGTCATCTTCTGAAGGTTTCCATAAAACAAAATCTTCTGAATTTTTTTTATTTTCACTGACTTCTACTCTTGATCCAGCAATAAGTTCCTCTAATTTTTTATTTGATAGTTGACCATAATCCTTGAATTTTTTAACCTCAAAATAAACATGCTTATTATTTTCATAAGCAAATCCTTTGTTTATTAATTCAGAAATCATTTCAATCATCAAATCTATATTTTCTGTTGCTTTAGGTTGATGTGTTGGTTCTTCACAATTTAGGTAATAACAATCTTCACTAAAACTTTTTGTTACCTTGCTTGTTAATTCTGAAATTGAAATTTTATTTTCTTTTGAAGATTTAATAATTTTATCATCTACATCTGTAATATTTCTCACATAAGTAACTTTAGGATAATTTTTTTTAAAAATTTTAAATAGAATATCAAATACAACTATTGGTCTTGCATTTCCAATATGGGGATCATCATAAACAGTTGGACCACACACATACATTCTAATATTGCTTTTATCTATTGGAACAAACTTTTCTTTTTTATTTGTTAGATTATTTGTTAAAAAAATATCTTTACTCATTATTTTAGGAATATACTTAAAAAATAGATTTGTGAATCTATTTGATTAATTTGGAATTTTGCACACTGGAATTGGCTCCATTTTGTGCAAATTTTGTTTTCTAATTGTTTCGTATTTAGCTCGATTAGCTGAATTAGGATTTTTCATAGCTTCTTCTAATTCATCATATTTTAGTCCAAGTTGACCTTCATCAGTTCTTCCATCGTCCCATAAACCATCTGTAGGGGCCGCATCAATAATTTCTTTTAAAATTCCAAGCTCTTTTCCAAGCTCCCAAACTTCAGTTTTATTACAATCTGCTATTGGCGATATATCTACCCCACCATCTCCGTATTTTGTGTAAAACCCAACACCAAAATCTTCAACTTTATTTCCGGTTCCAACTACTATTCCTTTATTCGCTGCAGCAACTTGATATAGAGTTGTCATTCTCAATCTAGCTCTAGAGTTCGCCATCCCATGTTCGTTATCAAAATTTGATAAACTAGAACTAAAAGCCAAAAATAACTCATCTAAATTGATAGTATGTGCCTCAACATTTTTAAAATTATTAACTAACCACTCTTGATGCTTTAAACTTAAATCATGTTGATGTGATTTCTGTTTGATTGGCATTGACAAAACAATAGTTTTTAAACCTGTCATTGCGCTTAATGTGCTGGAAACCGACGAATCTATTCCTCCAGAAATTCCTATAACTAATGAATCTGCCTTACTTGGCATATTATTTACATAGTCTTTAATCCAATTAGAAATAAAATTTACTTTTTCTGAAGCATTCATGATTTTAAAGTATTAAATATTTAAAATTTTACAATGTCTTAAGATGCCGCTCTATCTGCATTTTTAGAATAAGAGCTATTCTTTTTTATCTCATCTGAAATCAAGAAAGCTAATTCTAAAGCTTGGTTTGCATTTAGTCTTGGGTCACAATGAGTGTGATATCTTGATGATAAATCTTTTTCTGATATCTTTTGTGCTCCACCAATACATTCTGTTACATTTTGACCTGTCAATTCTATATGAAGACCACCTGCGTAACTTCCTTCGCTTTGGTGACATGCAAAGACATTTTTAACCTCTTTTAATACACTGTTAAATGGTCTTGTTTTAAATCCTGTCGCAGCTTTTACTGTATTTCCATGACAAGGATCACATGACCAAATTACATTTAAACCTTCTTTTTTTATTGCCCTAATTAATTTTGGTAAAAATTTTGAAACATTATCTGCACCAAATCTTGATATTAGTGTGATTTTACCTTTTTCATTCTTAGGGTTTATTTTGTTGCAAAGATCGACCAAGTCATCAGCTTTTAATGTTGGTCCACATTTAATTCCTATTGGATTTTCTATACCTCTACAAAATTCAACATGACCACCATCTAATTGTCTTGTTCTGTCTCCAATCCAAACAAAGTGAGCGGATGTGTCATGATTTTCTCCAGTAGTAGAATCCACTCTGGTCATAGTCTCTTCAAATGGAAGTAATAAAGCTTCATGAGAAGTCCAAAAATTAACTGTTTTTAATCTTCTATTAAATTCTGAGGTAATTCCACATGCATCCATAAATGATAATGCATTAGCAATATTATCTTCTAATTCTTTAAATCTTTTTAATTCAGGTGAGTTTTTGATGAAGCCTAAATTCCAATTATGAACATTTTTAAGATCAGCAAAACCTCCATGACAGAATGCTCTTATCAAGTTTAAAGTTGCAGCTGACTGTGAGTAAGCCTTGAATAATCTTTTAGGATCTGGAACTCTAGCCTTTTCAGTAAATTCCATAGCATTTATGTTGTCACCTAAATAACTTGGAAGCTCTACTCCATCTTTTATTTCTGTTGGTGCACTTCTTGGTTTTGAAAATTGACCAGCTATTCTTCCAACTTTTACTACAGGTAATGAAGCTGAGTAAGTTAAAACTAGTGACATTTGTAATATTAGTTTAAATGTATCTCTTATATTATCTGGATTAAATTCTGCAAAACTCTCGGCACAATCTCCACCTTGAAGTAAAAAAGCTTTTCCGTCTACGACATCTGATAACTGACTTTTAAGATGTCTCGTTTCTCCAGCAAATACTAATGGAGGAAATGTCCCTATCTTATCCAAAACTTTATCCAATTCTTTTTTATCTGGATATTCTGGAATGTGTTTTACAGGATATTTTCTCCAACTATTTTTTTTCCAACTTTTCATATTCAACCTAGGGGTGTTTTAACAGAGTTTAAAGTTTATTCAACAGTGACAGATTTAGCCAAATTTCTAGGCTTATCAATGTCATAACCTTTTTTAAGAGCAGAGTAATATGCAAGTTTTTGAAGTGGAATAGTCAAAAGGAATGGAAGTAAGTCATCATTTGTGTTCTCAACCTCAATAGTCTGCCAAATATTTTCTGAGACAACTTCATCTTTACTTTTATTAGTTATTAATAAAACCTTTGCTCCTCTAGCAATAACTTCCTGCATATTTGAAATCGTTTTTTTGTAATAATTATCTCTAGGGGCCAAAACTACTACTGGCATTCCCTCCTCAATTAAAGCTAATGGCCCATGTTTCATTTCTCCTGCTGGATATCCTTCAGCATGAATGTATGAAAGTTCTTTTAGTTTTAATGCACCTTCTAAAGCTATCGGATATGAATAACCTCTTCCTAAAAACATTGAACCTTTAGCTTCATTAAATGTTGAGGATATTGCCTGAATATCATGATCATGTAATAAAGTTTTTTCTATTAATCCCGGTAGATCTTTTAAATCTCTAATCTTTTCTTGATACTCTTTTTTTTCAATTTCATTTCTCATTGATCCAAGTTTTAAGGACAAAATATATAAAACAAGTATTTGACCTAGAAATGCTTTTGTTGATGCAACTCCTATTTCAGGACCACAATGAATTGGTAAAACAAAATTAGAGTCTCTAGCAATTGAGCTTTCAATTACATTAACAACCGCACATGTCTTCATATTATTTTTATTACAAAGATCTAAGGCTGCATAAGTATCTGCTGTTTCACCTGATTGTGAAACAAAGACATATAAAGTATCTTTTTTGAACCTATTTTTTCTGTATCTAAATTCTGATGCTATATCTATGTTAACATCCAAGTTTGTAAGTTCCTCAAACCAATATTTAGCCATTAAACAAGAATGGTATGCAGTTCCGCATCCAATTAAAGATATTGAATTAATCTCCTCTATTTTCCATGGAAAATTAAAAATATTTATCTCTTTATTTACATTATCCACATATTCTTTTATTCCGGTTTTAATTGTTGTTGGTTGTTCTTCAATTTCTTTTGCCATAAAATGTTTAAAATCACCTTTGTCATAACTTGCTTCATCTATTGATAATTCTAATATTTTTTTATTAACTTTTTTTCCTTCCTCATTAAAAAAAAGAACTTGATCCTTTTTTACAACACAAAATTCACCATCATCAAGATACGTAATCTTATTCGTCATAGATTTCAAAGCATAAGAGTCTGATCCTAAATAGTTTTCATTTGGACCATAGCCAACAGCTAATGGTGATCCTCTTCTAGCACCAACTATTAAGTCTGGTATATCTTTAAAAACTATTCCAAGAGCAAAGCTACCATGCAGTTGTTTTAATGTTTTAGTAATAGCTTCTTCTAATTCTGAAGTCTTTAAATGTTCCGTTATTAAATGAACAATTACTTCTGTATCAGTCTGTGATTTAAAATTGTGACCTTTGTTAATTAAATGTTTTTTTAATATTGTAGAGTTTTCAATAATTCCATTATGAACTACTGAAACGTTATGAGAGGAATGAGGATGTGCATTTAAACTATTTGGAATTCCATGAGTAGCCCATCTTACATGTCCTATACCAATATTTCCTTTTAAGTTTTTTAAATCAAAATTATTTTCTAAATTATCAACTCTTCCCTCTGATTTTACTTCATTAATTTCACCATCTGAAAGTGTAGCTATACCAGCTGAGTCATATCCTCTGTATTCTAATTTTTTTAATGAATTAATTATATTTACAGAAACAGGTTTGTTGCTAGATATTCCAATAATTCCACACATAAATTATTTTTTCTTTCTTTTATAATTCTTAACTTCTAATTGTGGCGATCTTGTTAATGCTAAAGATTTTGTTCTAACATTCTTTGTAATTACCGAACCAGCTCCAACAATACTATCTTTATTTATAGTAACTGGAGCAACTAAAGAAGAATTTGAACCTATAAATACTTTATCTTTGATTTTTGTCTTATTCTTATTTACTCCATCATAATTACAAGTAATTGTACCTGCTCCAATATTTACTAATTTTCCTATTTGAGCATCTCCTACATAAGATAAATGATTAACTTTAGATTTATTTCCTAAAGTACTTTTTTTAATCTCTACAAAATTACCTACTTTGGATCCCTCTTTTAAAATTGTATTGGGTCTTATTCTGGCATATGGACCAATCTCAACTTTATTTTCAATTTTACAAGACTCTAAATGTGAAAAAGATTTTATTATTACATTGTTCCCAATTTTAACATTAGAGCCAATTACAACATAAGGTTCTATTGTTACTTTCTTCCCAATCTTTGTATCTTTTGAAAAAAAAATAGTTTCAGGACCAATCATTTTAACTCCAGATTTTATAAATTTCTCTCTAAGTTTTTTTTGAGTTGAGTCTTTCATTTTGATGTTATTTATATTAAGTATATTGTTTGATTAATTCACAATTTATTTCTTTAAAATACTTTAATAATGAAACAAAAATTTACAATTTTATTTGATTTAGATGGTACATTAGTAGATACAGCTCCAGATTTAATACGAGCACATAACCATGTAATGAAAAAATTTGGTTATCCTACAAAAACTTTAGGAGAATTAAAAAATGCTGTTGGAAAAGGAGCAAAAGCTATGATGGCAAAAGCTAACGGTCAATGGAAGTGGTTTGATGAAAAAATTCAAAACGAAATGACTGATGAATTTTTATCTTATTATGGGAAAAATATTTTACATGAAAGTAAATTAATTAATGGTGTTAAGGAATTTTTAAATTGGTGTAAAAATGAAAATATTTCTATGGCAGTATGCACTAATAAAACTGAACACTTAGCAGTTGATCTTTTAAAAAAAATTGGGATTTATGATTATTTCGAATATGTTGCAGGTTATAATACTTTTGAATATTGCAAACCAGACCCTCGACATTTAACAACTACAATTGAAATATTAGATGGTGATAAAAATAAATCAATTATGATCGGTGACAGCGAGACAGATGCTAATGCTGCAAAGGCTGCTGAAATTCCAATAATATTACTAAAATATGGATATACAGAAAAAAGATCTGAGGAAATTTATCATAATCACATTATAAAAGACTTTGTAGGCATTGAGAAAATAGTATCGGAATATCTTTAATATTGATTAATTTATTTTAACTATTAAAACAAAATCACAAATAAGGAGTAATTTTGTTATTACACACAGTTAAAGTATATCCATCAAAAATTAATCTTCCAAAGAAGAAACAGCTTGCATGGAAAATTGCAGAGATAGCAAGCGATAATGCTAAGTTAAATAAAGATGCTATTGAAATGGTTATAAATAGAATTATTGATAATGCTTCTGTTGCAATTGCTTCATTAAATAGAAAGCCAGTAATCTCATCTAGAGAAATGGCTTTAAGACACCCTAGAAAAAATGGTGCAAATTTATTTGGTGTAAACTCAAAATTAAAATTTGATTGTGAATGGGCAGCATGGTCAAATGGTACAGCTGTTAGAGAATTAGATTTTCATGATACTTTCTTAGCTGCAGATTATAGTCATCCAGGTGACAACATTCCTCCTCTTATAAGTGTAGCACAACAAAACAAAAAAAGCGGATTGGATTTATTAAGAGGAATAATTACTGCATATGAAGTTCAGGTAAATTTAGTCAAAGGTATTTGTTTACATAAGCATAAGGTGGACCACATTGCTCATTTAGGCCCTAGTGTTGCTGCTGGATTAGGAACAATGCTGAAATTAAATACTGAAACTATATATCAAGCTGTTCAACAGGCATTACATACATCAATATCTACAAGACAATCTAGAAAAGGAGAAATTTCAAGTTGGAAAGCTTATGCTCCTGCTCATGCTGGTAAGCTTGCTATCGAAGCTGTAGATAGAACTATGAGAGGTGAAGGTGCTCCAAGTCCAATATATGAGGGTGAAGATAGTGTAATAGCAAGAATATTGGATGGAAAAAAAGCAAACTACAAAGTCCCTTTACCAAAAAAAGGTGAGAGTAAAAAATCTATCTTAGAGACATATACAAAAGAATATTCTGCAGAATATCAATCGCAAGCATTAATAGATCTAGCTAAAAAGCTAAAAACAAAAATTAATAATTTAAATTATATTAAAAAAATTGATATTTTTACAAGTCATCACACTCATTATGTGATTGGAACAGGTGCTAATGATCCACAAAAAATGGATCCCAAGGCTAGTAGAGAAACGTTAGATCATTCTATAATGTATATATTTGCTGTAGCTTTAGAAGACGGAGATTGGCATCATGTTAAATCTTATACTAAAGCAAGAGCAAATAGAAAAAGTACAATTAAAATTTGGAGATCAATTAAAACATATGAAGATAAAAAATGGACAAAGAAATATCATGATCCAAATCCAAAAAATAAAGCTTTTGGAGCTAAAGTAGTTGTAACACTTAACAATGGGAAAAAAATAACAGAGGAACTTGATAGAGCAGACGCACATCCATTTGGAGCAAGACCGTTTAAGAGAGAAAATTATATAAATAAATTTTTAACTTTAACTGAGGGTATTTTGGATAAAAAAGAAAGCAATCGTTTTTTAAAAACAGTACAAAATTTAAGAAATTTAAAAGCAGGTCAACTTCATAAATTGAATATTGAAGTAAGAAGAAATAAATTAAAACAAAATAATAAAAAAGGAATTTTTTAATGCACTTTGTAGAAAAAGAACCAAGTCAAAAAAGATTAGATTTTGATCAAAAATTAAAATCAAATAAAATATTAAGAGTTCCAGGTGCATACAATCCTTTGACAGCAAAGCTTATAGAAGAAATTGGATATGATGCAGTTTATATATCCGGTGGAGTTATGGCTAATGATCTTGGTTTTCCCGATATTGGCTTAACAACTCTACAAGATGTTAGCACAAGATCTTATCTAATTTCGAGAGTAACTAATCTTCCAACAATAGTTGATATCGATACAGGATTTAAATCTTGTAAAGAAACCATAGAAACATTTGAAGAATTTGGAATAACAGGTGTCCACTTAGAGGATCAGATTGAAAGAAAAAGATGTGGGCATCTTGATAATAAAAAACTTATTTCAACTGATGCTATGGTTAAAAAAATTAAAGAATGTGTTGCTACTAAAAAAGACCAAAATTTTAAAATTATTGCACGTTCAGATGCTAAAAGTGTTGAAGGTTTAGATAAAATGATTGAAAGATGCAAAGCCTACATTGATGCTGGTGCTGAAATTATTTTCCCAGAAGCTCTTGAAGATGAAAAAGATTTTGAAAAAGTTCGTAAAGAATTGTCTGGTTACTTGTTAGCTAATATGACTGAATTTGGTAAATCGAAATTGTTTAATTACAAAGAATTAGAAAATTTTGGGTATAATATAGTTATTTATCCAGTAACCTCACAAAGATTAGCAATGAAAAATGTCGAAGATGGATTAAGAGACATTTATGTAAATGGACATCAAAATAATATTATTGATAAGATGCAAACTAGAAAAAGACTTTATGAATTAGTTGATTATGAAAAATATAATTCATTAGATGAAAAAATTTATAATTTTAGTACGGAAGGACATGAATAATGAGTGATGATATTAAAAAAGGCTTACTAGGTATTGTTGTAGATGAAACAGAAGTTTCAAAAGTAATGCCAGAAATAAATTCTCTTACTTATAGAGGGTATGCTGCTCAAGATTTATGTGAATATTGTAGATTTGAGGAAGTTGCATATCTTATTCTTAATAAGGATCTCCCGAATACTATCCAACTTAGACAATTTGAAAAAGAAGAAAGAAACAACAGAGAACTAACAAAAAATTTATATGAAATAATCAAACACATGCCAAAGAAATCTCATCCAATGGATGTTGCAAGAACCGCTGTTAGCGTGATGGGATTAGAGGATAAAGAAACGACAGATTCTTCTCCTGAAGCAAATATGAGAAAAGCATTAAGAATTTTTGCAAAAACGCCGACCGCGTTAGCAGCCTTTTATAGAATCAGAAAAGGAAAAAAAATTATTAAACCTAAGAAAAACTTAACTTTTGCTGAAAATTTCTTCTATATGTGTTTTGGAAAAGTTCCTCAAAAAGAAATAGTTAAGGCCTTTGATGTTTCTTTAATTTTATACGCTGAACACAGCTTTAACGTATCAACTTTTACAGCTAGAACCATTACAAGTAGCTTGTCTGATATACATGGAGCAATAACAGGTGCAATTGCTAGTTTAAAAGGCCCACTTCACGGTGGAGCCAATGAAGAAGTGATGCATATGATGAATAAAATTAAAAAACCAGAAAATGCACTAAAATGGATAAATAATGCACTTAAAAATAAGGAAGTGGTTATGGGTTTTGGTCATAGAGTTTATAAATCAGGTGATTCCAGAGTTCCAACTATGAGAAAGTACTTTGGTAAAGTTGCTAAACTTAAGAAAGATAAAAAATTTGAAAAAATCTATGACATCGTTGAAAAAGTGATGATTAAGAAAAAAAATATTCATCCCAACGTAGATTACCCTACAGGACCTACTTATCATTTAATGGGTTTTGAAACTGATTTTTTTACCCCAATATTTGTAATTTCTAGAATTACAGGTTGGTCAGCTCACATAATGGAACAACATGCTGCTAATAAACTTATTAGACCTTTAGCTAGTTACAAAGGTAGCAAGCATCGAAAAGTGATGCAGTTAAATCAAAGATAATTTTAAAATTAACTAAAAGCTTCTGCCCAGGTACCCTGTGTTGATGCTTTAGAATATTCAGTCGCTCTACCTTCGAAGAAATTCATATGCTCAACTGCGTTAAGCATTGTATCCAACCAAGTTAGTGGATTTTTTTGAACATCATAAATCGGTTCTAATCCTAATTGAATAAGTCTTCTATTTGCAATGAACCTAATATAATCTTTTACTTCTTGAGCAGTTAAACCTTCCATGGGACCCATTTCAAAAGCTAAATTAATAAAAGCGTCTTCATGCTCTACGATTATTCTACAAGCTTCATAAAGTTCTTTTTTAAGTTTAGGTGTCCAGATTTCAGGATTTTCTTTTATAAACTCCTTAAAAATTCTGATCATAGAATTACAATGAAGCGTTTCATCTCTTACAGACCAAGTAACAATCTGTCCCATTCCTTTCATTTTATTGTGTCTTGGAAAATTCAATAAAATTGCAAAACTTGCAAACAACTGTAACCCTTCTGTAAATGCACTAAACACTGCAACTGTTTTTGCAATATCCTCTTTAGAATTTACATTGAAACCCTGCATGTAATCGTACTTGTCTTTCATCTCTTTGTATTTCATGAAAGCTGAATATTCAGATTCAGGCATACCAATCGTATCTAAAAGATGAGAATATGCTGCTACATGAACTGTTTCCATTGCAGCAAATGCTGTCATCATCATTAATACTTCAGTTGGTTTAAATACGGTTGTGTAATGTCTTAAATAACAATTATTAACTTCTACATCTGCTTGAGTAAAAAATCTAAAGATTTGTGTTAATAAATTTTTCTCAGGTTGAGACAAATTTTTTTGCCAATCTCTAACATCATCTCCTAAAGGAACTTCTTCTGGTAACCAATGAATTCTTTGTTGAGTTAACCATGCATCATAACACCATGGATATCTAAAAGGTTTATAAACTGGGTTCTCTACTAATAAACCCATTTTTTTTGGTTGGATAATCTCTTTATTAATTTTTTCTGCTACTGACATGATAAACACTCCTCGTACTCTGGCTGCTCGTTAGTTTGTTGATTTTTAGATTTATAAACATTTGCTGTGATATCAGTTGATTTAGCATCATTGATATTTTCAGCTCTTTGAATTGATTTTGATCTACAGTAATAGAGGCTCTTTAAGCCTTTCTTCCAAGCATCAAAATGAATTTTGTGTAATTCTTTTTTGTGAACATCTGCTGGTAAAAATAGATTTACTGACTGTGCCTGTGAAATAAATGGCGTTCTATCACCGCTTAATTCAATTATCCAATTTTGGTTCAGCTCAAATGCAGTTTTAAATACATCTTTTTCTAAATCAGTTAAGAAATTTAGATGATTAACAGATCCTTGATTTGTAGTAATACTAGACCATGTTTCTTCATCATTTTTTCCATGAGATTGAAGAATTTCCTCTAAATATCTATTTCTTACATTGAAAGATCCTGAAAGAGTTTTGTGTGTGTAGCTATTAGCAGCAATTGGTTCTACTCCTGGTGATGCCCCACCACATATAATTGAAATTGAAGCAGTCGGAGCTATTGCTGTCTTGTTAGAAAATCTTTCTTTATAACCATACTCAGCTGCATCTGGACATGCACCTCTCTCTTCAGCCAAATCTTTAGAAGCTTGATTAACTTTTTCGTGAATATTTTTAAATATTTTTTTATTCCATGACTTTGCCATTACAGACTCAAGTGGAATTCTATTTTTTTGTAAAAAAGAATGAAAGCCCATTACACCTAATCCAACACTTCTTTCTCTTTCAGCTGAATATTTTGCATCTTTAAATTGATCTGGTGCTTTATAAATGAAATCAGATAAAACGTTATCTAAAAATCTCATCACATCACTAATCATATCTGGATCATCTTTCCATTCGTCATATTTTTCTAAATTTAATGAAGATAAACAACATACTGCTGTTCTATCTCTTCCATCTTTATCAATTCCTGTTGGTAAAGTAATTTCACTACATAAGTTAGAAGTTTTAACTGTAAGATTTGCCAATTTATGATGTTGAGGAATTTGTCTGTTAACAGTATCAATATAAATTATATATGGTTCACCAGTTTCAATTCTTGCGGTTAATAATCTTATCCATAAATTTCTTGCTGAAATAGTTTGCTGGACACTTCCATCGGCAGGACTTTTTAAAGCCCATTGTTCATCTGTTTCTACAGCTCTCATAAACGCATCAGAAACTAAAACACCATGATGTAAATTTAACGCTTTTCTATTTGGGTCACCGCCAGTGGGTCTTCTCATTTCAATAAACTCTTCTATCTCAGGATGATCTATTGGAAGATAACATGCTGCAGAACCTCTTCTTAATGATCCCTGACTGATAGCCATCGTTAAAGAATCCATAACTTTTATAAAAGGAATTATTCCAGAAGTTTTTCCAACCCTTCCTATTTTTTCACCAATAGATCTTAAGTTACCCCAGTAACTTCCAATTCCTCCACCCTTTGCTGCTAACCAAACATTCTCGCTCCATAAATCAAGAATGCCTCCTAAACTATCTGATGCTTCATTTAAAAAACATGAAATAGGTAAACCTCTTTTTGTACCACCGTTTGATAAAACTGGTGTTGCTGGCATGAACCAAAGATTACTTATGTAATTATAAATTCTTTGAGCGTGCAAATTATCATCTGCATATGTGCTTGCTACTCTTGCAAATAAATCTTGATAAGATTCGTTCAAACCTAAATATCTATCTTTTAAAGTTGCTTTACCGAAATCTGTAAGATTTGCATCTTTCGATCGATTAATTTTAATTATGATGCCTTTGTCATTTTGAAATAGTTCTGTTTCATTATTTAGTGAGAAAAGATCAGGTTTATTTATTTTAGAAACTTCTTTAACTTCAGGGCTATATTCAGAGACAGCTTTTTTGAGGGCCTGAGAAAGAATCTTATTCATAAAAGTTTAATATATTTTGTTATTAGTACGAAAACAACTATATGTTGTAGGCGTTTGTTGTAAATACACTATATAAACATTTTAACAACAGAACATTTATAGAACGCGACAATATTATAATCAATAAAAAAATTAAATTTTTTCTAAGAAATTAACATAAAAAGGTTAAGTAAATACCTAATGAATCAAAACATAAAAATAGACCCTTATGGATTTAGAGAATATGACGCTCGTTGGTTGTATGAGAAAGACATAAATTTAGCTGGGATCGAGAATCTTGGTAGAGGACTTGGAACACAAGTAAAAATTCATACTAAAAAAGAGAATCCAAGGATCATCGTTGGACATGATTATCGATCTTATAGCGAAGAAATAAAAGCTTCTCTTAAAAAAGGATTAATATCTACCGGATGTAATATTGAAGATGTAGGTCTATCCTTATCTCCAATGGTTTATTTTGCACAATTTAATTTAGACGCAGATGCAGTTGCTATGGTTACAGCAAGTCATAATGAAAATGGTTGGACTGGTGTCAAAATGGGAATCAAAAAAGGACTCACTCATGCACCAGAAGAAATGACGGAATTAAAAGAAATTACCTTAAATGAAAAATTTATAAAAGGTGAAGGTAATGAAAAACAAATAAAAGATTTTGATAAAATTTATAAAGAAGACCTAATTAGTAAAAATAAAATTAAGAAAAAAATAAAAGCTGTGGTGGCTTGTGGAAATGGAACAGCAGGTGTTTTTGCTCCGGATATTCTAAAGGGTATTGGATGTGAAGTAATAGAGTTAGATTGTAATCTAGATTGGAATTTTCCTAAATATAATCCAAATCCTGAAGATCTTGAAATGCTTCATGAATTAGCAAAAGTAGTTAAAGAAAATAATGCCGATATAGGGTTCGGATTTGATGGTGATGGAGATAGGGTTGGTGTTATTGATGATAAGGGTAATGAAATATATTCAGATAAAATTGGTCTTCTAATTGCTAGAAATTTATCAAACAAACATAAAAATTCTAAATTTATAGTAGATATAAAATCAACAGGTTTATTTTCAAAAGATAAAATATTAATTAAAAATAATTGCGAGACAATTTATTGGAAAACAGGTCATTCTCATATTAAAAGGAAAGTGAACACTGAAAAAGCTTTAGCTGGATTTGAAAAAAGTGGACATTTTTTTTTCAATCATCCATTGGGTTTTGGGTATGACGATGGTATCAATTCAGCAATTCAAGTATGTCACTTATTAGATAATCAAAATAAAAAAATAAGTGAAATTATTGGTGAGCTACCTAACACATTTCAGACGCCAACAATGGCACCTTTTTGCAAAGATGAAGAGAAGTATATTGTTGTTGAGGATCTAGTTAAAAAAATTAAAAGTTTAAAAGAAAACAAAACTAAAATAGATGGCCAAGTTATTAATAATATCTTAACTGTTAATGGAGTAAGGTTTTCATTTGAAGATGGTTCTTGGGGACTTATAAGAGCTTCTTCAAACAAACCATCTTTAGTTATTGTTACTGAAAGTCCAACGTCAAATGAAAGAAAGAAAAAAATATTTGATTTTATTGACAATTTATTAAAAAAAACTGGAAAAATCGGTGAATATGATCAAAAAATTTAAATTAAATGAGTTTCTTATTCATATGGTCTATAAAATGATTTTGATAAAAAATAAGAATTTAACAAACCCTTAACTCTCATAAAATATATATCTCTTTTTGAATTATTAAATATTACAAGATAAATAAGTGTTTTTATTACTGAAGTGATTAAATTAGGAAAAGTTTTAATAAAAGCATTTAAATATCCATAGTGTTTTTTATTAAAATAAAACTTAGACCACATCCAGTGCCAATTTCTACTTTTTTCCATTTCAATATCTTCTCTATCCCCATGGGATAGCCCACTTAAATGATTTACCTTGGTATTTATTAAAAATATTTTTTTTTTATACTTATGAACTCTTTCACACAAATCTATCTCTTCAAGATATAAAAATATATTTTCATCAAAAAATCCAATATCTTTCATTTCCTCTTTGTCTAAAAGCATGGCAAATCCCTTTACATGATGTTTTTCAATAATATCATTAGTTCTAAATATATGCTCATCTGTATCTTCTAAAGAGCGAGGTGCTGCAATTGCAAATTTTTTATTCTCTAATTGTTTTATCATGTCAGGAACTGTATTTGAATTTATTTGTGCATCTGGATTTAAAATAAACACATATCTCGTATCAGACTTTTTAATTCCATAATTGTTACCATTTCCATATCCTAAATTACTATCCATAATATAGCATTTTAGATTATTATATTTTTTCTCCAATAAATCCTTAATTTGGTAATTAGAGCTATTTTCAACAATAATTTTTTTTGATTCTAATGGTAAGTTTTCTAAACAGCTATCTATGAGTTTTTCACTTTTAAATGTAGTAATTATAAATGTAATATCCTTTTCAAAGATTTGAATCATTATTTAATTTATAAAGTGTAATGGCAACTAATCAAAATATTAATAACGACTTATTTCTAGTCTGAATTGATTTTTTTAAATATCTAATTTTTTACGTCTTCGTCCTGAGTTTTGTTTTCTAAATTGTCGTCTAAATGATTTTCTTCTTTATTTGTTACTTCATCGCTGTAAAATTTTTTAACTAATTCTTCCTCTTTTTTTCGTTGCTCCTCGTCAAACTTCTTTTCCCATTCTTTCATTCGCCTATTTTCCTCTTCAATTCTCTCTTTTTGAGCTATTTCAGCTAATCGAATTCTTTCATTTTCTTCATCAATTCTTTTTTGTCTTTCCTCCTCTATTTTCAATTCTCTTTCTCTTTGACGTCTTTCATTTTCTTTATTTATTCTCTCACGTTCAGCTTCTTTAAGTTCTTTTTCTTTGTTTCTTAATTCCTCTTCTTTGGCTCTTTGCTCAGCTTCTTCTTTTAAAATTTGTCTTTGAATTTCCTGCTGTCTCTCTGTTTCCAGATCTCTTAATCTTTCTTCCATTTCTTTAAGTTTTTCTTGCTCATATTTCAGCTTTCTGGCTGCCTCTCTTAATCTTTGTTCTTCCTCAAGTCTATTTTTTCTTTCAATTTCTTTTAATCTTATTTTTTCTTGTCTTTCTTTTTCTTTTTCATCTCTTCTCTTTTGTGCTTCAATTTCTTTATTTTTTAATTCTTCTTCTTTAATTTTAAAATTTTCTTCTCTAATTCTTTGTCTTTCTAACATTTTTAGCCTTAAATCTTCCTCTTTAAGCTTTCTTGCTTCTTCTCTAAGTTTTCTAGTTTCTTCGTCTTTAATTTTTTTCTGTTCTATTTTAATTCTTTGAGCTTCTATCTTTTGTCTTTTTTCTTCATTCTTTTGTTCTTGCTTTTCATTTTCAATGATTAATTTTTTTTGAAAAAGAAGTTTCTTTCTTTCTTCTTTAAGCTCGTCTTCTTTAGCTTTTTTCGCTAATTTTTTTTCTAAAATTAATTCTCTTTTCTTCTCTTTCTCTAATTGTTTTTTTAATGCTAAATCTTTTTTAACTTTGTTTTTTTTAAATTCTTGTAAAAGCGAGGAAAACTTATTTTTACTTTTGTCTATTGGATCAAATAAATTCTTTTTAATATTTTTATTAATGTCTTTTATTGAAACCATTTTTAAAAGTATCAATTTGAATAATAACACTAAATATTATGTGTGGCTAATTTGAGTTTTTATTAAAGACTTATACAACTTAAGATTGTCTAATTTTAAATTAGTTAATAAATGGCATTTTCAACTAATAAGTGTTCTTAAATATTTAAAGAATCACTTAGTTTGGATTTGTGAGGTGATGGAGGGAGACTGAAGTCACCTCTTTTTTTTTGCTTGTTATAATTTCAAGTATTCATAAAAAAATTTAATCGAAACGACTAAAAGAAAAATTCCAAAAAACTTACTAATTTTTTTTTTATCAATACTATGAACTGTTTTAGCTCCTATTCGAGCCATGAAAGTTGTGATTGGTATAAAAATTAAAAAGGCTGGTATATTTATAAAACCAATACTTAGTGGAAGACTAGAATTTAAAAAACTTCCTGAAAAAAGAAATCCTATTGCTCCAAATAGAGCAATTAGAAAACCTATGGCTGCTGCACTTCCAATGGCTTTATTTATTGAATAACCAAAAAACTTAAGGATAGGAACATTCATTACAGCTCCTCCTATACCCATAGGAGCAGATATAAACCCAACAAGAAAACCAAGAATTACTTTTAAATGTAATTTCATTTTAACAATTATGTTTTGCTCCTTTTCTTTTATTAAAAGTAAGTAAATTCCTAAAAATAAGATCATTATAGAAAAAAATAAAACCAAAGATTTGGTTTTTAGAGAAGCTGCAAAAGCAGTTCCAACAATCACTCCTAGTACAACAAAAAGACCGTAATTCTTTACAATATCAAAATCAACTGCTTTAAATTTATGATGTGTTAAAACTGAAACTGTAGAGGTTGGTATTATGATTGCAAAAGAAGTTCCAACAGCAAGATGCATTACATATTGAGGATCAATTTCTAAAGAACCAAAAATAAAATATAAAAAAGGAACAGTTATTAACCCTCCACCTATACCAAATAATCCAGCCACAAAACCTACTGGAATAGCCGTTAAAGCCATTAATAAAATAATATAACTGTATTCGTTTGTTAGAATTGAATTAAGCAGACTGTCCTACTCTAGTATCTACATTGTTATATTTAATTTTATCCATGATGTGATCAATTTTTTTCACATCAGCATCTCTCACACACATGTTTTCACTTAAATATCTTTTCCAATAACTTGCACCTGTTTGACCATGAAATAAACCAAGAGTATGTCTCATAATTTGATTCAATCTTGTTCCTTTTTTTAATTCTTCCTTAACATAAGGAATGAGTTGTTCAATCACATCTTGTCTACTTGGCACATCTTCATTATTAAATATTTCTCTTTCAATATCTGCTAACAAATAAGGGGTATGATATGCGGCCCTTCCAATCATTACACCATCTGTTTTTTCTAAATGAGGCTTTATTTCATCTACTGAAGTTATTCCTCCATTAATAATGATTTCTTCATTAGGAAAATCTTTTTTTAATTTATAAACATATTCGTATTTTAGAGGAGGAATATTTAAGTTTTGCTTAGGTGTAAATTTACCTAACATTGCTTTTCTTGCATGAATGATAAAAGTTTTAACTCCAGTTGCTTTTAAGGTAGAAATAAAACTATGTAAATTTTCATAATCTTCTACATCATCGTAACCAATTCTTGTTTTTATAGTTACTGGTAGTTTTGTAAATGACTGCATTTTACTTAAACAATCTGCCACTAAATTTGGCTCTTTCATTAAACAAGCACCAAATCTATTTTTTTCAACTTTTTTACTAGGACAACCTAAGTTTAGATTAATTTCATCATAACCAAAATCTTCTCCTACTTTAGTGGCTTCAGCTAAAAGTTTTGGAGAAGAGCCTCCTAATTGAAGTGCTACAGGTTTCTCTTTAATATTAAACTCCAATAACTTTTTTTTATCTCCTCTATTTATAGCTTCATCGACTACCATCTCAGTGTAAAGAAGAGTGTTTTTGGATATTAATCTTAGAAAAAATCGTTCATGACGATCTGTGCAATCCATCATAGGAGCAACTGATACTTTCCTATTCATGGTATAACTTTATATTATTTTTTTATGAGTTTGAAGCTTCAGTGTCGTCTGAAGATACATCTGCTTCTTGGTTTTCTGATTCTGATACTTCATCTAAAGAAACTTCTCCTTGCTCATTCATCGTTTCTTCTCCTACTGAATTATCAACTTCTGCTGTAGCTGTTTCAGATAGCTCAGCCAAATCTTCTTTTGTTACTTGAATTTTTTCAGGTGTCTTTCTTGCTCTTTTAGATGGTAAAATTGGCGTACCACTTTTTGAAATTTCACCTTTGTAAAGATTTTCAAAATCATCACCTACTTCTTCATCATCCTCAGCACTATCATCAACTTGTTCAACATGTTTTCTAAGTTTATAAACAGCACTATCAGTTAAATCTGAAACTTTAATTTTTTCTTCGGCAATCTCTCTTAATGAAATAACAGTATTTTTGTCGTTATCTCTATCAATTGTAGGTTCTATTCCTGCATTAAGTTGAGTAGCTCTCTCTTTAGCAACAAGCACTAATTCATAAGGGCTCTCCACTTTATCTATGCAATCTTCTACTGTAACTCGTGCCATGCGGAGTATCTACACAGTGAGTCTTTAAAAATCAAGGGCTATTTTATAAATATTTAGGGTTTAGCTTATTTTTTACAAAATAAAGGAGAATAATTGAGCCAAAGATGTAGCTTCCAGAAACAAGAGCTATGTGTTCAATTGAAAAACCAATATCAATCAAAAATCCAAATAAAGCTGTACCAAAAGCTGTTGCAAACACCATCAGTGCAGTTGTTAAAGCCTTTATAGATCCAATATATTTGACACCATAAATCTCAGCCCAAGTTGAAGAACCAAGTACGTTTGCCAAACCATTCGTGACCCCCACTAAACCAAAAAATACAAAAGAGGAAATCGGTGCATCAAAATAGTAGAGAACCACAGTGCCAAAAAAAAGTGGGATATTCATATAAATTAATAATTTTCTACTTGAAAATTTATCAATTAAAAAACCAGATATAAAAAGAGTAATCACTGATAAAATTGAGTATGCCATAAATGATTGCGCAATAACATAAGGTCCCCACTCTTTAGACGAAGATATAAAAGATTGATAGACAAAAGATCCTGTTGCAATCCATGGCATTGCTAACATCGTCATACAAATAATATAAAATCGATAATCTTTTAAAACTTCTATTCTTTTCCATTGTTTAATTTCTTTATTGTTTTCTTCTATTTTGGATTCTTCTCTAGTATCAAGCTTAACATCTTTAACTAAAATAAATGTTGCAACAGGCAAAACAAGTATAACTAAAATAGAAATTGAAACCCAAATATCTCTCCATTCTATAAAAGTTAACAAGAAAACAATTAAAACTGGCATTATAAATTCAGCTAATGACAAACCTAACCAACCTGTACTTAAAGCCCTACCTCTATTTTTTTCAAAAAAACGAGATATAGTTGTTGTGGCTGTATGACTTGATAAACCTTGTCCAGCTAAACGCATTAAGAAAATTCCTATAAATAAAAAAATAACAGATGAAATTTTTGAAAATATAAAACAAGAAGCGGATAGAAAAATTATTACGTAAGATGCAAATTTTAGTATATTTACATCATCAATTTTTTTTCCAATCCAAACTAAAACAATGCTACTTAATAAAGTTGCTGATGCATAAATTGAGCCAAATTGTCCATGTGTAATTGATAAAGCATCTCTAATACTAGAATTAAACAAACCAAGAAAAAAACTCTGTCCAAAACTTGAAAAAAATGTAAAAATAAAACCAAATACAATTACTTTTAAACTTAAACTTTTAAACATAGAAAAAAATTATGACTTGTAATGTTGCTTTCATAGGTCTTGGGGTTATGGGTTACCCAATGGCTGGATATATATCAAAAGCCGGACACAATGTAACTGTTTTTAATAGAACTAAATCTAAAGCTGAAAAATGGATTGGTGAATATAAGGGCAAAATGGCCAATACACCTGCGGAGGCTGCAGATGGTGCTGATTTCATTTTTACATGTGTTGGTAATGACGATGATTTAAGAGAAGTAGCAACTGGGGCAAATGGATTATTTAACACAGCAAAAGCTGGATCTATTTTTATTGACAACTCAACTGTATCTGCAGAAGTATCAAGGGAATTAAATAAAAAAGCAAATGATAAAGGGTTTAGTTTTTTAGATGCTCCTATCTCAGGAGGACAAGCTGGTGCTGAGGGTGGAATACTAACAGTAATGGTAGGTGGTGATGAGGAAGTATTTAAAAAAGCTGAGCCTGTAATTGATTGTTACAGTAAAAAAGTAAAATTAATTGGTCCTTGTGGAAGTGGTCAGTTAACAAAGATGATGAACCAAATGTGTATTGCTGGAACAGTCCAAGGTTTATCTGAAGCAATTAATTTTGGAATAAACGCCGGTTTAGATATGGATAAAGTTATGGAAACAATATCTAAAGGTGCAGCACAATCTTGGCAAATGGAAAATAGATACCGAACTATGACCGATGATAAGTTTGATTATGGTTTTGCTATTGATTGGATGAGAAAAGATCTAAAAATTGCAATCGAGGAAGCAAAAAAAAATGGTTCACCTGTTCCTATAACAGAAATTATTGATGGTTATTATGCTGAAGTTCAAGAAATGGGTGGTAATCGTTGGGATAGCTCAGGTTTGATTGCTAGATTAAAAAAGAAAAAATAATATTTGTGACGGATACAGTTCCTTATTACGAGGACTTTGCAGAGATCAAAAAAAAAATTTGGTCGATGTTAGATAATGCTGTTAAAGATAGAAGTTCTCCTTTTCGAATACCAGTTTTTATTTGTGGTAATCAATCTGATCTAGATGGAAGAATTGTAGTTCTTAGAAAATCTGATCAATCAAATAATCTTGTCCAATATCATAGTGATATCAGGTCAGATAAAATTGAAAAATTGAAAGCGAATAAAAATGCTGCAATGTTGTTTTACGATAAAGATGAAAAAATACAGGTAAGATTAAAAGTTGAATGCACTGTTAATCACAATAATGATGTAACAAAAGAATCTTGGTCTAGAACCCAACATATTAGTAGAAAATGTTATTTAGTAGATAATGGTCCTGGAACTGAGTCTGACCTACCAACTTCTGGACTAAAACCAGAGTTAGACAATTTTGATTACACTAAAGAACAAAGTGAAGAAGGTTACAAAAACTTTACTGTCATTCAGTGTAAGATTAAATCTATAGAATGGCTTTACTTAGCAGCTAAAGGCCACCGAAGAGCAAAGTTTAATTTGGAAAACAATAAAGACACCTGGTTAGTTCCATAGATGGTCACTGGATATATATTCACAGCATTTCTTATAATTTTAGGATTGGCTGTAATGAGATTTGGAAGTATTCATTTTAAAAAATTTAAAGAGGGTAAAACTAAAATTAAATCAAGATTAAGTGGACAATTATCTTTTTTAATTTTATTCGTAATAATAATTGGATTGATAGTTTATTCAGTCAATGATCTCTTATTTAATTAAATAAAATATTATTTTTTCCACTTCTTAAACCAATCTTCTTTAGCATACTCGGTTAATTTATAAGTACACCACTCATTTTTTCTACCTTTGAGTAATTTCTTGTGTGTATATCGAGCTGGTATTTCATAATTTCCTGGTGGCTGACCTCTTTTCTTTTGGCCTAATGCGCATGCAATTTGTAACGGATCGAATGGTGTTTCAGATGTTGGTGTTAAATAAACAGAGTCTTTTAAATCAGGACAGGTTGGATCTTTATGATCATAAACTGCTTTACCAAATTTTGCAGATAGATCATGACTAAGAATACCTGTGCTTAAATGAGCTCCGTCTTTAACTCCTTTGGTACAAGGCATAGCAAACCCATTACCATGCAGCAATTCATGGATTGAAATTTTTGTTATTTGGCCAGAGGCTCTTTTAATAAATAAATATCCATGATGAGGTCCCATTTGACCTCCATCACCACTTGATGCGTCAGTAAAAGAAAAATACAATTTTTTAGGATTATTAAATCCTTGTTTTTGCAAATAATAATCTGGATAATTTACATTCCACCCACCTTTTCTTGCCTTACGATCCAATCTTGCGAATGAAATATCAAGCTTACCATCTTTTCGATAATCAAATTTTAATCTTTGCTTATCTCCAGTCATTTTGAAAAATAAATCATCTATTTTTTTAACTTCTTTTTCTATCCAACCGTTTATATCTCTTTCTTTATCTTTGGTTTTTTTTGCTAGAAGATAGATAAAATGGATTTGATAATCATCATTTACATCTGGTTGATCTTCAAAGAATCTACCTGGTTTATCATCAGAAGCAAAAATTGATGAACTAAATAGTGTAACAATTAAAATTAAAAATATTTTTTTCATACACCTTTAATAATTATATTTGTACCTTCAGAATTATCTAGTCTAATTTGCTTTATTGGTTTGTACTCTTCAGAATTATACCATTCTAATGCTTTTTCATAACTAGAGAATTTAAGAACAATTATTCTAGGAAATTTTGTCTCGCCATCAAAAATTTGGAATTCACCACCTCTTACCAAAAATTCTCCACCAAATTTTTTTACAAGTGGAGTAACCTTTTCAACATACTCTTTGTAATTCTCAGGATTAGTTATTTTCAATTGTGCTATTACATACCCTGCTGGCATTTATCTCCTCTAAAAAATTGATTTTGAATATTTTTTCCAATTATCTTGATAATGTTTTGTATTTTCAAATACTGCTTTTTTTTCTTCCTCAGTAACTTCTCTAATTATTTTTCCAGGTGAACCAACAACTAAAGAATTATCTGGAATTTCTTTATTTTCTGTAATTAAAGCTTTCGCTCCAATGATGCAATTTTTTCCAATATTAGCTTTATTAAGTATTACAGCGCCGATCCCAATCAAACTATTGTCTCCTATAGTACATCCATGAAGCATAACTAAATGGCCAACGGTAACATTTTTTCCTACTTTTAAAGGACATCCGGGATCTGTGTGTAATACACTTCCATCTTGTACATTAGATCCCTCACCAATATGAATATTTTCAATATCTCCTCTAAGAACTGCATTAAACCAAATACTTGTATTTTTTTCTAAAGTAACGTCCCCTATTATGGTTGCATTAGGTGCTACCCAATTTTCGCCAGAGTTTTTTGGTTTTTTATCTTTTAAATCATAAAACATAATCTATATATTTTACATTATGCCCATACAAACTCCAATATGTGATTTTGGTCAAAAAGCTATTCCATTTGAATTAAAATCAACAGAAAATAAAATTCTATCCTTAAATGATATCAAAGGTGAAAATGGAACTTTAATAATGTTCATTTGCAATCATTGTCCATATGTAAAAGCTATTACAAAAGAATTAGTAGAAGATTGTAGTGAATTAAACAAAATTGGTATCAACTCAGTTGCTATCTGCTCAAATGACTTTGTTAATTATCCAGACGACTCATTTGATAACATGATCAAGTTTTCAAATGAAAATCATTTCAATTTTCCTTACTTACATGATGAAACTCAAGAAATTGCTAAAGCATATGATGCTGTATGTACTCCAGATTTCTTTGGCTATAACAAAAATCTAGAACTTCAATACCGAGGACGATTAAGAGAACTTAAAAAGTTTATTCCAGTTAAAGACGGAGAAAGTGATTTGCTTACAGCTATGAGACAAATAGCTGAAACTGGAAAAGGTCCTAAAGATCAAATACCTAGCGCAGGCTGTAGTATTAAATGGAAGTATGATTAATGTATCTAATTGTTACTAGATCATTCCCACCTGAGCTTGGTGGTATGCAAAATCTAATGTGGGGTTTATCAAGAGAATTATCTAAAAACTTCATGATAAAAG